>CANRBM010000006.1 GCA_947628855.1 uncultured Clostridia bacterium | reverse complement strand
TCGGCAAGGGGTTTCACCCCCTGCACCCCAAGCTAAAAACGCGAGCTAGGCAAATTCTTGCCGTCGCTCGCGTTTTTTTGATTGTGTGTAGGTTCTAAACTCCTGCGGTATGCTCTTGCCACAAATTTTATATAGGGACTAATGTAAAATAGATACGCCTTCAGTTTTATTTTTATTGCAGCAGATCCGACATCTAATCGTTCAAACTTATGTTCGCTTGGGCGGCTTTGAGCATTATGGCGCACTCGATACGTTTTTTGAAGAGGTCGCAGCCGTAGCGATAGGTGCCCTGTATGTCTCCCGTCGCTTTGTAGGCGTTGGCGGCGCACCCTCCCGAGCAATACAGCCTCGCCCAGCAGTCGGCGCACTCGGGACGAGAATAGGCGTTGCAGCGCTTGAAGCGGTCGCGGATATCCGTCCTTGTCACGCCCTGCCAAATGTCGCCCATAAGGAAGTTTGGGTCGCCCACAAATTGGTGGCAGGGATACAGCTCTCCCGTGGGCGTGACGGCGAGATACTCCGTGCCGCTGCCACACCCGGACACGCGCTTGTATACGCACGGCCCGCCCTCGAGGTCGAGCATATAGTGATAAAAAGTGAATGGTCTGCCCTGCCTTTTCCGCTCTATCATCATATCCGCCAGCTTCTCGTACTGCGCGTACAGTATGGGCTTGTCCTCTTCGGTGAGGGCGTATTTGTCCGTAGGCGGACAGACGACGGGCTCCATACTCAGCTCGTCAAAGCCGAGGTCGAGCATAGTCTGAATGTCGTTTGTGAAGTCGGGATTGAAGTGCGTGAAAGTGCCGCGCATATAATAGCTCTTGTCGCCGCGCGCGTCCACCAGCTTTTTGAATTTGGGCACGATGATGTCAAAACTTCCCACGCCGCCGACTGTTTTTCTGAACCGGTCGTTGACCTCCTTCCTGCCGTCGAGGGAGAGCACGACGTTGTCCATCTCGCGATTTGCGAAATCTATTACGTCGTCGTCTATGAGCATGCCGTTTGTGGTGAGCGTAAAGCGGAAATGCTTGTTATGCTCCTCTTCCACACTCCTCGCGTATGCGACAAGCCTCTTCACGACGTCGAAATTCATGAGCGGCTCCCCGCCGAAGAAGTCCACTTCGAGGTTGTGTCTCGTCCCGCTGGACTCTATGAGGAAGTCAAGCGCGCGCTTACCAACCTCAAAACTCATAAGCGCCCGCTCGCCGTGATACTTGCCCTGCGCGGCAAAACAATATTCGCAATCGAGATTGCAAGTGTGCGCGACGTGCAGACACAGCGCCTTTATGACGGGGCTGCGCTTTGCGAGCGCCTCGACGTTCGGCTTGAAGGTATCCTCGCTGAACAGCTTGCCCTCTTGCTTTAGCGCAAGTATGTCTCCGTAGCACTCCTCAACGTCCTGCTCGGTCAAGCCTTGAGCGGCATATTTTTGCAAAATATGCGCAATAAGGCTTTCCTTAGGCTCCGTCTCAAACGCCTCTATCATGTCATAGGCGACGTCGTCCACGACATGTACGCTGCCGCTCGCCACGTCAAGCACTATGTTGTATCCGCCCTGTTTAAAACAATGGATCATAAAAATTCCCCATTCCTCATAAAAAACGCCTAGACAAAGCTAGGCGATTTTTGGACAAATTTTTGCCTCGTTCACTTTGCGGCTTTTTCGCACTTTTGGTTGGCGACGCCACAGGAAGTTTTGCATGCGGATTGGCAGGAGGTTTGGCACTCGCCGCAGCCGCCGTTTTGTTTGCTCTCGTTCAGATTGCGAGTTTTGAGGGTAACGATTCTCTTCATAATACAACTCCGATATTTTTATTGAGATAATTTTATCACCTTATGCGCGCGCTGTCAAGCAAGAACGGCTATATTTTGCGGGAAGGCTCCCTTTGAGCCCTGCACCTCTACGCCGCACTCGTACAGCCTTATGAGCACGGCAAGCGTCGCCGACTCTATCCTCTCCCCCTTGACGACGAGGGGACATCCCGGAGGATACGCCCTTATGTTTTCCGCGGCTATCCTGCCTTCGGCTTCTTCAAGCGGCACAAGTTTAAATGCGCGCTCCCTCGCGTCGCAAGCGTTCATCACCTTCTCGGGGAGAGGCGGAAGTCTCAGCGCGCCCTCGGGAGTCAGCGCTCCGTCCCCTGTGTTGCGGAGCGTATGCACAGCCTCTGTTTTGCGCTCATCATCGGCCGCCAAAATCGGCAATGTATTCTCATTTTTGCCCGTTTTTGGAAAACTACTCTCAAATTGTGCTTTATTTAGAATACTTTTTTGTAAATCTCTGCCCGAAGATATCTTGAAAAGTGCGTCTTTAAGCCTTGAATACATTTCGGCGTCATCCCCCGCTCCGCACATAGCTATAGCGTAGTTTACGCCTGCCATTTCAAGCTCTATCTTGTACTCTTCCCTAAGCGCGCGCATAAGTTCCGTCCCACTCATTTCGCAGCGCGAGATAAGAGTAAGTTTTGAGATGTCGTACTTGTACGCGCCCTCGCCTTCGTAAAGTTCAAATGCTTTTGATCCTTTAAGCTCCTCTCTCAAAGCGGATATATTTTTAGCCCACTTTATTGTTCCGTCCCCTTCGAGATAATCTATGCACCCCTCTATGGATGCCATGAGCGGATAGGAAGGAGAGCTTGTCTCAAACGCCGCAAGTTGTTCGTCCACCTCGGAGATATCTATGTCCTGCGCGCAGATGTGCAGTATCGCGGTCTGCGTGAGGGATGGCAGCGTCTTATGCAAGCTGTTTACGACGACGTCCGCGCCCAGACGTCTTGCGCTCTGCTCAAACGTCGCAAAGCCGAGATGCGCGCCATGCGCCTCGTCCACAAGCAGCCTCGCGCCAAATCTGTGACAGACGTCCGCTATGGCCGCGACGTCGGATATAACGCCCTCGTATGTGGGGCTTGTGAGAGCGACCAACTTTATGTTGTCATTCTCCAAAAGCGCCTTCTCCACCTCGGCTGGAGAGAGCGAGCCGTAAAATCCGAAGTCCGTCATATCGGGCAAGACATAGTGCATATCGAGTGCGCATATCTCCGCCGCATTGAAAACGCTGCCGTGGCAGTTGCGCGCAATAAGTATGCCGTTTCCCCTCCTCGTGAGCGCGCGCACCGAGGCGAGTATCCCCGCCGTGCTTCCGCCGACGAGCATACGCGACGCCCTTACGCCGAATACCTTCGCCGCCCTGTCGTTTATGCGCTTCAAAATGCCGCTCGCCACGTGCAGGTTGTCAAAACCTTCGATCTCCGTGATGTCGATGTCCGCTAACCCGTTTAGATACTCGAATTTTTGACTGCGTTTGTGCCCCGGCATATGAAACGGGATATAGCCTTCCAGCGCGTGCAACCGCAGCGCGTCAATAAGTTTGATATCGTCGTTGTCTTTCATAAGCGCCTCCGAGGTCATTATAACATCTCGCCCGCCAAATATCCACGAAAAAATCAAAGTCGGCGACGTATTGTCAAGCACCGCCGTTTATGCTACAATTTTGCGGGAGACATTTATGAAAAAACGCCTTGCATTATTACTTGTCGGCATATTCGTCCTGCTTGCGCTCTCGCTTTATGCCTGCGACAAACCTATTCCCAAAGTCGATTACACTTTGGACAATGACTTCTCGGTGAACATAGAGGACGGCGAGGACGCGCTTGTATTCTCTCCCATAGGCGCGCCTCCCACGGTAGGGCTTCTCTTTTACGTAGGAACTATTATTGACGCGTCAAACTATGAGTATCTCGGAAAAGCGCTCGCCAAGCAGGGATATCTGGCGGTATTCCCAAAAGTTATGTTCGCCTTTTACCAATATGATGACTATGAGCCGACCTACGACCGTTTCAAAGGCGTGCGATTTTTTCTCGGCGGGCACTCTCAAGGCGGAGGCGCCGCGATAAGGCGCGCTCAAGAAAACCCAGACGCGACGGAGGGACTTATCTTGCTCGCCCCGCTGTGCTATAAGTACAACGGCTCCGTTTTCAATGGCGGAGGCGGCACGGGCGATATAGACTTTTACAATGTGGCGGAGCTTGCGCTCCCCTCTCTCATACTTCACGCCGCGGGCGATAGAGTACTGTCGAGCAGTCAAAAGTCCGCCGTATTCGAGTGCGTAAATGCCGAGTATTGCGAAAAGCACGTTATATCCCCCGGCGCGCACATGAGTTTTTCTACTGCGGACAACGACACCACGCTCAAGATGTTCAAAAACGACGGGGACGGCATAAGCGAGCAGGAGAAACAAGCGCAACGCGAGACTACCGTAGAGCTTGTTCTCGCTTTTATGAAAAGATCGACAAAATAACATTTGCCGTTAGACAAGCGCTACACATAAAACATAAACCGTCATATCTCAAAAAAATGAGGCGCTTGCCTCATTTTTTTTAATTGGATTTCACAAAACTATTCGCAAAATACTGCTATGAGCGACTTTTGTTCGCTTTTGCGATCTCTAGTTTACGGTCAGTATTGCGAAATAAGGATATGACCGAATTTGTAGGGATATTTGCTGCCGTCCTCGACCGCTTTGGGGACCTCGTCAAAGGACATGCGCGCGTTTATCATGCCGTCGGTGCACACTATCTTGTTGGCGAGCAGGTTTATCGCGGTGGATACCTCGCCGTAGCCGTTGTTTATCCCGCGCAGTTTGAGCTGTTTTTTCAAGATCACATCCATATCCAGCCCGTGCTTTTCGGGGAAAGAATAGCCCGCGAGCACGACTTCTCCCTCGTCCTTGACGAGGCGTATGGCGGCATCGAGCGTAGTGCCCTCGCCTGCGAAGACCGCCGCGTCGCACATCCTGCCGCCCGTAAGGTCGATTATCCGTCTCTCGAGATCGTCATAAGTCGGATCGAGGGTGTAGCTCACTCCCCAGCTTTTTGCGAGCGCGAGCTTGCTAGCGTCAAGGTCTATGAGCACGGGGACAAGCTGATAGTAGCTTGCAAGCTGGCTCAAAATAAGTCCCAAGGTATTTGCCCCTACGATGACGATATAATCGCCCGCCTCCGCCTCAACATATTCAAAAGCCTTGTTTGCCATGGCGATATAGTCCGTAAAGACAGCCTCTTCATCCGAAATGCCGTCGGGAAGAGGGAAGACATTCTCCGACGGGACGCATACGAAATCCCTCAAAAGTCCGTCCGAATTGACGCCCATAGTCCTGACGACCTGTTTGCCGAATTCTGTTACGGACAAAAAGGGGCTGACGACGACGCGCGACCCCAACTTGAAACCGCTGTCCTCGTCCGCCTCTGAAACATACGCAATCGCGGAATGTCCCGGGATATCGTGCCCGATGTCCTCTCCCGATGTCAAATAGACAAGCTCTCTTGAGGACAGCGAGACCTTGGACAACTTCAATTTCACCTCGCCCTGCGCCCTATTTGAGGGACAATCCTCCAATGTGACGTCGCTTAAACTGCGGACATGCCATGCTTTCATAATCCACCCTTACCTTATCGTGTTTCATTTTACCATATTTCGTCGGCTTTTGCAAGTGTGCTCCGTCATATATATTCGGAAAATACAATAAGTGCTTGTACGCGCTTGCATTTGCTCAGAGCCCGCGACCACCCATGAGCAAGGTTGCGGGCTCTGAGCAAATGCAAGCGGATGGTGAGGTCACATAAAAACAACTCAAACTATGCTAACGTTAATATCAAGCTCTCCCGCGGGAGTTCATACCATACACACAATCCAAAAAGCGCGAATGTGGACAATGAAAGAGCCACATTCGCGCTTTTTAGCTTGGGGTGCAGGGGGTGAAACCCCTTGCCGAGGTGCAGGGCTCGCAGCCCTGCGTGGGGTGTTATTACTCTTCGCTCTCCTGCGATTGCAGGCGTTTCAATGACATTGGCAAGTTTTCGGGAGCGGAGCCATGCAAGATGAAACGGTCGCGCTTTATCTCGTCGTCGGCATACAGCCAAATACACTTGTCTTTCCACGCGTTCTGGAGGCTGCGCTCGAAGATATTACTTTCAAACACCATATTGTAAATGGCGGGATTTAGCCCTACAAACAGCGTTTTTATGTGGTGGGCGATGAAGAAGTCCACAAGCTCGTCGCGGAGCATGAAGCAGAGTTGGATGTCGCTTATCTCAAAGCCGCTGCCGCACTCCTTGCAAGGTTGCAGCATAAAGTCGTCGAGTCCGAGGCGGGTCTTTTTGCGGGTGAGCTCGACGAGTCCCAAAGGAGTCATGCCTATGGTCGCGGTGCGCTGGTGGTCGGGTTTCAGGGCGTTTTCAAGTCTTTGCAGGACGGCGTCGCGGTGCTCCTTGGACTCCATATCTATGAAGTCTATGACGATAATGCCGCTGATATTGCGAATACGCAGCTGTTTTGCAATGGTATCCGCGGCGGCGAGGTTGGTGCGGAAGACGGTGTCCTCGAGGTCGCGCGAGCCCACGAATTTGCCGGTATTGACGTCTATAACGGTGAGCGCCTCAGTCTTGTCTATGACGATGTACGCCCCTCCCGGGATATCTACGCGGCGATCGCAAAGGTGATTTATTTGCGTGGAGATGCCAAAGTGCGCCATAATACCGCGCTCGCCCGTGTACACCTCGATGCGCGCCTTGCCTACTCTGCCCTCGAGCGCGCTTGCCACGCCCGCGTCGTTGACAATGACCCTGTCGATATCCTCATTGAAGGTATCCCTGAGCGCGCGCTCGAAAAGGGACATCTCCTCGAAAACCATGCTCTTTTCGGGCGCAGAGGCATAGTCGGTTTTGATCTTTTCCCAAAGCGACAACAATAGGGACGCCTCTACGACTATATCCCTGTCCGTCGCGGTGTCCGCCGCCGAGCGGATGATGAATCCCATGCCGTCGGGACAAATGGAAGTGACAAGCTGTTCGAGATACTCTCTCCTTTCGTCGTCCTCTATCTTGCGGGACACGCCAATAAAGCTAGAGTCGGGCAGCAGGACGAGATAGTAGCCGGGCAACGTGATGTCCGTAGCGAGCCGCGCGCCCTTTGTGCCGAATTGATCCTTGACCACCTGACACATTATGACGTCGCCCGGGGAGATCTGCTTTTGCCGCTTTGGCATTACGGACTGTATGCGCGTCTTGTCCACGCGCGATTCGCCCACAAAGAGGAAACCGTTGCGCTCCAGCCCGATATTGACAAAGGCGGCTTTCATCCCCTCGAGCACGTTTTCCACCTTGCCCTTGTAGATGTTGCCGACGATCCCCATTGCGTTTGTACGCTCGACGGAGAAGTCTATGAGTTCTCCGTTTTCGACGAGCGCGGCGCGCGTACAGTATGGGGTGTAGTCCAAAATCAACTGTTTCATAATCTATCCATACAAAATTTGATTCACATCATTGCCGCCGTTTTCTGCCATTCATTTTGCAAAACGGCGGGTTTATACAGACGCTTTCGGCACTTTAAGACAGGATATCGTCAATATTGACGAATTCTCCGTCCTCCGATGCGAATTGCGCCGTCTTGACTATGTCCGTCACGCTGCCCGTCTCACCGTATATGCCGTCCAGCGTGGCGAGAAGCCTGTCGGGGCGCAGATTTACGCCTCCCGTAGCAAGCCTGAGACACAGCATGCCGCCCTCGTCCCGCGCGGAAAATATCTTCGCCGTCACGTCCTCTTTCACGGGTTCGCCCTTCTTTTGATATTCGATGACGGTGTGCGAGAAGTCTATATTGCGATAAGGATAGGGATAGACATAGTCCGCCGCCACGACGCGCGCCTGCAAATTGGGATTTTTTTCGCACCCATATGCGCAAATTGCGTTCAATCCTTTGGGAGTCGAGGCGTTAAAGCGAGCCATGACCTCCCCTACGGACATATCAGTATCTATCGTGAGATACTCCGCCCTCGAAGTGACGCCGAGCGCGAGCGGCGGGGAGAAGAATACGAGCGCATGTGGATTGAAACCGTTTGAACGTTTGACGGGTATTTCCGCCCTCAACAGTATGCGGGAGATGTGGCGGAGCAAGTCGATGTGGGATATGAAGCGCGCCTCTTCGCACTTTTGATATTTGAGCACGATCATAGTATGGTGCACCTCCCCATCTTCAGCGCGCCGCAACCGTTGCAACCCTCGCGGCAATTCCTTGTCGTGACGCCCCTGTAGGCGAGTTCTCTCTCTTTCGCGAGGTATTTTTTGTCCACACCCACGTCAATGAAGTCCCACGGCAACTTTTCGTCTAGGTCGCGAGCGCGCGTGAACATCTGCATAGTGAGTCCTCTGCCCTCGAACGCCGCTTGCCAAACGTCCCACTTGAAGTACTCCGACCAGCCGTCAAAGCACGCGCCCGCCCTATATGCGTCCTCTATCACGTAGGAGAGCCGCCCGTCTCCCCTCGCGAGCGCCGCCTCGAGCACGGAAGTCTCCGCGCCGTGCCAGGAAAAGCTCACTCCCTTTATCTCGCGGAGCAGTCCGCGAAGGTAAAATTGCCTGCGTTTCATCTCCTCGAAGGAAATCTGTTCCTCCCATTGGAAGGGCGTGCAGGGCTTGGGGATGAATACGGCGCAACTCACGGAGATGTTCAGCCCGCGCTTGTTGCGCTTTTCCATATACAGTCTTTTTAAACGGCGGCATATCTCGGCTATGCCCGCGATATCCTCGTCCGTCTCGGTGGGCAATCCCATCATGAAATAAAGTTTTATGCTGTCATAGCCCGCCTCGAAAGCGACGGAAATTTTGTCTATCTCTGCCTCGCTGACGTTCTTGTTTATCACGTCGCGCAGTCTCTGCGTACCCGCCTCGGGCGCGAAAGTGAGCGAGCTCTTGCGCGAATCCTTCGCCATATCCGGCTTGAACGAGCTTATCCTGAGGCTGGGGAGCGCCATGGTGATGCCCCTCTCGCGGCAGTACGGGCTGAGTTCATCCTCGAGCGCCTCGAGCCCAGTATAGTCGCTTGTGGAAAGCGAGCATAGGCTGAGTTCGCCAAATCCCGTGCTCTTTAGCATATCCTTGGCGAGCTCGGCGCAGCGTTTTGCGCTCATCTCGCGTATGGGGCGATACCAAAATCCCGCCTGGCAGAAGCGGCACCCGCTCGCGCAGCCGCGATACAGCTCCAGCGTAGCCCTGTCGTGCACGCTCTCCACAGTGGGAACGAGCGGCTTTGAAATGTAGGGCGCGTTTTCAAAATCTCTGACCACCGCCTTTTTGACGCGGTAGCCCTCACGCTTGAGCGAGGGGACGTAGACTCCCTCGATGTCCGATATACTATTCAATATTTGCGCGCGCGTAAGCCCCTTATCTCTGCCCTCGGTGACCCGCCTTAGCAACTCGAGGTCCGCCTCTTCGCCCTCTCCGCACACTATGGCGTCGAAAAACGGCGCAAACGGCTCCGGATTTACGGAGCATGGCCCGCCCGCAATGACGATGGCGTCCTCTTCTTTTCTGTCCGCAGCGCGGAAAGTTATTCCCGCGAGATCCATCATGTAGAGCACGTTTGTATACAGCAACTCGAATCCAATGGAAAACCCGACGACGGTGAAATCCTTGACGGGTTTTTTCGTCTCTATGGAGAGCAGCGGGATATCATGCTCCCTCAGTTTTTTTGCCATATCGAGCGAGGGCGCGAAGCACCTCTCCGCCCTGAACCCTTCGGCGCGATTTATTATGTCGTAGAGTATCTGAACGCCTAGATTGCTCATGCCTATCTCGTACAAGTCGGGAAAGCAAAAGCACATATCCCCTCTCGCGGGAGAGGACATATCGGGGGTGTTCCACTCCCCGCCCGAATAGCGCCCCGGCTTTTCGACTTCGGGGAGCAATTTTTCAAATTCCGATGCAATATCTGCCATACGTAGTGAGTTTTACATGCAAAGCGCCGCGGCCCCGACTATACCGGCGTCGTTGCGCAAAGTCGCCGCCACGACTTTTATCTTGGGATTGTACTCCGCGCCGTACACGTTGCGGGAGACATACCTCTGAAGCGGCTTTATTATGGCGTCGCCCTCGTTTGAGATGCCGCCGCCGATTATAATGACCTCGGGATAGAAGATGTTGGCAAAGCTCACAAGCCCCATGCCCACATATTTGATATAGCGTTTTACAAGCCTCTGCGCGACGGGACAGCCCGCCCTTGCCGCATGAAACGGGAGTTTGCCGTCCACGCCCTCGCTCGCGGCGAGTTTTGCGAGAAGGCTGTCGGGATATTTTGCGCAAGCCTCCTTCGTTTGCGCTATCAGCGCCGTCGCAGACGCATACGCCTCGAAGTGTCCCTTTTTGCCGCAACCGCACGTCCTGCCGCCCACGTCAATTTGGATGTGCCCGCCCTCGGCGCCCGCGGACTTGTTGCCCGTAAGCAGCTTGCCGTCCACGACTATGCCTGTGCCTACGCCCGTGCCGAGAGTTATCATGACGCTGTTCATCGCGCCCTTGCCCGCCCCGAAAAGCGTCTCTCCGAGTGCGGCGCAATTGGCGTCGTTGCTGAGTCTGACATTGCCAATGCCCACGCGCTCCGCTATCCACGCGGCGAGAGGAGTATTGCGCAGGTTGAGATTGCAGCTGTATCTGACTACGCCCTTTTTGTCGTAGACGGACCCCGGGCAGCCTATGCCTATGCCGGCGAGGTCGCTCTTTTGCACGCCCGACTCCTCGATGACGACGTTGATGAGCGAGGCTATTTCCGCCGCTATCTCGCTGTCCTGCCTATCGGGGTGGCATATTGCCGACTTTTTGAAGAGTATCTCTCCCTTATCGGTCACGACGCCGACCTTGACGCTCATACCGCCTATATCCACGCCAACAAATTTCATAAAAGACAAACTCCTTTGCACGCGATATATTTATTCATACGTAATTATAAGATTATCGAGCTCAAAAGTCAAACGTGCCCGCCATATAACGAAATTTGTCCCGTTTTTTGCAAAAATGCGGAAAATTTGTGAAAAATAAATGGGAAATTTGTTGTAAATCTCAAAAAGTTTATTTTTGTTTCTTCATTATCTGTGTTTTTGTAGGCTTTTTTCGAACGTACAAAAGTTTGGCTTTTCCGTCTAGCGCGTCCCCCACGGGCGAGGACAGTCTGAACTTGAGCGCGAGCGCCTTCAGATCCTCTTCCGTGAGCGCCTTTATATTGCCGTCGTCGCCTATTATCTCAAAGATCGTCTCGCTCGATGCGCTGACGTGGTGATAGAGCCGCGCTATGGGCGCGCGGGAAGATATCCTCACCCGCCTTTGCTCCACGCCCAGCTCCAAATTTTTGCTCGCGCTGTCAAGCACGCTTATATACATCTCGTCGCGCGTTCCGAACGCCGCCCCATAAAAGAGGAAAACCGCGATCACGCCGAGGGAGATGTTTATGCCATAGAAGCAGGACGCAATGAATAGCGCGAAAAACGCGAGGCTCAGCGCGACTCCCGCCGTTTGCAGTCCCTTTATCGCCTTGAGCTTGTTCTTGCTAAGTCCCAACGCTACCCTCGCGCCGTCAAGCGGATACGCGGGCAAGAGATTGAAGGCGCAAAGCGAGACGTTTGCGTACAAAAACGGCATTGTAATTGGATAAATTGCAGGATAAAGCCACCAAAGTCCGAGCAAGGCGAGCGCGAGCACTCCGTTCATAGCGGGACCCGAAAGCCCTATGAGAACGGCGGACGCGGGATCGAAACTCTCCCCGAGGCTCATCATAGCGCCGTATGGCAAAAGCACGACCTGTTTCACCTGAAAGCCCCTCAGCCTCGCCATAGCCGCATGCGCCGCCTCGTGAAGGAGGAGCGCGACGAGCGTCCACATAAAATTCAACGCCTGTCCCAGCAATACGAGCGCCAGAACAAGCGCGAAAAACAGCGGATTTATCTTGAATTTCATTCCGTCCGCTTACGCTCCCATCATGCCGACAAGCGCGTTCAACGCGTCCACCGCCGCCGTAGCCTTGAAAAGATTGGCAAACAGGAAACCGAGCGACACAAATACGCCGATTATGACAGGTATCATCGTGATGTCGATGATGTCAAACCCGTGTTTCTTTTTCTCGCGCGGTTTAATTACGCGGTTTTCCACAAAATCGTTCTCGCTCACTTTGACGTCGAGTTTTTTGCTTTCATCATACTCCATAAGTCACCTCGACTATACACTATGCGCGCGGGTCCGCTATTATGACTGAAAGAGGGAACTTGGTCTCTTCTCCTCCCTTAGCGGCGCCAAAACAGTGTCCAAGCCGCGAATATCAGTATCTTTTTATATCCATAGTAGTGTCGAAGCGGCGTATGTCCGATGCGACAAAAGTGATCGCGACGTCAAAAATTTCGCCGTTCTCGCCCCTCTCTATGCTCACTCCTATCGGCGAAGCAAGCGCGAAGTATGCGTCCAGCACTTTGCCAAGATCCCCCTTCATTGCCGAAATAAATCCGTCCTTTATCTCGATCTTATCCTGCGTGAGCATCTCGCGCATACGCTTTGATATCTCTCTGTCCGCTCTCATATCCCCTCCTTGAATTTCATTTCCGTCGCATTTTATTTTCTGATTTTTCCGCTTTTGACTACGCGCCGTCGCGCATTATCCGCCCCCATTACGCACTTTTCGCGATGCCGCTATGCCCGAAATTTAAACAGCCTCCGTCTGAAAGAGACGTCGTGGAAAGTCTTAGTGCGCTCGATGACATTCTGAGCTAGGTAGGCGTACGCCCTATCCGATGGACTGTCGGTCGGAAAAGTGCCGAGCTGTTGATAGACCGTCACTGCGTCGTCCTCGGGTATCACGCCAATGACGGGAGTTCGCACAAGCCCTCCTATCTCGCCCGCCGACAGCGTCTCTCCCTTGCGCACGAGGTCGGGGCGCACGCGGTTCACGACCAAGGACGCGTCCTTGAGCGGATAGCTTTTGAGCAGCGTCAGTACTTTGTCTGCGTCGCGTATGGAGGACGCGGAGGGCGTGACGACGACAATAGCCTCATCCGCCGCCGAGACGGCGCGATGAAAGCCGAGCTCTATCCCAGCGGGGCAGTCTATTAGGGCAAAGTCGAAGTCCGGGAGGCTTGCTATCACCTGCGAAAACGCCTGCGCGGATATCGACAAGCAGTCCCGCGACGACGGGAGTATGCGAAGGCTTGACTCGCTGTCCGCGACGAGCGCTTGAAAAGCCCTGCACCTGCCCGCGAGCACGTCGCCTATGTCATAGACTACCCGTCTTTCCACACCCGTCACGACGTCGAGGTTGTTGAGTCCGACGTCCGCGTCTACAAGCACTACTCTGGACCCAGCGCGCGCGAGTTTTCTTCCGAGCGCCGCCGTCAATGTAGTCTTGCCCACTCCTCCCTTGCCCGAAGTCACAACTATTCTTCTCATAGGTAAAATAATAAAAAAATCAGCCCCGAAAAATAGGGCTGAAATTGTCAAAACTTGCGATATATAGTCAATTTTACAGCAGATTCAGCTTGACTCCGAGCATATCCGACAGCATATCCTTGTTGTCGAAGAATCGCGCTCCGCCGATGGCAACGGCATTATCTATATCCTTGAGCGCGGTGACGGGCAGCTCGAGCGCCTGCTCGAGATAATCCGCTATGCCCGGGATGTGCATGGAACCGCCACTTACGAAAATGCCCTTGCGCAATATCTCCGCGGAAAGTTCGGGAGGGGTCTTGTCGAGTATGTCCATCATAAGCTCGATGAGGTCGTCCACAAGCTCCTGCACGGCGCTGAGCAGATCTGACGCCGACACATACAGACTGCGCGGAGACCCGTCGGGAGCGTCGCCCGCGTCCTTTGCCGCGCCCGATACGGCATAGTTGGCGTTGTCGTTTATGTAGAAGGAAAGCGCGGATTGTTTGAGATGTTCGACTGTAAACTCGCCCAGCCTCACGCCGTACTTTTTGACAATGAAATCTATTATGGCGTTGTTGAATGCGTCGCCCGCAATATCCACCGTACAGCCGCAGATTATTCCTCTGTTCGTGACGGCGGCGATCTCCGTCTTGCCTCCGCCGATGTCCACAAAAAGCCCGCCTATACTGCTGGTATATGACAGCAGCGAGAGCGGCGACTCCACAAGCGTGACCTCTTTTATGCCCGCTTTGAGGCAGCACTTCTCCACCGCTTGCCTCTCGGAGCCCGTAGATGAGGAGCATATGGACACTATCGCCCTCACTCTTGGCTTGATAAGCCCGTGTGGCAATATCCTCTTGAGAAAATGTTCGAGAAGTTGAGCGGTCATCTCCTCGTCCACTACAATGCCCTTGTTTATGGGAGCGATGACCTTCGCGCCACCCAAAGCGCCCGTCATGACGTTCTGCGCGCGGAAGCCCGCCTCGCGTATCTCTAGTTTGCTCTTATTGCGGGAGGCAATTGCAATTGCAGGCTCGCGCAAGACGAGTCCCACTCCCCTTTGGTATATCGTGATGAATTTGCTCCCCAGGTCGATAGAGAGGTCAACTGTTGACATATATCACTCCCATCCTTTCCATTATTTTTGTAAGCCTCTCAAGCGGCAGTCCCACAATGTTTGAGTAGCTCCCCTTGTAGCCCTCTACGACTTCTCCGTCCTGTATACCGTAGGCGCCCGCCTTGTCGAGAGGTTTCTTCTCGCGCACGTAGCGGTCGATATCCGCCGCGCTCATACGCTTGAATTTTACGCGTGAACTCACCGAGAAGGTGCGCCTCTCTCCCCCGTACAGCACAGTGACCCCCGTATATACGGTGTGCCACCTCCCCTCGAGCTCGCCGAGCATTTCCCTTGCCCTATCCTCCGTGTGCGGCTTGCCGTACATCTTGCCCCGCGCATATACAACGGTATCGCTGCCAATGACGCACGCGCCTTCCGCCTTCACGCCCGCAGCCTTTCTTTTGGACAGCTCTTTTACAAGCTCCGCGGGCTCGTCGATGTGGATATCCTCGTCTATATCCGCGGGTCTCACGTCGAAGCTCAATCCGAGGCTTTCAAGCAGCTCCTTCCTTCTAGGAGAGGCGGAAGCGAGCACTATATGCGCCCTTTGCGAGTACTTTTCGCCCATCACAGTATCTCGAGGTTTTTGCCGTACGCCATCTTGAAATCGCCCGCCGCGCTCATCGCGTCCTTTATCTCGAGCGAGCAATCCGAGCCGTACTCCACTTCCGTCTTGACAATGACGCTGTCTCCAAGCACGTCGCAATTGATATTTTTGATGACTCCGCTCTGCGAGCGATCGAAGCTCTCCGCAATGCGCAGGATAACGCTGAGTTTCTTTATCGCCTCCGCATCATCTGCGGTTATCATATCCTTATACTTGAGCAGGTCGTCGCGATTGAACTCCGCCTTTCTGTGCCCAACGGCGACGAAGGACGCGAGCACGATATCCTTGTGCGAAACTCCGTACAAGTTGGAGTTGAGAATAATATACTGCGAGTGCAGTTGGTGATTGTAATATTTTATGCGCATGCCGCTGTCGTGAAGCAACGCGGCAATTTTGAGCACCTTGACGTACGCCCTGGGCATCTTGTGCAACACCTTGAGCTGCTTGAAAAGCTGTACGCTCAATTGATAGACGTGCTCCGCATGCGGGATGTTGATGTCGAAATACTTCATCTGCGTGTAGATGGAGTGCCCCAAGACGTCGCTCAAAGGCCTGTCCACTATGCTCGGCACCGCATATCTGAACATCGCGCCCTCTCTCAAGCCGCATCCGCTTATCGTTATCTTCGAGAACTCGAAACGGTTGAGCACCGCCTTCATGACGGCAAGCGCGCTCGGGAAGATGTCCGCCCTGCCGCTGGAGAGCCCCTTTATCTTCATGGTGCTGTCGAGGTCGAGTTTCTTTATCGTGTTGTAGATGTTTTCAAACTCCGTCGTGCTGAGCTCGTAGTTGTGCGTCATATTGAAGGGGTATTTGCGTATGAGCCTGCTTATCCTGCCGAGGTTTCTGAAACTGCCGCCCACGCCCACGAGCGCGGTATCCGGCTCCACACTGTCAAGCCAGGATATCTTGCGCAGTTGCTCGCCTATGAACTCCTCTATCTTCGCCGCCCTCTCCTGCGGAGTGGAGCCGTCCGATCTGAAGAGGTCGGTGAGCGTGACCGCGCCGAAAGGCAGCGTCTCGTAATTTATCAGATTGCGGCGATTATAGTAGATGAGGTTTGTGGAGCCGCCGCCCATCTCCATGATGAGCCCTTTGGGGATATCCATGGAGTTTATTACGCCTTGATAGACGAGCATAGCCTGCTCCTCCACGCTGAGCACTTTTATCTTTATGCCGCAGGTCATCGCGACTTCATCAAGGAAACTCTTCTGGTTTTTGGCGCGACGCACAGCCGCCGTCGCATACGCAAATATCTTATCCACCTGATTTGCGTCGCAAAGGCGTCTGAACATGGTGAGAGTCTTTATTGTCTGCGCAATGCGCTGGGGCTTTATAAAGCCGTCCCAATCCATATCCTGTCCGAGCCGTACGGTCTCCTTGAGCTCGTCAAAGACGACGAAATAGCCGCCGTCAAGCACGTTGACAAGCACAAGTCTCGCGGAGTTTGACCCAAGGTCGATAATTGCGATCTTTTCCATATATGCCTCTCCTAAGTTGCGGGTTTGCCGCCCTTTCAAAATGCAAGATGTGCGGACGTCGTGGAAAATACGCACGCGCCTGAGCGCGCGTTACCGGCATATCCGTACATAGATTATAGCTGATAAACTAACTATTGTAAATACCCAATTTTGGGTTTTTTCTCAACATTTTTTAAGGGTTTTTGTAAAAAGCGACCCAAGCGCGACCGCCGTAAGAAAGCCTCCGAACAGCTTTCTCAAAAGCTCTCCCTCGAGGTATGTCGCGGCGTATGCGGCAAGCGCGGAGCTTATCAGCGCGGGGACAAGCACGACAAGAATTCCGTCAAGGCGGAGCAGTCCGCTCTTCGCATGCAGCACGAGCGCGCCCGTCCCCGACGGTAAAAACGCGAGCAGGTTCGCATACTGCGCCGTAAGCTGCCCCACGCCGAGCGCAAGCACGAGTATGGGGAGAGTGAGCGTGCCGCCGCCCATCCCCATTCCCGCGAGCACTCCGCCCGCAAGTCCCGCCAAGATGTAAAACACAACTTTCATTTTCTGCATTTCCTCATTTTAACCGTTTAGACTGCCGATTTTCAGCTTTTTCAACCCGTTTTCATCTTCAAATCGAAAACATTTTTCACCCCATAATCATCTTTATGCCCGAAAACAGCATGAGCCCGTAAAACACAAAGGACAGCCACTCGGCGGGTATCTTTTTCAAGAGTATCGCGCCAATGAGCCCGCCGATAAAGACTCCTATGGAAGTCGGCAACACGACGGACATATCGAATGCCGCTTTGAGAGAGTATACGATTACGCTTATCGCGCACAGCGGAAGTATGAGGGCTATCGCCGCGGCGTGGGCGCTCTTGTCGTCATAGCCGAGTATGAAGGTGAGAGCGGGGACGGCGAGCATCCCTCCTCCCGCGCCGAAAATGCCGTTGACTCCGCCCAAAAGCACGCCTACAAAGGCGGCAAAAATGCCCCTTTTGACGCGGCTAGGTTTGGACGGCGAAGAATATTTGCCCGCTCCCGAGGCAATTATAGATTTCGGTATGAAAAAAGCGTTCATTTTTAATAGTTTTATAATTTTTGCGGAAAGTATGTTTTTTGATTGCAAAAAATTTTGTTTTGTATTAGAATAACAAATCATACGCCTTGTGCGCGAGCGCATACGTGTATGAAATCCGGCAAAAAACGGGGGCACCTCCCCCGAAGAACTAAATAGGTTTGGTATGAACAAGAAGAAAACTGTAGTTTTATCACTCTTACTCGTTGTGATCGTCGCTCTGACGTCATGCCTGCTTTACGCTTGCGATCCCGCAAATACCCCCGAGGAACCCGAAAAACTCGAGGCTACCGAGGGACTGCTCATCCAAAACGGCGATTTCAAGATGGTTGACGAGACAGCGACGTCCTATCCCCGCTCCATGAACAACTGGTCGGGCTCGAAGATGTACTCCTCAAGCTCCTTCCGCGACGACGTCATCGCGGGCGTGATAAGTCTTGACAGCGCGCTCTACGCCGCAAACAAACAAGCTTGGGACGATAAGACAGACGCATTGAGACAAGCGCTCGTCAAGGGCGGTCACGGCGACGATAAGGACGAAAACAAGAACGACCTCATGATATATCAGCCCACAGACTCCAAGGATGAAAACGACAAGGCTCAACACGGTCCCACCGCATACGGCTACACGTCGGCAAGTTTCACGCTGTCCAAAGGCTCCTACTATAAGCTCAGCGTGGACGTGCTCACCTACAACATCACGGGCAGCGTAGACGCCGACAACAAGGCGATCCCGACCTCCGAACCCGGCGCGCGCATCTATGTAAGCTCCAACACCTATGCGGAGTTCGCCGCAATAGACACAAAGGGCGAGTGGAAAACGTACGAGATCTACATCGAGACGTCTCCCACCTCCTCAACAAGCCTCACCGTACAACTCGGCCTCGGCAAGTACACCGCTTCCTATTCGGACGGACTCACTTCGGGCTATGCTTTCTTTGACAACCTCTCCCTCAAGAAACTTGTGAAAGAGGCGGACAACGAGGACATAAAGGACGACGACGTTGCCAACCTCAAAGTAAAAGACCCTCAGACTGCATACGCAAACGCCTTAGAAGCGGAGGAGAAAAACGGCGGTAAACTTACAGTTGACGGCAAGGAAGTCATCGCAAGCACCACCACTCTCAAAGTGCCCAACGGCCGCTTTGATTTCGGCTCCTACAATCTGTCCTCCTCGGGCGTTCCCAACTCCTGGACGCACGTGACGGGCAACAGTGGCAAAGACGACGCGGCTCCTACGGGTCTCGGCTACAACGCCATAATCGACACGACGAAATTCGCGGATAATTATTCAAAATATTCCTCGACTTACAGGACAAAGACGGATGAAAACGCGACAGAATATCTCTACAACCCCGCCAACGTTCTTGATACTCTCGACGCATTGAAAAATTATAACGGCGGCGTGGGCAAAAACGTGTTCATGCTCTCGCAACAGCTCATGACCGCGCAGGGCATCCGCTCTTCGCGCTCAATAACCATTGAAAAAGGCAAGACATACGCCCTTAAAATAAGTCTGCTTGCCGCAAAAATAAGAGGCGCGGGCGTCTCCCTCATCCTCTCCGGCTCTGACGGCAAGGACATAGTGATAGAGGGCATCGCGCAAAACAAACTTGACAATGCGTATATCGGCGGTTACAGGCTTGACAACACAGCAAACGGATATACTGTGTCCGAGGAAAATGAAGGCGAGACCACGGGGTGGATAGATTACATCTTCTACATCAAGGGCAACGATTTCAAGGACTACAGCTACAATCTTGCCATATGGCTCGGCACGGAAGGCACATCGAGCAACACTTCTGTGAACTATCGCAACCTGTCTCAAAACTCCAACTCCACGACATACTTGGCAAACGGCACGTTCTCGACCGGCTGGGTGTTCATCGACGAGCTGACTCTCACCGAGGGCGTCACTATCCCCGGACAGACCGACACCGTCAAGAAAGTCACCGCCGAGAACAACAAGCTCAAATTCGACATAAGCAACATCGATCTTAAAGAGGTCGAGCAAGTAGGCGCCATCGTAGACTTGTCGGAGCAGAACGAGTACCAACAATTCAACAAAACCTATTTGGAAGGTTCGGGCAAATCTTCGTTTACAACGCCGGACGTGGTGACTACCGTCGGCACAAACGGCGCTCCCAAAAATTGGACGAGCCACTTCGACATCTCCGACATTGAAAATCCCCGCATTGCGGGCTTTGTGAGAGAAGGCGTCGTTGACATATCTGACGAGAAAACATTCACGGAAGAGCTCGGCGCATATCCCGGCCTGCCCTACGCAAATATGCCAAACAAGACCGCATATGCGATGTATGCCTCTCAAGACAGCTACTATGAGGTGGAATCCGCGCCCATCATCATAAAGGCGAACAAATTCTACCGCGTCTCCTTCTGGCTTAAAACAGTTGACGTCAAGGACACCAGCGGCGCGTACGTCTATGTGCTGAACAAGACCGCGCAAGCGGAAAACAAGGAAAAGAACGGCAAGGATGACGAGGTCATCCTCACCTCCATCACGCGCATAAACACCGACGACTATGACGAGTATCTCAACGATTGGGTGGAGATCAATCTCGTATTCCGTGGCGCTGCGAAGAAAGACACCAAGATAGCGCTCAAACTCACGCTGGGCACGGGCAACCGCTATGCGACGACCACGCTCACGAGCGGCGCTGTGTATGTGACAAACTTCAATATGGCGGATCTGACCTATGCAAACTACACGGGCACATCCACATCCACCTACACAAAGACCTGTGACCTCTCGACGTCCTACACTTATCAATTCACAAACGGCAGCTTTGACAACTACGACCTCGACGACGAAAACCTTGACGCTACGCTTGATGAGAATTATCTCTACAACCAAAGCGTCCCCGCAATGCCTGACAGCTGGGACATCAGCGACGAGACGGTTGACAAGAACAAGACCGATGCCAACCTGTACGCGGGCATAATCCAGCTCGAAGAGGATACCAAGGAAGGCAAACCCGAAAACTTCTTCTACTCTTCTTCAACGCAAGCAACGACCGCAACGGGCATAAGCGACGCAGATTTCTTCAACAACTTCTACGGCGACAAGGCAAATGCGGACTATTACAATGAACTCAATATGAAGTCCATCGCGGGGCCCAACGTCCTTGCGATAGGCAGCAAGTCCGACGCGGAGAAGTTTGCGATAGGTTTCACCTCCACAAGCTTCACGCTTTCGGCGAACACCTACAACGTGCTCTCGCTCTATGCCAAGACCTACGGTCCCACAAAGGCGAGCATACGTCTGACAGGCGAGGCTTCCGGCTCCGGCAACAACGGTGGCTCAAACAATTTCGTCATTAACCACACAAGTGAAACGGCAGGCACAGGCTGGACGAAGTATGTATTCTTCATCAAGGTCGGCAAAAACAGCGTATCTTTGAAACTCAACCTGTGGCTGGGCGAAGATGTGAAATATATCGCCGACGAGGACGACTCCGACTATCAAACAGCAGTCGAAAACGCGAAGTCTGCGGGACACGTATTCTTTGACAACATCTCCTCCTACACGTTAGAGGATGAGGACAAGTACAAAGAAGCTTTGGAGCAGGAGAAGACCACGCTCGGCGCTGATAAAGTCCACGAGCTCGACTTCCAGATCGACAGCTTTGACCCGCTTTCCGGCTCCGTCGATTCACGCAGGACGCTCACATCTCCCAGCGGTTGGAGCGGCGCCGCAGGCACAAATCAATCCTCTTCCAACACGAAGAGCGGCATAATCTTCACGGGCAGCGACAGCTATTACGAGACGGAGGCTTTGGACGGCACCCCGTACGTCAAGTTGCTCGGCAGGGATTACGACTCCGACGACATCACCGTCTCAGAAGATGAAAAGAACGAATATCTTGAAAAGCATCCCGAACTCAGCGATACGGAAGACTATCAAGTGCGCGAACAGATCGTTCAAGAAAAGATAAAAGACTTGAAGATGAACAACTGGATCCCCGTCGAGCAGATAAATCACGGCTCAAAGACAGGCGACCATATGCTCGTCATCAACAACACTACAAAGAGCGCGTACACCTATACATCGTCCTCCAACACTTTGAATCACAACTCGGTGTACAAGATAAGCGTCTTTATGCGCACATACGGGCTCAACAACTCCAAGAACGACGACGATTTCAAGGATGCCACAACCGAAGAACAAGTCGAAGCGCTGCGCAAAGAGAAAGAGATAGGCGCTTATATCGAGCTGTATCTCGGCTCCGCAAACGAGACGGGCAACGAGTTCTCATTCAAGGCTGTAGTCTCCTCCGAGTGGACGGAGTACTCCTTCTATGTGCAAACGCAGGACGACGACGTGACTTCCGTCACCCTCAGACTCTCGCTCGGCAGATACACCAACAAGGACGTCGATGGCAAGTCCGTGACTTACGGCTTGACGACAGGCTACGCGATGTTTGACGATATCTCTATCACAAAACTCACCGAGAACGGTGACGAGGAGTTCACCACCGCGCAAAACAAACTCGATCCCAATAACAGCGCTTACGACGAAGAGTATGCCAAGACGCACCTAGCGCGTAAAGTAGCCTCTTCCGAGAGCGGCACTCCCACGGAGTCCGAGACCAACACCGATACTCCCAAGAGCTCCTTCAACCTCGACTACCTCTGGTGGATGATCCCGACCATCGTGCTCGGACTAGTCATCATCATAGTGCTCGTCGTGTTCATCGTCCGCAAGATCCGCAAAGCGACACCCAACAAGCCCGCCAAGATCAAGAAAGCGCCTGTCCCGACGGCCACCGCACAAGCGCTCGACGAGAAACACGACCGCTACGATCAAGACAAAGACTGACGCGCTTTACAGTCATTATGCAAAAAAATCCCTTGCCCCACTCGGCAAGGGAATTTTTTTGTTCTTTTATTTGTGGGCTACGCGCCCACACTGCGGCAAGGGGTTTCACCCCCTGCACCCCAAGCTAAAAACGCGAGCTAGGCAAAAATGCTTGCCGTCGCTCGCGTTTTTTGATTCGTGTGTAAGTGTCAAACTCCTGCGTGAGAGCTAAATATTAGCGAAAGTTTGGTCTGAGTTTTTTTTACTAAAAACAAGTGGATTTCTCGACTACGCTCGAAATGACAGGTAATATAACTTGTCATTCCGAGCAACGTCGAGGAATCCCCAAGTCCTCACCCCGCAAAATTACGCAGTGATTTTGTGGGGCAAGTAAGCGGAGTGGCGCAGCATTTGCCGATGGGCTTTTAAGCACCTTACTTCGTAATGGTGTCAAGCCCTTAGCAAATGCAAGCGGACTTCTCGCCCACATACAATACATAATTTTCAAAATATTGCCAAAAATAGCTGTATGCTGAATTTGTTTTTAAGATGTCTTATACTCTACTTTTTCCTGCTGCTGGCTATGCGGCTCATGGGCAAGCGGCAGCTTGGGGAGTTGCAACCTTTCGAGCTTGCCATCACGCTTGTCGCGAGCGAGCTTGTGTGTATCCCCATGGCGGACGCGACGATACCCATAATCTACGGCATAATTCCCGTGTTCTCGCTCTTCCTCGTGCACATAATCATCACCAAACTCGCTACGAAGAGCGTACGCTTCCGCAAATTTTTGAACGGCAAGCCCGTAATACTCATCAAGGACGGCAACATTCTTCCCGACGTGATGAAGGAGCTGAATATGAACATCGACGACATCATGGAGGCGCTGCGCGGCAACGGCTATTTCAGTCCCTCCGACGTCGAATACGCCATACTCGAGACAAACGGATCCCTCACGGTGCTGCCGAAGTCTCAAAACAAACCTCTCTCCGCCGAGGACATAGGCATATCCCTGCCCAAAGCGCAGATACCCGTCACAGTCATAATGGAGGGCGAGTTTTTGGGCGAGAACCTCTCAAAGCTTGAAGGCGTCACGAAGGAGCGCATGCTCACCCTGCTCGACCGCTTGAATATGCGCCAGCATGAGGTGCTCGTGCTACTTGTAGCGGGCGAGGACGTATTCCTTCAACCATACCGCGGCAACTTCATCACTGCGACCCTTTCAAGCGACGAGGACGCCGATACCGGAGTGTCCGTGTATGACGCGACTATGCCCGATGAACAGCCCGACGAAGGCGGCGAATACGTCCGCGACGACTCTATGCCCGCCCAAAACATATTGGCGGGCGCAAACGGCACGGACGGTGAAAACACCGCGGCGCAGGGCTCAGAAACCGAACAGAATGAAAGTGCAAACAATGCCCCATCCTGCCAAAATACTACCGACAGCGGCGAGGAAAACGCGTCTGAAAGCGCAAACACGTCGGGCGAAAATGACTCGAACGACGCCTCAAAGGAGAAAAAGCAATGAAAAAAGTTGTGATCGCCGTAATGGTACTCCTCGTCATAATCACTGCGGGCATACTTGAAAACGTGTACGTTGACAAGGTTTTTTCTACGCTCGACGACAAGCTTGGCGAGGTGGAGCAGCTTGTACACGCGGAGGATGACGAGGCGCTCGACAAACTCCGCTCACTCACGGCATGGTGGGAGAAACAGCGCGGATATATGGAGCTTTTCACCTATTCGCCCGACCTTAGGGCATTCTCGGTGGCGCTCGGAGAGACGGAAGGCTCGCTTGAGAGCGACGATTTTCAAAACGCGCAATCAAAAATACAATCTTTGCTTGTGATGTCCGCAAACCTGCACCGAATACTCGATTTCAACCTCGAGGACGTGATCTAGGTGCAGACTCTCATCTTATCCCTCTACGGGAGGCTTTCGCGGCGCGTACGCGCGACTTGCGAGGGGATCCCGCTTTGCTTGTATACGCGGGACGGAGCAGTCTTATCACGGAGGAAATGTCCGCTATTTTGAAGGCGTGGATGAAGATGAACAGCAAAAAAACAAGCAGGACGGCAAGCGTAAGCGTGCTCACAAGCCATCCCGCCGTCGCTGTGATAAGCCTGTCCGCAAGCACTCCCAAAAATGCGAGCGGAATTGAAAACAGCAGGCATTTGAACATCTTTCCCACTTGCAAAAAGTTTCCGACGCACCTCGAAAGCGCGATGAGATTGAGCGCGGAGATGACCAAAAAACAGCTTGCAGAGCCTATTGCCATTGCGTACACCCCCACATAGCGCGGTAGCAGCAGCGTACACGGCATCATCACGGCGGCGCCCGCAAGCGAGTTCAAAAACGTCGCTTTTTCTCGCCCCAATGAGTTCAGCATAGGCGTCGTCACCTGCGCCATTACGATAAAAAACAGCATGAAAGAGCAATTCGACACAAGCTCCCCCGCCCTCGCGTCTCCGAAGAGGAGCGCGCCGACGTGCCTGCCGAGGGGCATATACAGCACGAAAAATATGCAGGCGACAAGCATTGCAAAGTTGACCGCGCTCATCACTTTCCTGCGCACCGCGTCCGTCTGTCCCGACGCTTTAAGGCTTGCGACGTCGGGTATGAGCACGATCGAGAGCGAGCTTACAAGCATTACGGGCGCCATTATGAGGGGTATCGCCATGCCCGCTATACGCCCATACTCCGCAGTCGCCTCCGCCACGCTCATTCCGCACTTCACCAATATCTGTGGCAAAGCGAGCGCGGTCACGGACGCCGTTATAGACGTGATAATGCGCGTCGCGCTCAGCGGGACAGCCCTAAATGTCAGTTCCTTAAAGCCGTACGGTTTGCACAACCTGCCGCCCGCTATGCCGTACAACACGCCGAGCACGACCACGCACAGCGCGTCCGATATAGTCACCGCAAGCGCGATGCCCTGCGCCCCGTCGATAAAGCTCACTATCCCGCCCGCAAAAACTATGGAGAGTATCATTCGCACGATCTCGTCCAAAAGCTCCGTAGACGAGAATGCGAGGAAGTTTTTGCGTCCCCAAAACCAACTTCTGAAACACGCGTATATGCCCGAAGTCACAAGCGTGGGCAGCATTATAAGGAATATTGGAAGGCACCTCTCGTCCGAAAAGAGAAATCCCAAATGACTTTTGAATGCGTAGAGCAGCGCGACGACTACGCCCGAAAACGCCGTCCCTACAATGAGCGACGCCGTAGTGAGCGAGTTTTGCTTTTTAATGTCGCCGCTCGCTTCCGCGATCTTGCGCGAGAGCACCGTAGGCGCGCCCGAAGTCACCGTAAAGAGCGTCATCATCACGCTGTTTGCGATTTGATACAGCCCAACCGTGCCCGCCCCGAGCGCGCGCGACACCCATATCTTGAATATAAACGACAAAAGCCTTGTCACAACGGCAAAGCCCGTCACAACTGAAAACGCCTTGACAGTCTTGTTCACATCAAATTTTATTTTACGCGGGCGCAATATATGTCAAAAGCGCATATCAAAGGACGTTCACATCTCGATATGAGAATTCTCAAATGCGAAAGTATGCATATTAAAATTGCCAAATGGCGGTTTTATATGCGCATTTTTACATCTTAAAGTACTTTTTGTGCAATTTTGCATTGCAAAACTTTTCCGTTTGAGTCGCAATTCGTCGGCGCAGAACAGTCAAATTTCGACAAGTCCCGACAGTATGAGCGGCGATTTTCGACATTAAGTCTCGACAACTTTCGACATATCCGCGCGACATATTTCGACATTTTTCATATCCGACCTGCGACATTTTTCGCGCCGTCGCACTTTTTGGAAGCGTCATTTTTTGACAAGATCTCGCTTTTAGTTGGCGACCGATGAAAATGTCGTTGCAAAATTTTCGACACATTTTCCCATAAATCGCACGCGTCCGAATTCGACATTTTTCGCGCGTTATCTCACCCCATATCACTTTTTATATCCGTTTTTTGCTTTCGCCTTTAGCGAGTATATGTCGCCCGCGCCAAGCATGAGCACGCTCTTGTGCAGCGGCGCCAGCATGCGGGCAAGTTGCAGCGCGTCATCAAGGTCCTTTGCTTTAAACACAAGCTTGCTCGGAAATTTTTCCCTTATCGCCGTCTCGAGCGCGTCTATGCCTACACCGTCCTCCTCCGTCTCGCGCGCGGCGTATGTCGGCGCGAGTATGAGCGCACCTTCCCCCTCGCCCAGCACTTTTGCGAATTTTTCGAGATACGCCTTCGTGCGGCTGAACGTATGCGGTTGAAATACGGCGAGCGTGCTCCCTTCGTTTCTCGCCCTCTCCAGCGCGCACGCTATCTCCGTAGGATGATGCGCGAAGTCGAAATATACTGGCACGCCCAAAATACTGCCCGCCCTCTCGAATCGCCGCTGTACTCCGGCGAAGTCGAGTAGCGCCCGCGCGCTGTCGGCAGGCGATATCCCCAGCGCATACGCCGCCGCGATTGCAAACATTGCGTTGCGCAGGTTGTACTCCCCGCCCATAGGCAGTTTGAGCTCGCACGCATATTTTTTGCCGAAGTATATCTCTCGCGACTCGCGCAAAGACAGCGCCGTACTTATGCCGCTGCCCTCTATCGCCACCGTATACGCGCCGTTCACATATCCCGCCTCGGTGATCCTTATCCTGCTCCCCTCAAGGAACTCGTCGAATGCCGCGCGCACGTCGGCCTCGGACGCATAGCAATCCGGGTGGTCGAAATCGATGTTTGTCGCAACGCCAATATACGGTTTGAGCTGCAAAAAGCCGCGCATATATTCGCACGCCTCCGTCACAAATATGCCTCCGCCCGCGACGATCCTGTCCCTGAGCACAAAATATTCGGCGTTATCCTTGCCCGCGCAATGGTCGATAAACCCCCGCCTCATCTCTTCCGAGAAGTTGAGAACGATATTATTGTTGACAAAATTGGAAAAATCGACGCACTCTCCGCCTATCATCGCCGTAAATTTTTTTTGAGAGCGGAAAAGTATATGCGTAAGCATCGCGGTAGTCGTCGTCTTTCCGTGAGTGCCCGCGACTGCAACGCTGCGTTCAAACAGCTTTGATATCTCCCCCAGCATGACGTGCCTTGGCAATACGGGTATGCCGAGTTCGAGCGCGCGCGATATCTCGGGATGTCGCTCGTTTGTCGCAAGCGTATATACGAGCATATCCGCGCCGTCAACGGCGGACGGTCGTACGCCCTCGTATATGTCGCCTTTTAGACCCGTCACATGCGCGCTCAAGCGAGCGTCCGATCCGCTCACCTCAAATCCCATTTCCGCCGCAAATTTCGCAAGCGCGTTTATCCCAACGCCGCCGATACCAACAAAATGTATTCTCGCCACGCCCCACTATATGCGCCACCTCCCGCATTTGACAAAAAAATCATGAAAATTGGTTTAATTTGCAATCAATTGCCATATACTTTTATTAAAAATGTGAAAAATCTGAGCAAAAAGCGAAAATTCTATTGATAAACTACAAATTGTATGATAATATTTGTATAGTAATAAAATCTAGCCAAAGGAGGAATGTATGCTCAATATCACGGACATCAAGATCAGACTTGTGGACGCAGAAGGTTCCAAGCTCAAAGCTGTAGCATCGATCATCATTGACGGCTGTTTTGCAATCCATGACATTAAGATAATCGCAGGCGATTCCGGCGAATTTATTGCAATGCCCTCCAGAAAAACTCCCGCAGGGGACTTCAAAGACATAGCTCATCCAATCAACACCGAGACCCGCGAGCATCTGAGAGATCTCATTCTTAAGGAATATCAAAAAGCCTTAGAAGAAGCATAATTGCAAATCGGCTACGTTTGCAAAAGCCCGCAATAGTCATACTTTCATTCCCTACATCAATTTGCAAACTTTACAAGCGCAAAAAACAAAAAAGACCCAAGCGGGTCTAATTTGTTTTTTGCGCGTTTTTAACTTGGGGTGCAGGGGACGAAGTCAAAAACAGCGGGCTAGCCCGCGTCCCCCAAACGTGAAAATCGCCAAACCATGACGAGCGTCTTAGAACAACTTCTTGATTTTTTGTCACGCGAGGAATTTGTGACAAGCGATTTTCACGTGCGGAGTAGCGTAGCATTTTGCGGTAGGCTTTTAGGCACCTTACTTCGTAATGGTGCCAAGCCTTGAGCAAATGCAAGCGGCCGAGGCGCGGGGTGGAACCCCGCATATGGACTTACTTCACGCCGTACTCGTTTTCTAGCACTTTTATGTCCGTTTTGCCTACGCTTGTACGGGGGAAGGCGGCGAGGCAGACGACCTCGCGCGGCGTGTTCCACTTTGAAAGGCGTTTTGCGATGTGGGCGATGACCTCTTGCTTTTGTGCCTCTGTGAGATTGCCTTCCACTAGCAGACGAATGAATGGTTTGCCGCCCTCTCTGTATTCGAGCGCGACCGCCTCATGCACAAAGTCGAGCTCTGCCGCCGCTCCCTCGATATCGGAGGGAAAGACGTTCATGCCCGAGATTTTGATGAGCCGTTTTTTTCTGCCGAAGAAGAACAGTCTGCCCTCTGCGTCTACGCTGAAGATATCCCCCGTTTTGACCCACGTCTCGCCGTCTATGACGGGCATAGCCTCCCTTGTCGCCTTTTCGTCGCCTAGATAGCCGCTCATAAGCTGGCTGCCCGCGAGCAGGAGCTCTCCCCTCTCCCCCGCGGGAAGGGGCGAGAGCGAATCGTCCACTATCTTGACCTTGGTATCTCCTATCGGGAAACCGAGCGAACCTTCAATGAAATCGCCACGCTTTGTGAGGGCGCATACCGTGACTGTCTCCGTAAGCCCGTACCCGGGGGACAGTTTTGCGGAGGAGCCGCTCTCTTTCATACGCGTTTCAAACGCTTTGACAAGCTCGTCGGGGACGGTGTCTCCGCCGACGTATACATCCTCGAGACTGCTCACCGCGTCTCCCTTGAATTTGTCGTAGGCGAGGAGTTTATATATCATCCTCGGCACGGCGAGCATAGTAGTGATGCGCTCCTTAGCTATGGTTTTGGCACACTTTTCGGTGTTGAACCGCGCCATGAGCACGCACCCCATATTCAGACTCAAAGAGGCGTGTACGCCTATGCACAGCCCGAATCCGTGAAACATTGGCATGACGGCAAGCATGCGGTTTTTTTCGTTGAAACGGTCGCCGAGCAAATCCATAAGGTTGTCCACCATAGCGTTGACCGCCCGAGACGAGAGCACAATGGTCTTTGGCGCGCCCGAAGTGCCGCCCGACTGCATATAAAACATATCTTCTTCGCCGTCGCCGAAATACTCCTCAAAAGTTTTGCCGCGTTTGAGTCCTAAAAAGCCGTACGCAAGGTAGGGACAAATGACGCGATGCGCGCCGCCTACCCTGCCCCCGAACTTTTTCACATTGATGTCTGAGAGGAAAACCACTTTGGGCGAAATTTTTTTCACCGCCGCCTCAAACTCGTCGGAAGAATACAGCGGGTGTATCATCGCCGCCACAGCGCCTATGCGCGAGCAAGCGTACACCGCAACTACGTTTTGTATGATGTTCGGCAACGCGAGCATGACGGGATCCCCTTTTCTGACGCCCATAGCGTAAAGTCCCGCCGCCACGCGGTCTATCTCTTTAAACAGCTCCTTAAAGCGCATCTCGCGAGAGTGGCACTTGACGGCAAGCTGATCGTCCTTAGCGTGGTAATCCCGCATAAATTCAAAAAGTGAGCAATGTATCGTTTTCATACCCCTATTATACTCTTTTTGTACAAAGTGTCAAAAATTTTTTTATATACGTTTTGCCTTTATATAATAAACAATTAAAAGCGCTACGGCTCGGATAGGTTGTATCCCGAGCCGCTTATTGCAAAGGAGCTATTTCGTTGCGCAATATGGTTGACCCGAGACATTTTTTGAGTCGCACATTTTGCCTGCTATGTCAAAAAAATTTTTCACAATATGTATAAACCCCGACAAGCGGTCAATAATCAATGCAAATCGGAGGTACAAAAATGAGTAAATTTTCAGTTGCAATGAAGCGTTTTGGCGGCTTTTTGAAGCGCAACGCATTCTACTTTCTTATCGTTTTGTGCATTGCATCCGTCGCCACGGTCATTGCACTTGCCGTCACGAGGAACACCTCGTCCCCTGATATGTCCGTAAACGACAATCAGACTCTTCAACCCGAGGACCCGAGCGGCAACACTCCCGGCGGAGAGCAGTCTGGCGAAGAAGATCCCGGCGAACAACAGCCCGACTCTCCCAAACAGCTCACCTTCAATATGCCCTGCAACGGCTCTCTCACGGTGGAATACGCCCACGACGAGCTCGTGTTCAGCAGTACTCTCGATCAATGGGCTGTGCATATGGGAATAGACCTCGTATCCGACGACCTCAATGTATACGCCGCGGCGGATGGAAAAATATCCGAAGTGGGATATGACGAACTCAACGGCTACTATATCGCCATCGAACACGAGGAAGGCTATGTAACAAAGTATAAATCCCTCGAAAACACGGGCGACTTCAAAGTCGGAGACAGCGTCGAGCAAGGAAAGCTCATCGGCAAGATGTCCGACTCGCAGGGCGAGGAGATGGAGGACGGCGCGCATCTGCACTTCGAGATGTACAAGGACGGCGAGACCATCAACCCCCTCGACAAACTTGTGATGAACGAGAAATAAGCTTAAAAACTATAAACGGCGCGCGTAATTGCCATCGCAGCACAGCCGCGCCCGACAATAAGCCAAAAGACCGCAGAAGGCACACATAAAAACCCAATATCTCGACCGCCTTTTGCCCGCGGCGCCCACATAAAGCGCCAAACCAAAAATAAAATTTGTCAACTTATGACAAACATAATCTCCCCCTTACAAAGAGACGACCGCCGCGCGGCCGCCTCTTTGCTTTTATGCTGTTTTTTTTGAACCACATATCTGCATTTTCCTCGATACATCTCAAAATTTAATGCCACATGATGAGCGCCTACTGCGCCGACGCACATACTTCCGACATGACAAAATGCAAGAGTATCACCCTTCCGTTCTGAGCGCGATGACGGGCTGTTTCTTTGCGGCTATGACGGCGGGGATGAGTCCCGCGATGAGCGTGAGCAGCATGGATCCGATTATCAGCACGAACGGGTGCCACCACGCCATAACCACTATCTCGAGATTGAGCGTAGCCGCGGTTATCGCGTTGCCGGGGAATTGCAGTATGAACGCAATTATCACGCCTATTACGCCGGAAAATAGTCCAAGTATGAGCGTCTCGACGTTGAAGATGTTTGAGATGTCCAACTTACGCGAGCCGAGCGCGCGCAGTATTCCTATCTCTCTCGTCCTGTCCTGCACGGAAATGTACATGATTATCGCGATCAAGAACATCGTCACTATGACGGAAACAAGCGCGACCGCGATCAATATGTAAGTTATGGTGTTGACCATAGTGTCCATATCGCGCACTATGCTGTCAAGCTCATCCGAATACTTGACGACGTCGGTGTAGGTCAGCCTTCTGTTTTTGTTTGTCTCGGGGTCTATTTCCTGCTCGAGCGCCTTCTCATTGGCGTCTGTCTCGAGGTTGAATTGATCGACGAAGTCCACGATATCGTTCTTGCCTTGGACGCTGTTCGGATAGAAATATATATAGGACGGCTTGTCGAGGTCTCGCACATTCAAGCTGTAAAACAGGGACTCTAGTGCATCTGTCTCGATCGTCGATCTTGTCGCGACGTCTATCAGCGTAGGACCGCCGAAACCGTACATATTGTTTTTACATCTTTCCCACACAGCTTGTTCTTCCTCGGAAAGCGTGGGGAGCAACTCGTCCATTGCCTCTCTTGCAGTCTGCAGCAATTGAAATTGTTCACTAAATGAGAGTTTCCCGGATAGCGCATCCTCAAGTTTTTGTCGGGGTATCTCCTTCTCTTTCTCAAGATAGTCGGCAAACTTTTCCATAATACCCGTATGTATTTCGGAATCACTAAGGTAGGTCTCTTCGCGCTGCCTCATCTCATTGACATATGGCGAATCGTTGGCGTCATCTATTATCATTCTGCCAAGTTTTGAAGTATAACCTATTACACCTTTTATGCACCCGTCCTGAACTCCGGGCTTCGGGCGCAAGATGCCCGATATTTTGAGGGGTATCGCCTCATCCGATTCGAGCACATCTACAAGCGTTGTATCGGTCGATTCCTTTCCGATAACACTTGTATAAGTATTCTTCTCCTCATCGTAATGCACCGCCGCCGATGCGGGCAACACGCGGAACTCCATCTTGCTCCACTCTTCAAACATCTTTTTGAAGTCGGCAAACAACTCTTTTTCATCCTGCAATGCGCCCATGAGTTCGAGTAAAGATTTTTCGCCGAGTGCCAAGGCGTCAAAGTCGGAAATTCTGTTGTATTCATTGACTACAAGCACGATATCGTGTTCATCTTTCGGCATATTGCCATAGAGGAGGTCATATTGCGTGAGTATCGTTTCGTCATCGCCGACAATCTCATCCCAGAACGGGAAGGTGTCCATAAGCTGCAACGCGTCTGCAAACTGTCCGTCCGATATAATGCCTATGAGTATCATAAAAACATCGCTTTGGGAAAGAGGATTTATCTTTGTATATCTTATGTTCTCCGTCCCGTCTTTTCTGGTCTCGACATTGCGGCGATAGATGTCGAGGTTGAGCGAATAATCATATTTGACATCGCCCCAAGATGGGTCGAATTTCTCCTCGACATGTTGTTTGAAGGCGGTCATCTCGTTTGTCTTGCGATTCGTGAAGTCCGTCATCATGTTGACAAACATATCATAGACCGTGACCCAATTTGTGTTGGGGAAGATGTCGGAAAGATCCTTGTTTTCATCCACACTGCCCAACATCTCAAAAACGTTCATTCCTTCCGTGTCATCCACCAGCTGCTGTTGCAAGTTACCGAGCAAACTTGTGACATCGTCATCATTTGTTGACACCGTGATGGGATATTTTGAAAGCGACGCCTTTTCAAACTTCTCGATATACAGCGAGAAGCCGTTGTTTATTGCAAGAATTATCGCGATACATATTATGCCAATGCTGCCCGCGATCGACGTGAGGATGCTCCTGCCCCTCTTTGACAGTAGATTTCGCCAGCTTATCTTGACCGCAGCGCCGAAAGACATCGTAGTCCTCTTGCCCTTTCTCTCTTTGCGCGCTACGCTGTTCTTGACTTTTCGCGACTTGCCTTTTTTCTTATTATCTTCGGCTAAAACACTTTCCGTGTTTTCATCATTATCCGAAGTATTTTCAGAATTTAAAACACAATTTGTATTTTCATACGCGGTATTTTTTGAGTTTAAGCCCTCAAGCTCGTCGTTTTCGGCGTTTTTTGAAACACTTATCGTATTTTCTTCTGTTTCCGCCTCTGGGTCATATGGGTCCGTGTCCGAAATTATCTCGCCGTCGAGTACTTTGACTATTCTAGTCGAATACTGCTCGGCAAGCTCCGCGTTGTGTGTGACCATGATGACAAGGCGAGTCTTTGAAACTTCCTTCAAAAGCTCCATGACCTGCACGGACGTTTCGCTGTCTATCGCGCCCGTAGGCTCATCCGCAAGAAGCAGGGGCGTTTGCATGACCATAGCGCGGGCAATGGCGACGCGCTGCACCTGTCCGCCGCTCATCTGGTTGGGCAGTTTGTGGATCTGCTCCTTGAGCCCGACCATTTCTATCGCCTCAGTAGCACGCCTTATGCGCTCCTCTCCTGTCACACCCGAAATAGTGAGCGCAAGAGCCACGTTGTCGAGCACGGTGAGGTGCGGTATCAAGTTGTAAGACTGAAAAACAAAACCTATCTTCGAGTTGCGGTAGTCATCCCAATCCGCGTCGGTGAATCCCTTTGTGGAAACGCCGTCGAAGATGAGGTCACCCTCCGTCGCGACGTCGAGCCCGCCGATAATATTGAGCAACGTAGTTTTGCCGCATCCGCTCGGGCCCAAGATAGACACAAATTCGCACTCTCTGAAACTGATATCTATGCCTTTAAGCGCCTGTACCTTGTTCTCTTCGTCGTCGCCGTACACCTTTTTGATGTTCTTTAACTGAAGCATAAGTACCCCCATATTATTATTGATATAATAAATCTACTACATTTTCTTATGAATTTCATTAAAATTTCAAAACTTTTTTGGAATTTTAAAAAAATAATGCCGCGCTGTCAAGTTTGGCAATATTTTCCAATATGTATAAAGCTACATTTGATAATGGTTTGAAATTACATATCGAGAAGCGGCAAGATATCCTTGACTTTGTCAAGCGTAAAGTCGGGTTTGATTTTGGAGGCGGGCAGCATGTCGAGGGTAGTGTCGCCAGAGAGCACGAGTATGGATGTAAAGCCGCAATTTTTGCCGAACGCGACGTCCGTATACAGTCTGTCGCCGACCATAGCTATCTTGCGCGCGGGCAAGTTGTACTTCTTTGCGAGGCGCTCCCCCGCGGTCTTGTGCGGCTTGCCCATGACGAGGTCGGGAGTCCTGCCCACTGTCAAGCGGACCGCCTCTATCATAGCGCCGACGTCGGGCATTGGACACTCGGGCGCGGGGCAGAAAAAGTCGGGGTGCGTGGCGATGTACGGCAGTCCCGTGTTGACAAATTTGCAGAATTTGTACAACCTGTCATAACTTAGCGACGTGTCGAAACCTATCACGCATATGTCGGGCGCTTCGTCGCTAAGCTCTATGCCGTACAGCTCGAATTCGCTTTTGAGCCGTTCGTTGCCAAGCAGAAAAACCTTAGCTCCGCGGTAGTTGTCAAGGATGTACTCGCAAGTCACCTGCCCGCTCGTGTAAATCTCGTCCGAATACGTCCTCAGTCCCAGCTTGTTGAGGCGCGCGATGTAGTCGGTGTGCATACGCGAGCTGTTGTTGGTAAAAAAGCAAATGCGCTTGCCTCTTTTCCTAAGCTCGTTTATCGCCGCAAACGAACCATCTATCTCCTCGTCGCCTATGTACACGGTGCCGTCGAGGTCGAAAACGAAAAGCTCCACATCCTTAAGGTTTTTCATAGCGTCCCTTATCCCGCACCGAATCTCGCCAATATCCCCGAGGCGAACGCCAACCCGAGCAGGCTGTCGCTGAACGCCCCCGCGAGGGTCATTGCGCTCATAAGTTCGCAGACAGTCACCTCGCTTTTCAGCCAATACCCCGCGTCGGGATAGAGTCTGCGCCAAAAGCGCTGTCTGCCAAGCGAATTGATCCCGTCAAGCTTTTCCAAAAGATCCATGCGGTATTCACTTAAAATATAGCTTATTTTAAAATAAGCGTTTGCGTCGAAAAAGTCAACTCTTTTGGGACGGATAATATCTTTTGCGCCAAGATAGGAAAGCTTGTCAAGCGCGTCGTCCATGGCGGAGGGCGGCATGCAATCTATCGACGGCGAGGAGAGATACGCGCTGTAAAACTCCGCGATGAGCGAGCTTGCCAAAAATTTGTACTCGCCGATGAGCCTCGGGCGCCTGCCCGCCTTTTTGGCTATGAAGTGCATGAGCCGCGCCGTGAGCTCCGCGCTGTCGGGCTGCTGCCTGGAGGCGGATATCTCAAGCAGTTTTAATGCGAGCGTTACGGCGTCCTCCGCGTCCTCCGCGATCGCGTCTTTTGCCGCTCCCGTCGAAAGCACTTTTGAAGAAAACAGCGCCTCGAAATTTCTCAGCGGCTCGGAAAACAGTATGCCGTAACCTGCCGCCAAACAGCACGGCGGGCAGTTTAACATCACATTTCGCGCGATAAACACGTTTTTCGGAGACTTCCCGCACATTATCGTGTCCGTCGTAGGCGCGCACAAAACCATGCTCCACTCCACGTCAAGCTCTTCGGCAAGCCGTTTGCACTCCTCCGCTACGCTCCCTGTGCCCACGCCCACGATATGCCTTACGAATTCGGGCGGCGCGGGACGCTCCTTCACCCTTACGTCGCGCGCGGTCAACACCTCGTAGCGGAATATCCTGTACGCATCCTTGAGCTTTGAGATCGCGGCCTCGGCTATCCTCTCCACTCCCGCGTCATACAGCACGCATATCGCGCACGCGCCCAAAGTCTCTTTGAGCTCCTCGACTACGGACATATCCTCGCCTACAAATATGTCGCTATCTGCAATTTTCAATGTCTGCATAGTTCCACCTCGCGACAATTTTAACTCCTGCCACACAGCGAATTTTGAGATATTTTGCACCCCATGGCAATATTTCGTCGAAAAACGACAAAATTATTTTGCCCGCAAAATTTGCTATGTGTTTGACATTTTGCCTCGGATTTTGATAAAATGACAATGTCAGGCAGCAACTGTTGTGCTTTACGAGCCATGCGGCAAATGGACTCTCCTCGACTGTATTGCCAATATAGGAGGCAATATGGACGAGATTTTTTTTGACGAAATTCACAAGACTTCAACGGTTTCTACATGCGCGCAAGAGGCGGGACAGGACTCGCTATCCTCAAACGCCGCGCTTTCCGCTCTTCAAGGGGGCGACGCCTTGACTCCGCCTTCGAGCGAGTATTCTCAAATGCAAAATGGCGCACATGACGATGGCGACAACAAATTTTTGGGCGAACAAAACATCTTCAAACTGCTTTTGAAATTTTCGATACCCTGCATACTCTCGCTGCTTGTGGGCGCGCTTTACAACATTGTGGATCAGATATTCATAGGCAACAGCTCCTTGCACGAGCTGGGCAACGCGGCGACGGGCGTATGTTTTCCCCTCACTCTGATAGCCATGGCGTTCGCGTGGGGATTCGGGGACGGCACGGCGGCGTATCTCAGCATATGCCAAGGGCGCAAGGACTCCGAGGACGCGCACAGAGCGGTGGGTACTGCGATGACGATGACCTTTCTTTTCAGCATATTGCTTATCGCCGTACTTCTGCCACTGCGCATGCAGATATTGCGTCTGTTCGGTGCGTCCGACAACACCATAGGCTACGCAAACGACTACTTTATCATAATAGTGTCGGCATTTCCCATATACATGGTCTCGAATATGATGACGGGCGTCATACGCGCGGACGGCGCTCCGAGCTTTTCAATGATAGCGCTCGTGGCGGGCGCGCTCACCAATATCGTGCTCGACGCGGCGTTCATCTACGGCGCGGGCTGGGGGATAAAGGGCGCGGCGTGGGCTACCGTAATCGGCGAAGGCGTGACATTCGTCATCTGCGCAGTCTACTTTTTCCGCACAAAGACATTCCGCCTACGCCTCAAAAGTTTTATACCCGCACCCAAGATATTGCTCGAAGTGTCAAAACTCGGCATATCCTCTTTCATCACGCAGATATCCATTGTCGCGATATCGCTCACCGGCAACATAATACTCGCGAAGTACGGCGCGCTGTCAAAGTACGGTCCCGACGTCCCCATCGCGCTCATAGGCATAGAGACGAAGGTGTTTACGATAGTGCTCAACATAGTAATAGGCATAGTGCTCGGCGCGCAACCCATATTCGGCTACAACTATGGCGCGCGAAACTTCAAGCGCATACGCGATACCTTCCTCATCGTGCTTGCGCTCACCGTGGGAGTGGGACTCATATCGACTGTGCTTTTCGAGGCGTGCCCGCAGGTCATCTATCGCATATTCGGCGAGGGCGACCCCGCGCACTACTATGACGAGTTCGCCTCCAAACTCTTCCGCATATTTTTGATGTTTGTGACATTCACCTGCGTGATAAAGATGTCCGCGGTATTTTTACAAGCCGTAGGTCAACCCGCTATGGCGATGACCGCGTCGCTGTTTCGAGACATAGTCTGTTTCATTCCGCTCACCATAGGTCTCCCCGTAGCTATGGGCGGCATAGACGGCGCGCTGTGGGCGGCGCCTATCGCGGACGCCGTCGCCATTCTCATGACCGCCGCGCTCATAATAACATTCTTCATCAAATTCAAAAAGCAATGTCAAGAGCAAAGCGCTTAATTACCCCCACAAAATCACTGCGTAATTTTGCGGGGACCCCGAGAAAGCTCGGACAATGGTTACGCCAATATCAAGTTCTCATGCAGGAGTTTGTACCATACACACAATCAAAAACACGCGAACTAGTGACGAAAGTCACGACGTTCGCGCGTTTTTAGCTTGGGGTGCAGGGGCTGAAAGCCCTTGCCGAGGTGCAGGGCGCGCAGCCCTGCGTGGGGCAGCGCCCCACCTGGGGCGTGTGGGCGAGAAGCCCACATATAAATATCCAAAATCATCAAACGTGCGGGAGTGGCATATGTTTTACGGATGAAAAAGGCGCTCAAAGTGACATTTTTGTACATTGGGACGGCGATCGGCGCGGGGTTTTCGAGCGGCAAGGAGCTCGCGCTGTTTTTCGGTGCGGCGTCGCCTTTGAACGTTGCGCTGTCCGCTGTGTTCATGTCTCTTTTGTGTCTTTTGTTTTTGCTTGCGGGCAAGCTCAGACTTGTGCCAAAGGGCAAGATAGTCGGGGCGATGATATTTTTTTCGGCGGGGATATCCCTCGTCGCGATGCTCGCGGGGAGCGAATTCGTACTTGGCAACATGACGGGCATCCCCCTTCTCGGGCTTGTCATGGCAATATGCGCGGGGGCGGTTGTCGCACTGGGCATAGAAAAGATAAAACTTGCCAACAGCGTGCTCGTGCCACTCATAGTGCTGTCCATAGCCATGATATTTTTCAGATTGGACCCTCAGCCCTTTGGCGTACCCTTCTCCATTCTTAAACCTGTCGCTTACAGCGGCCTGGATGTACTGCTCGGCGGCGTGGTGATCGCGGACGAGGGCGAGGGACTTTCGTACGGCGAGATATTCCTCTCCTGCGGCTTGATATGCGCCTGTCTATTCTGTATGCTGTTTATGTTGCAGACGGTAGTGCTCGCGGACGGGCTTACCTCGTCCATGCCCGTGCTCAGCGTAGCGGAGAGGTTCCGCCTCAAACCGATATGCGGCGTACTTATCGCGGCGGCGATATTTACGACAATGGTCTCCTCGTTGAAGATAGTATCCGACAAGATACGCGCGGCGCTCTCGCACTTCGCCAAACTCGAAAAGCTGTCGTATGACAAAAATCGCGCGTACGTCATATTCGCCGCGTTGCTAGTCGCCTACCCCATAAGCTTCGCGGGCTTTGACGCCGTTGTGGACACAATGTATCCCGTGATGAGCTATTCTGGCATTATCCTCACCGCAATAGTCGCGATAAGGATGTTTATCTATGCAATATGCAAGTTTAAACTGCGTTTTGTGTCGAAAAATTGCAAATTAAAAGCCGCCCCGCAGGACGGCAAAGTCTTATATTCTGACAGCGTCAATCTTCATCGTGATGATCCCCGCAACGATGCCCGCAGTTGTCGTCGTGACAGTGACAGTCCTCGTCATCACACTCGTCGTCGTGACAGTGACAGTCGTCATCGCAGTCATCTTCACACTCGTCGTCCTCTTCCTTCCACATGCCCTCAAATGGCGAGTGGCGGGTGTCCTCGTCCTCCTCGTCGAGCCCTTTGAGATAGCGATACAGCGGGTCGTCGCTGAAGTCCTCGTCGAGGTCGCAATCGCCGCCCAGTTCCTCTATGGCGTTTCTTATCTCCATATATTCATTGTAATTCGGCTCGTACTCTTTGAGGAAGGCTTTGAGCACTTCCACGCCCTGCTCGTCGCCGTAGCTGCCAATGAGGTGTGCGAAAAGCGCGACGTCCTCTCCCTTATAAAGGTAGCTTACAAGTCCCATGAATATCGCCTTATTCCCCGGGTAGCCCGCAAGCACTTCCATAAGCATTTTGCCGCTGTCGCCCTCAAGGGTATAGAGCTTGCTCAACATCTCGTCGATGATCTCCTCGCAGTCCTCCTGCAAAAACTCGTAAGCGGCGAGCCTCTCATGATAGGGTCTCCCCTCGTCGAGCATGACGTCGAGCATTTTGAGCATTTCGGTCTTAGTTTTCTCCATCGTCATCATCTCCGAAAAAAATATTGCAGTATTTGTCGTATGTGCGGTCGTTGAGCCCATATCTTTCAATTATATCCTCTCTCGACTCTTCCTCCTCGTACACCTTGCCCAGCAGCACGCCCACGATCGTACGTACGCTCTTCAATCTGCGTATCCTTTGCAGTCGTTTCGTCTTTATGGGATCTCCGTCGTCGTCGAGAGGAGCGACGCTCTCCGTAACCTTAAACAGCCGTTTAATAAATTCGTTGGGTTCGTCGTCGGTTATAACTATATTGACAAGCGCAAAGCGCAGCGCGCTGAAAAGCGGCTCCGGCTCGTTATAATATATGATCGGTTTGACAAATGAAAGCTCTTTATACCTGTCCCAAGCGACGACGTTCATTCTCACGACGTAATCCGCCTCATCCATCAGCGCCAAAAATATTTCAGAAAATAACTCGTAATCCACGTCCGCCCTCAAAAGCGTACGTTTAAAGACGTCCTCAACGTAGGGACACATGACAAGCGACAGCTTTTGCGCCAAAACGAATGCGGGCTTGTCCAGTTCCTCGGACATCACCCACTCTATGACTTCTCTGATCTCCTCGCCTTTGGGAGACTCCTCCTCGAGGCGCTCTTTCAATATCTTCATGGGCATGCGGATGATCTCGTCAAGGACGCGCATGCGCCTTATACGCTCGATATGCGGCAAGGATATCGTATACTCCACATGCTCGGGCGAAGTTTCATACAGTTGCAAAAAATACTTGGCGGGCGAGGCTTTGCCGTATATGGAGTCTATCTGCCTCATCACCTTTGCCGCCTCCGCCTTCTCCCCCGTGTTGTAAAGCGCGATAGACAGCCACATCATAGCGTTTATCTGCCACTCGTGCTCTTTAAGTACGTGGCGGCAGTATTTGACGATCTCGCCGTGCAGCTCCAAATTTACGAGGAGCGGCAGCAAAAGCAGTATATCCTCTATTCGCGTGTACTCTTTTTCAAGCAGGCCATCCACGATGTGTCTTGCGTCCTCCGCCCTGTCCTCCATCATATACGCCGTAGCAAGCGTACACTTGATGACGAGGCTGTCCCCGTCCTTTTTGAGCATATCCTCGGCATTCGCGATGACGCTGTCCACGTCGTTTTTGAGCATGAGCGCAATGAGTACGATGTGATTTGCGGACTCTTTTGACCGCGAGGTGGATTCCACCCTGTCCATAAGCTCGATAGCGTCATCAAAGCGCTGCTGTCTCAAAAGCTCGTAGCCGCGCTCCACAAGTTTTTCATAATACTCCTCGCCATGAGGATAAACGAGGCGCAATCCACGGTCGTCCTCTCTCTCCTCGGACGGAAAGTCGAAATCGTAGTCGTTTGCATATTCGCCCAAATAAAACTCGGCGACGTCGGGTCTGTCCATCTCCATAAAATTGACGGCGAGGCGAATAAAAAATCTCTCGCGACTGTCCTCGTCCACACCGCGGTCGAGCGCGCGAAAAGCGACGTCATTCGAAAGTTCAAAGCAACCGAGAGCCGCGTATGCCTCGCAGAGCTTGAGTTTTGCCTCGGCGCGCGACGGGTCGAGCGCTATCGCCCTTTTGAGGCAATCGAAAAATCTCACGGCGTCCTTGTCCGCATACGCCTTATCCGCGAGTTTCAAGAGTTCGTCATACGTGACCTCAAATTTAAAGATCTCCGCCATTATTTTTTCTTCTTCTTTTTGGGATTTTGATACGGAACGGCCGTTTTCTTTGACTTCTTGTCACCGCCGCCTGTCTTAGCGCGTTCTCCGTTTGCGGGTTTGCCCGCATATGCGGAGTAATCCGCTTTTTTCGACTTCGCTTGCTCTTTGACAGCCCTTCTCGCCTGTTGTTCGGCAAGTTTATCGCCCTCTTCCTTGCGGTCGTGGCACTTAGTCATTCCGCGCGAGACGAGCGCTACATACATGAGCGCCATAAGCGTAAATCCGACAAGCGTCATCACTATATAGATGATGATCGAGAAAAATTGTCCTATAAGCAACAACAGTAACGGCGCGACCGAAAACGCGCACACGAAAATGCTTGAGAAGGGATTATTCACTATGACCACGAGCGCGTCCTTGAAGCAACCCTTTACGGACAGGTCGTACGTCACGCTCAGTGCGAGCACAACGGTCAAATACAGCACGAGCGGCGCGCCGAATAGCCAGGAAAATACTACGGCACAGTAATCTCCCGCACCCGCCGCCGCAAGCTGTTGCGCTTTGAGCAGGTTCATGATCGACGTCGTCATAGCCGCACCGATAAGCACAACGAGCCCGCCGAAGAGCAAAAATCTCCACCAATGCTTTTTGAACCCTATCCAATACATGCGGAATGATTTTTTGTAATATTCTTGGAAAAAGCTGCGTTTCGCACAATAGAACAGCCCCGAAAATCCCAACATAATGAGGATGAGCGTGGCGGCGAGCATCATATATACGGGCTCCTTGACGTCCCAATACAATCTTGCGACGCTCTCCGCAATGCTGTCTCCCACTCCGAAGGGATATCCCACGCCAATGCCGCCCATAAAGTTGTAGGTGCCGCTGAGCATGAGATTTTGATAATATCCCGCAAACCAAAACAGTATTACCGCAAACGGAATAGTGAACAGTATGAAAAACAGCGAACTTTTGAAAAGCGTGCCGAATTCGCCCCTCAGTATCTTGAACGCCCTGCCGAAAAACGAGTCGGGATACTCCTTTGTGGGACGCGCCTCCGCCATGCCCGCGACAAGCACTTTTTGCGGCTCTTCGGGCTCCAGCCTTACGCTCGCGTCCTCAAACAGAGGCGCGAGGAGCAGTTTTTTTGTCTTTGCCTGTTTTACATTCGAGTCGTTGCCTGATGCCATTAGCTCTCCTATGCGGCGGGACAGCCCCGCCAAATACCGTAAATTTTGTCTCGATATAATTGCTTATATAAATACATTTTGCATTATACTATAAACCCGCGCAAATATCAAATACTTTGTTTCAAAAAAATATAATCGCGAATTTTAATGTGCAGAAGTCTTATACGTAGAAGCGCCCGTTCACAAACGTCCGTCCCACCCGAGACATTGACGCCCCTCCGTCCGAGCGCTGCTTGTTCGCGGACTTCGCTGTGTCCTATCAATTAACGCAACGCTTGTCCGAGCGTCCTTATACCCGCCGTCACGCCGTGTCCGAGCACAAGGCTCCCCTTCGGGGTCCCCGCGAAATTACGCAGTGATTTTGTGGGGTATTGATTCGGGGTCCCCGCAAAATTGCGCAGTGATTTTGTGGGGTATTGATTCGGGGTCCCCGCGAAAAGTATTTTCGTGGGGTGATTATAAGGGGAGCTGTCTGTGAAACAGACTGAGGGGATTGTTTTTACGAGCTCTCTATCTTAGCACACTCATATCCTCCGTCCTCTGTGCCTAAGTGTTGTCTATTCTGTGACATCCACCACCTATTTCTCACTAGGGGACTCCTCGACTGCGCTTTGCTACGCTCGGAGTGACACCTAATATTCCTGTCATTTCGAGCTTGTCGAGAAATCCCCAAGTCCTTACCCCACAAAAACATTTCATATTTCTGCGGGGACCCCAAGAAAGTTCAGACAAACGTGCGTTTAGGGAGGCTCCGCGCAAAATAGCGGGCGTAAGCCCGCGTATCCCAAGCGCAAAAAATAGCGAGATATGAGCATTACTTTGTTGGAGTTATTTATGAAATTTTTTGCGAATTGCGACGCGTTAAATTTGTTCATATTTAACGAAACGTATGTCCGAGCTTCCTCGGGGTCCCCATAAAATTGCGTAGCGATTTTATGGGGCAAGTAAGCGGAGTGGCGCAGCAGCTTGCGGTGAGCCCTTATAGACCT
>CANRBM010000005.1 GCA_947628855.1 uncultured Clostridia bacterium | reverse complement strand
GCGGAACGTTACGTTCATACTAATACCCTACTCATCGCTGCACGTAACGAAGGGAGAGGTTGGGTCTTTCACTCCAATGTCTGAGACACTAACGCCCGACGTGCTTGAACTCTAATACCCTTTGTCCGAGCGATGTCACATAACTCGCGGACATACATTCAATTGACAAATTTTATTGCGCATAATATAATTATTAAGATATCGAGGCGCGCAAGCGTGCCCTATATGTGCTATGGATGACGCTATACTCGAGCCTGTGAAGGCTTTTAAAACACAATATGAAAGGCAATTTTCGGACAACGCGAACGCCATGCTTGACGATATGGTCAAGCGCTCGGGGATAGACGTTGTCGCAAACCGCGCCACCGCAAAGGCGTATCGCGCGGAGCTTGACATTGCAAAAAAAATCGGGGACAAACTTTCTTCCCACAAGGCACTGAACGGATTTTTTATTTTTTTGACAGTCGCGGGCATTGTCGCCGCGTTGGTCGGCGTATACCTGCTTGTGTCGGGCGTCACGCTTGCGGGCGGGCTGTGCGTAGGCATTGGGCTTGCCGTAGCGGGCGTTATGTTGGGCGTCATCTTGGGCGTTATGAAACCGAAGATAAAGAATTTTGAAAAGGCGCAAACAAAACATCGCGAAAAAGCAGAGGTACTGCTTGACAAGTGCAACCGGCAAATGGCGCCCTTCAACAGCCTGTTCGACACGAAGATGACAAAGCGGCTCATCGAAAAGACTGTCCCCCTGCTTGAGATCGACGACAACTTTGGCATACGCAGATACGACTATTTGAGCGGCAAGTACGGTTTTCCCTGCGACGCGCCCCAAAACCGCTCCACGATCGGCATACTCACGGGCGAGATACTGGGCAATCCTTTTGTAGTGGACAGGGAGCTCGTCTCCTTTGTGGGCAGCGAGACGTATTGGGGGCACCTGCTCATCACCTGGACGACGACGTATACGGACTCGGAAGGGCACGTGCATACTCAGACGCATACGCAAACGCTCACCGCCTCCGTCACGAAGCCTATGCCTCGATTCAAAGAGGAGACCCGCCTCATTTACGGCAACGAGGCGGCGCCCGACTTATGCTTTACGCATACGCCCTCCCACGCGGAGGATATGAGCGAAGATCAGCTTGAAAAGCACGTCAAGCGCGGCACGAAAAAAATACGCAAAAAACAGGAGAAAGCGCTTAAAAACGGCGGCAGCAACTTTACGGAGATGGGCAATGAGGAGTTCGACGTGCTCTTTGGCGCGACGGACCGCACGAACGAAGTGCAATTTCGCCTGCTGTTCACCCCTCTTGCGCAAAAGAATATGCTGGAGCTCATGAAGGACGACTACGGCTTTGGCGACGACTTCACCTTTTCAAAGCGCGGGTGCGTCAATTATATATCGTCGGAACACTCCGCAAGCTGGGATATGGATGACGATCCGTCGAAGTTTTACTCGTACGACATAGATATGGCTCGAGCAAAATTCACATCCTTCAACAAGCAATATTTCAAGTCGCTGTATTTCGATCTCGCCCCGCTACTGTCCATACCGCTCTACCAGCAGATGAAACCGCATGAATACATATATCAAGAGACTTATGGGCGCAACTACACCCCATACGAGGCTGAGTATATGGCGAACGCGATAGGACAGTCGGCGTTTGCACACCCGTTGTCGGCGACGAACAGCATACTCAAGACGGCTATAATAAACAAGGACGGCGCCTCGGACCACGTGGAGATCACCGCATACTCCTATCGGACGGAGAACAGAGTGGACTTTGTCCCCGTGCTCGGCATGGACGGGTTTATGCACAGCGTGCCCGTGCCTTGGAAGGAATATATCCCCATAGAAAACCGCTCCACCGTCAAGCTGAAGGAGCTTGGGCTGTCGGGCAGAGAATACGAGAGCAAGCTTAGCTCCTCCCCGCTTGGCGAATTGCTTTCGAGATACGGCAAAAACGCCTACGCCCACGGCTTGCTGTGCTGTCTCGTGGACGCTACGGACGACAGCTTTGACAGAGAAATAACCGAGGTTATGAAATAAATTTACCCTGTATGGAGGTCACTTATGGCAAACGAATTGGATGAAATGAACCCCGTAACGCTCGACGCGGGCAACGATACGAAAGTCATCGCAAAACAGCTCGAAGTCAAGATAGGGATAGGCTCGAAGATCTTCGACGTGGTGTGGTGGCTGCTGCCCCCGATCATCGGCGGAGTGGTGTGGAGCATTCTGAAGGTCAAGGCGAAAAACTATTTTCAACAACTTCAGCAAAAGCTGCAACACGACGCCTCGCAGATCGACAACTATCTCGAACAGCGCGTGCAGATACTCAAAAACTGCGCCCGCCTCGTGGATAAAGCGATAGAACTCGACCAAAACACCTTCACGAAGATCGCGGAACTGCGCTCGGGGCGCGGCGCAAGCGGAGGAGCGGAAGCGGACGCCGCAAGAAACGAGATCGCGTCGGAGCTCGAGCGTATCAGCCGCAACGTCAACATCGCGTTTGAAAACTATCCCGACCTCAGAGCGCATCAGGAGCTTGCGGACGCAATGCAGCAAAACTCCTATCTGCAACGCGAAATAACCGCCGCGCGCGAGGTCTACAACGACACCGTCAATACGTGGAACCGCGAGATCTTCCACTGGCCCACGCGCCAGATCGTCGCCGCAAAAGAGGGCTACACCACGCGTATCCCCTTCATCGCCGACGCCGAGACCAAACAAGCCGCCCGCGACGTATTCTTTTGATATTTAAATGCAACTCGCTTGCAGCAAAGCGTCATCATTTTAACGCTTGAAATCAAACGTTTTAAATCCGTATGGGAGCCGCTCCTCACCAAGCGACTTCCTTATATGCCGCATATTATTGAGAGCAGGCATAAAATGAGCGCATAAAAATTGTAAAACCCGCGCAGAGCGTGCTCCGCGCGGATTTAAATTTTTTTAAACCTCTTAAAATTCGCCTGTGGACAGCTTTCGGATACGGGCATATACAAGTGAGAGCTCAGTCTTTTCTCCTTTCCCTCCTCCCTGCGTCACGTATGCGAGATCCGCAAATTTCTTTGCGGAGGCATAGTCGCCGAGATCGCAATAGGCGGCGGCAACGGACGTGAGGAGCGCGACGGAATAGGATACGTCAAGTTTGCGGACATACTCCTCCGCCGCATCGATTGCAAGCCGAGGTTTCCCGATAAGCCTGTACATGCTTGTCAATATAGGCAATGTCATATCGACAAAATACTCGTTTTGCCCGAATTTTTGCAGCCCCGTAATACAAGCATTTATACCCGCGGCATATTGCTCGCATGCTTTTGCGGTCTTGATGTATTGAAGAGTCTCTTCCTTGCCCATTTCGTCAGCGCCGTATGCCTCGCGTAAAACGATAGGCGCGACCTTCTCCAAGGTCATCTTGTCCGGTTCGAGAAAAGAGGAGTCGTATATCTTCCCCTTTATCAAATAGTATTTTTCGCCGTCTATTTCGTAATTTTGCATAATTCGCCTCTATGCCCCAAATTGAGACACGATCAGTTTAGCACAACTGCAAAAAGCAGGCAAGAGCCTTTTTATGCAAACAGCCCCATATGCGTCCCCAAAATAATTGCGTAATGATTTTTTTGGGATTTTAAGGGGCGCCTTTAAAAGACATTGAAGGATAAATCAAAAAATCGACTACCGTTTATTATGGTTCTTTGTATAAAAGTCGCGCAGAGCGTGCTCCGCGCGGGTTTTCATATTACGGTCACGCTCTTCGCGAGGTTGCGCGGCTTGTCGGGGTCGAGCCCAAGACACAGCGAAGAGCAAAGCGCCAGCTCTTGCAGGGGTAAAACTGACAATATGGGTTGCAATACGGCGTCCTCGAGTTTCGGCAAAAATACGCTCCTGTCCGCGCCGAGGTCGCCCGCGCTGCTAAGTCCCACCGTATACGCGCCGCGGGATCTGAGCTCGCTGACAGTAGCGCGCATCCTCGGCATATACTCCTCCCTTGTCGCAAGCGCGATGACCGTGCTCTCGGAGTCGATGAGCGCGATGGGGCCGTGCTTGAGTTCGCCCGCCGCATACGCCTCCGCCTGTCTGTATGTAATTTCCTTGAGCTTGAGCGCGCCCTCCTTTGCCGTAACGAGGTCCTGTCCCCTACCTACGAGAAAAAGCTTGTCCGTGAGCATGCGCTTTTCAAACAGCGCGCACTTTTCAAGGCATTCGCATACGCTGTCTTTCAGTCTTTTCAGCTCATCTGCGCGCATCTCGTCCCCCGATACGCGCCTCACGAGCATATAGAGGGCAAGCAACTGACAGCAATAGCTCTTTGTCGCCGCGACGGCTACTTCCGCGCCCGCGTCCAAAAAGAGCGTTTTGTCCGCTTGATACGCCGCGCTGCTGCCCTCGACATTGGTCACCGCAACGGTATACGCGCCCATCTCGGCGCACCTCTTCATCGCCAGCAAAGTATCTGCCGTCTCGCCGCTCTGCGTGATGAATATTGCAAGCGTATTGCCGTCTACGGGCGCGCCGCCGTCCGCCTCGCTCGCCGCCACTGCCTCCGCGCATATGCCCACGCTTTGCTCAAGCAATATCTTTCCGTATCTGCAAGCGTGAAACGCCGTCCCGCACCCCGCAAGCACAACGCGCTTTGCCCTCTTCACCCTGTTTGTAAGCTCGTCGTCCGGCGCCTCCCGCACACTCAAATACGTCCTTTCAAGCGCAGCGGGGATCTCGTCTATTTCGGCGCGCATATGGCAAGCGCACTCCCTCGGCGGAGATACTCTAAGGGGCGTCGGAACCTTGAAAATTTGCGCTCCATCCTTGAAAATCGCACAAACGTCGTAAGTTATGCGCGCATACTCGCCGTCCTCGAGCACCGTCGCCTCTCCTACGTAACGCGCAAGCGCAAGCCCGTCGCTCGCGGCAAAACTTCCGCCCTCTCCGCTTGCCACAAGCATGCTCGCGCCCTTTCGGTATACGTAAACGGCGGGGTCGCCCGCCCTTATCGCGAGAAACGTCGCAGAGCCTTTTGCCCTGTCTCCTACGCGCCGCACCGCCTCGAGCATCTCCCCTCCCTCGAGCGCGAGCAGATGCGCAAGTATCTCGCTGTCCGTCTCGGAAACGCAGATCACTCCCCTGTCCGAAAGCTCGCGCCTGAGCTCCGCGCAATTTTCGAGTACGCCGTTGTGCACGACGGCTATTTGCTTGTCATACGACAAGTGCGGATGCGCGTTGACCGCGTTTGGCTTGCCGTGCGTCGCCCACCTCGTGTGACCTATCGCCGTATGGCATTCGCTACCAGAGGGCAACATAGCATCAAGCGCGTTCACCCGCCCCGCCGTCTTGTACACCGCTATTTTGTCCCCGCCCAGAGCGACGCCCGCACTGTCATAGCCGCGATATTCCAGCGTCCTGAGCCCGTCCATAACTATGTTTTTCGCATTTTGAGATCCCGAGTAACCGACAATTCCGCACATACAATATTTATATGCATGGCACAAAAATTTCGCGCAAGAAAATTCCCCATAAATGTTGACAAGCGGGATAGGGTGTGGTATATTTATTCCTGTTTTTGAAAAAAATGTCTATCGGCGATTTTTTAGGTGAAAAACACCTAAAAAAAAACGCCTTTTTTTGTTTTTATAGGGGCAAAATCGGGCAATAGGAGAGTTTTATGACAAAATATGTTTTCGTAACGGGCGGCGTCGTTTCCGGTCTTGGCAAAGGCATCGTGGCGGCGTCATTGGGAAGACTGTTGAAGATGAGAGGCTACAAAGTGGCGGCGCAGAAGTTCGACCCCTACATGAACATCGACCCGGGCACTATGAATCCCACGCAGCACGGCGAGGTATTCGTCACCGAAGACGGGGCGGAGACCGACCTCGACCTCGGCCACTATGAGCGCTTCATCGACGAAAATCTCAATAAATTCTCCAATCTCACCACCGGAAAGGTGTATTGGAACGTCCTCAACAAGGAGCGCAACGGCGAATATCTCGGACAGACGGTGCAGATAATCCCGCATGTTACAAACGAGATCAAGAGCTTTATCCAAAAGAACGTCGAAGAGACGGGCGCAGATGTGCTCATCACTGAAATAGGCGGCACAATCGGCGACATCGAATCGCAGCCCTTCCTCGAGGCGATACGTCAATTCTCGCTTGAAGTGGGGCGCAAAAATTGCCTGTTCATACACGTATGCCTCGTGCCCTACATAAGCGGCTCGGACGAATACAAGTCAAAGCCCGCGCAACACTCCACGAAGGAGCTGCAAGCTATGGGCATCTCCCCCGACATCATCATTACGCGCTCGGACGCGGACTGCGGCGAGGCGATACGCAAAAAAATAGCACTGTTTTGCAACGTCAAAGAGGACTGCGTCATCGCCAACACCACCGCGGACTGCCTGTACGAGGTCCCCTTAATGCTGCACAATAACGGGCTTGATAAGGTCGTCTGCCGCGAGCTTGGGCTGAAAAACAAGTGCGACCTCTCCCCGTGGAAGGCTATGGTGAAGGATATTTACTCCCGCAAAGGCACCGTGCACATCGCCATTGTGGGCAAATACGTATCCCTGCACGACTCCTACCTGTCCATAGTCGAGTCACTCAACCACGCCTCGTACGCATGCCACATAAACGTACAACTGCATTGGATCGACAGCGAGGGCATCACCCGCGAAAACGTCGCCGAAAAACTCGAAGGCGTACAGGGCGTGCTCATCCCGGGCGGTTTCGGCACAAGAGGCACGGAGGGTATGATCGAGGCGTGTCGCTACGCGCGCGAAAACGACGTGCCCTACTTCGGTATATGCCTGGGCATGCAGATAGCGGTCATAGAGTTCGCCCGCAACGTCGCGGGGATAAAGGACGCGACGAGCGGCGAGTTTTCAAAAACAGGCAGCCACGTCATCGACCTCATGCCAGACCAAAACGGCAAGCGTATGGGCGGCACAATGCGCCTCGGCGCCTACCCCTGCGTGATAAAGGAAGGGACGAGAATGGCAAAGGCATACGGCAAACAGCTCATCGAGGAGCGCCACCGCCATCGCTATGAATTCAACAACTCCTTCCGCGCAAAGCTTGAGGAGGCGGGACTTACGATAAGCGGCACTTCCCCCGACGGCAATATCGTGGAGACCGTCGAGGCGCCCTCGAAAGGCTTCTTCATAGGCGTACAATTCCACCCCGAATTCACCTCTCGCCCCAACCGCGCAAACCCCATATTCCGCGACTTCGTTGCCGCCGCAAAAGAGTACAAAAAGTGACCCCGTTTGCGCTTCTTTGGCTTGTAAGCCAAAGATCCGACCGCGTTTTTCGAGATACACGCCGCCTCTTATACGCATCGGGTTTTCGGACACTTGGCATATAAACATACAATATCCACAAAAATATCGGACATTTTGTCTGATATTTTTTCTGCCACGGTTGACTTTGGCGGATATATTCTTTAAAATAGTAAGTAGCTAAGGAGGTAATTATATGTTTCATATAATCGTTAACCCCACGGGCGGCAAGGGTAAAAGCCTGAAAGCTCTGGAAAAGGTCAAAACTATGCTCTCGGACGCAAAAGTCCCCTTCGAAGTGCACGAGACGGAGCGCAAAGGTCACGCGACCGAGATAGCGAGAGAACTCAGCAACACTCCGGACACGAAACTTGTAGTGCTCGGCGGAGACGGCTCTTTCAACGAGGTGCTCAACGGCATCGAACATTTTGAAAACGTCACGCTGGGACTCGTCCCCTGCGGCACGGGCAACGATTTTGTCGCCGCCTCGGGACACCCTAAAAAAGTCGAGGACGCAGTGAAGATCATTCTCAACGGCAATGAGCAATATATAGACTTCATACAGCTCGATGACCGCCGCTGTCTCAACGTGCTCGGCGCGGGTATGGACGTGGACGTGCTGCAAAAGTACGCGACTATGAAACCTTTCCACGGCAAAGTCAAGTATTATGCGTCTCTCTTCTATGTTCTTGCTCACCCCAAGTGGCACCATATGAAATTCACCATAGACGGCAAAGAACTCGGCGAACGCAGCGTGTTTATGATCGGCATAGGCAACGGCAAGAGCATAGGCGGAGGCATCCCCATCTGCCCCGACGGCGTTGTGGACGACGGTAAACTAAGCATCGTTGTCGTAAACGAGATGAAAAAGAGCCGTATCCCCCTCGAACTCCCCGGTTTCCTCAAAGCCAAACACGTCAAAAAACCCTACACCGAGGTCTTTGAAGGTACGTCCGTAAAGATCGAAGTGCTTGACGACAGTATGTTCGAAGCCGACGGCGAGATCTTTGGCGGCAAAGAGATCAATTGCCACCTCGTCCCCCATACTTTAAAGGTTTATAGATAACATCCCACTTCGTGGAGCAACGCTCCACGAAGTGGATTTATTCTTGTGGGGCTCCGCCCCACTCCCCGGCAAGGGACTTCGTCGCCCCACGCAGGGCTTCGAGCCCTGCACCTCGGCAAGGGCTTTCAGCCCCTGCACTCCAAGCTAAAAACGCGCGAACGTCGTGACTTTTGTCACTAGTTCGCGCGTTTTGGTTGTGTGTATGGTATGAACTCCTGCGTGATAGCTTGATATTGATGGACGTTTTGTATGAGTGATCAACGCAACCTTTGTCTGAGCGACATCGGGGTCCCCGCAAAATTACGCAGTGATTTTGTGGGGTATAACAGGGGGATGTTTCGACTTCGCTCAACATGACAGAATATTTATAATGTCATTCCGAGCAACGTCGAGGAATCCCCTAGTCCGAGCGTTTAACGCACCCTCTGTCCGAGCTACCTCATACCCGCCGTACGCCCTGTCCGAGCGACTCCGCGGAGCGAGCGGGATATACCCACGTACGCAGTGAGGGCGGGTCATTTCAATAAGTTTGTCTGAGATACTAACGCTTTTCGTCCTTGAACTCTATTAACCTCTGTCCGAGCGCGATTTCAGTACGCTTCATATATGAACAACAATATCCCGCGGTGTTTACCGCGGGATATTGTTTCAGACGCAATTTGCGCAAAACTCACGACCTGTGTGTATTTTTTTACATGGCAGGTTTGTATAGCGTTTCACATGATGCGCCCGCATGTTTTTCACATGATCTGTCTGTAGATCTTTTCGATCTCTGCCTTGCCCCAGACTTGCGGGCAGGGATAGAGGGGATTTGCCTCTTTGAGCGCGTGCTGTATCATGATGGGGAGCCTCTCTTCCTGTATCAAAGGACCGCCCTCGCGGGAGAGTATCTTTGTGGGGATCTGCATTTCGGCGTTCATATTCTCTATCCAGGCGATGAAAGCGTTTGCCTTTTCCTCTTTGGTATTGCCCTTCAAGCCTATGACGTCCGCAAGCTGGGCAAGTTTCTTATGCGCGCTCTTGCCGTACGCTTTGAGCACATATGGCAGGATTACGGCGTTTGCAAGCCCGTGGGGCACACCGTACTCGCCGCCCAAAGTATGCGCGACCGCGTGGACATAGCCGACGTACGCTCTTGTGAACGCCTTGCCCGCGAGATATGCCGCCTGTTGCATCTTGTTGCGCGCGTCGAGGTCCTCGCCGTTGTCGTACGCCTTTTTGAGGTTCTCGTTGATGAGCTTGACCGCCTCAACGGCATCCTTCTTCGTCTGCGACGTATTCTCGCCGCCTATGTACGCCTCTACCGCATGGGTCAGCGCGTCCATACCTGTCGTAGAGGTGATATGTTTGGGAAGGGACTTTGTGAGCTCGGGGTCCATGACGACGTAACGTGGAATGAGGACGGGGTCGTTGATGGGATACTTCTCGTGCGTTTCGGGGTTGGATATGACCGCCGCCAGCGTCGCCTCGGAGCCCGTGCCCGACGTCGTGGGTATCGCCACAAGCGGAGGAAGTTTGTGCATGACTTTGAGCACGCCCTTCATCTGCGGAATGGATTTCTTGGGACGCGCCACTCTTGCCGCTATGCCCTTCGCGCAGTCCATAGCGGAGCCGCCGCCGAGCGCGACTATGACGTCGCAGCCATTGTCATTGTACATCTTGAGCCCGTCCTCGATGTTGCCTATTGTGGGGTTGGGGACGACGTCGTGATACACCACGCCCTTCATGCCCTCCGCCTCGCATGCGGCAAGGATGGGATCCGCCATGCCCAGCTTGAAAAGCCCGCCGTCCGTCACGATGAGGATGCTCTTGAACCCTTTATCCTTGAGAAAACGCGGCAACTCCTTTATGCTGCCTGCGCCCGAAAGCGTAGCCTTGTTTTGATTCCAAGGCAAGAACCACATTGCGCACCACATAGCTTTTTGAAAGACGCGGTAACCGAATTTTGTGAAGCAATTCATTTTTCCTCCGAGCGGCATAAACCGCTTTATAATTTATACAACTAATATATTAACACCATTGAGCCGAAATCTCAACAAAAACATTTGAAAATTTACGCCGCCGCGATCCCTCTCGACTCCTTATGTGTGAATATCCAAAAGCCAATAAAAAATTTTCGCACTCGACAGTGCAAAGACAAGCCGATACCGAGAGAGTCCGCGAGAGAAAATTTGCTAAATTCGGAAATTTTTTAAAATCTGCGTCATAAAATCTTGCATTTTTGAGGTTTGTCGTGATATAGCAAGAGCGAAAGAGAAAACTCGTTTTCAAATTCTTGAAAAATCATAAGGAGGCATTTATAATGGGTGCAGGAGGCGCAATGAGCGGCGGAACATTTGAGGTGTGGGCAGAACATCTTGAAGGCAAAGGTCAGCCGAACTCTAAATATTGTCTCTATAAACCGGACAATACGCTGAAACAGATTAGGCTATATGACGCCAATGGTTATGCATGGCTAAACATCGATTTCACACATAGTGGCGAAAATCATGTTTTTCCACACATACATATGTGGGATTGGTCAAAAGTAAAATTAGGTCAAAAACCCAGAGGAGAAGATATCAAGCTCTATGAAATGGAGGACAAATTGGAGGATTGGATATGTCGGATTATAAAGCTAAATTTACTGTAATACCCTGCGCCGTGTGCGGGCAGCTTGTAGACGTGGACAACTTCGGGCAAGGAAAATGCAAACATTGCGGCTGGCATCAGAGCGAGATCTGCCTTGAATATTCAGATATGGTCGCATATCCAAACATGGTTTCATTCAACAAGGCAAAGACGCTGTATAAGCAGGGATTGCCACTCAAACCGTCTTTGGACGACTTCATAGAAGGACTGGATTTTTATAAAGAAATGGAGTTTGAATATTTAGGCGTCCTTTATGGGGTGTTATGGTCAAGAAACATTATTGAATTGGGCGAATATTTCGAAAAAGATCCCGCCAAATGGCAATATTTTGACAACTTTGAGGAGTTCAAACAAAAAGCGCATATAGGCGGAAAATTGCTCAAGGACATATGGGACGATGTGACAAACGCAGACTATATGATGTGCAGATGAGGTGACTTTATGTCGGATTATAAAGCTAAATTTACTGTAATACCCTGCGCCGTGTGCGGGCAGCTTGTGGATGTTAACAACTTCGGGCATGGGGATTGCAAACATTGCGGTTGGCATCAGAGTGAAACTTGCCTTAAATATCCTGATACGGTCGCATACCCGAATATGGTGTCATACAACAAGGCAAAGTCGCTGTATAAGCAGGGCTTGCCTCTCAAACCGTCTTTGGACGACTTCATTGCAGGCTTGAGATATTACAAGGAAATGGAGTTTGAATACGACGGCATGCTTTATGGGGTGTTATGGTCAAGAAACATTATTGAATTGGGCGAATATTTCGAAAAAGATCCCGCCAAATGGCAATATTTTGACGACTTTGAGGAGTTCAAACAAAAAGCGCATATAGGCGGCAAATTGCTCAAGGACATATGGGACGATGTGACAAACGCGGACTATATGATTTGCAGATGAGGTGGATTTATGAGATTTTTTTCATCGGAATATGAAAAAGAAAAAGCGCAACACAAAAAAGAGCTTGTGCGAAACGAATTTAAGGTCGTAGGCAAATATAACGCCTTTGATCAAAAAGCAAGACATAGACGTTGACAAAATCGAGCCGATAAGCTTCGTGGATACAAAAAACGACGATGAACAGAATAAGCATAAAACCGTTCACTTTTTTACCCACGATTGGTTGTTTGAAAAGGTTTACACCAAAGCGGACGATTCGTTTGAGCGTTTGAAACAATATCACGCTCTGTTCTCGCCGGATTTCAGTCTGTTCATTGATATGCCGTTGGCGCTACAAATACACAGCGTTTTTAAAAATCGTTGGTGCGGGGCGTATTGGCAAAGCCGTGGCGCAAAAGTTATCCCTACCGTTGCATGGGGCGATGAGCGGAGTTTTGAATTCTGCTTTGACGGAATAGAAGAAGGATCCATCGTTGCCGTATGCACATATTATAGAGAACACGACAAAGGCCCGTTTATGTACGGATATAACAAGATGCTGGAAGTCATCAAACCAAGCGCTATCATTTGTTATGACGAGCCGTTTGACGAGATGAAAGGCAATATAAAATATATACTTCCGACCGCCTATGAGTGGACAAAAAATCTGAATTGGCAAGAAAAAGCCAAATTCGAATACGACAAGCAAAATCGTAATGTAATAATTTATGATCCGGACTGAATCAATTACATTCAAAATTCAATGTCGGAGTTTTTCGACCGAGAATACTTCAACGATTTGGACGACGACGAAAATTAAACGAACGGCTGTCAAACGACAGCCTTATTTTTTGTTTTACTTATATGACGCGACAACCGCGGCGCAAGACAACGTTATACGTCCGAGCGCGGCTTGCCAAAAGTCAAGCGGCGCTGCTTTTGAGCACGTCGTCCTCCACCGTGTCGCGGGCGTATTCCTCCTGCATATTGCCAAGCAATGTGACGGGTTGAGGCACGAACTCGGCGAACACCCGCTTGCTCTTTAAATACATAATGGGCGCTATTATCAAATAGGAGGTCACGCCTATCAAGCATATGAGCATGTCGTTGAGCGTGTCGTAGAGCCCGATGTCCAGATAGCCGTTCAGCTCGATGGTTTGCCCGTTCTCGAGATATATCACCGTCTTGACGATGCCGTCCACTTCCTGCGCCTGCACATGCGTGCCACTGAGGAAATAGGAGTTGAACCCGTTTATCAACTTGTCCTCCTGCATATCCGCGCCTACAAGTTCCGTGGCAAGATATTCAAAAAGCTCCCAAACGAGCGCGACCATAAGGCAGAAACAGAATCCGAAAAAGAGCGCCATTGCAAAACCGCGTTTGTTTTTCGGCTCGCCCATAAACGCCTCACAAAGCGCAAAGCCAATGCATCCGAAAACAAAGCCCGAATATAGGTGCAATATGTCGTCCCAAAGCGGAAAGGTGGTGTACACGTTGTAGCCCGAACCTATCGTAGTGCCTACTATCAAGATCACGGCGCCGATGGCAAACGGGACTTTTATTTCCAGGCGCAAGCTCTTTTCAAGCGCCAGCATAGTGGGCGGAATGAGCAAAAACGCCGCGGCAAGTATGGCGTCCCTCGGCTGCCCGATAACGGCAAAATATACCATCGACGCAAAATAAAATGCCTCAAAAAGCGACAACAACGCAAAGTAAGCCTTATTGCTTCTGAATTTCAAGCGTACAAATTGAGAATAGCGTATCTTTTCCATAGCCCCTTGTCATCCCCGATACGAAACATTTTTAATAGATTTAATTAAGATAATATTAAATCATTAATTACATTTTGTAAACACCCAAAATTTGCCTAAATTCTACATTAAAAGACATAAAAAGCGTCGGTTTTGTCCGACGCAGATCTCGACTTTGCCTAGACCTTCTCCCTGCGCTAAAGCGCGGGCGTTCGTCAGCTGAGTTTGAGGATGAATCTCGTGGACTCCTGCGCGCGGCGCACCTCGCTCATCTGGCGGATTATGCGGCGGGAAAACCTGTCCGCGCTTTTGACGCCCTTGATGTTGTAGGGTTTCTCCGCGTCGGAAATTATAGTTATCGTGCCCGTGCCGCACAGGCGCTGAAAGCCTGTCTGATGGCTCTCGAGTATGCGCACCTCTTTGAGCGGGATGACGACGTTGTGTACGCTCGAAATGCCCTCGCGATATACGATCTTGTCCTCCGTCACGATGAGCTCCTTACTGTAAAGCTTGAGGGACACGATGAGCGTGGCGATCAACACGACTCCCGCCGCGCCGACCAATGCCCATCTCAAGTTTTGTTCCGTAAGATATTTGGGCGCGCCTTCGACGCCGAAAAGCCCCTCTATCTTTCCGCCGAATATCCAGAGAACGGCTATGATGCCTCCCAGCACTATCGCGACGATCACGGGAGAAGTGTACACCCAGGCGGAGAATTTCGCCTTGGCAATTATGCGTTCCGAACTTGAAAATTTTCTTTCTAAGGTTTTCATATTTCTACCTACTTATTACATCTTGGAAATTGTGCTATGTGCAACAGCGTACAGCCGAACGGGATAAAGGTGCGCTCCAAACTCTCCTCGGAAAAGCTCGGGCGTTTGGGGATCTGCGTGAATCCGTTGACGTCATAGTCCCAATTCATGACGTTTTTTGCGCGGATCTGCAACTCGAATGGCGGGACGTCGTACGAGAAAGGCAGCGAAGTGAAGTCGTGCACTATCGTCGTCTCCGTCTCGTGAAGGGTGCGCATACCTCCGAGCATACGCCTTGAAAGCAGGGGCGCAATGTTCCACTTCTTGGCAAAGTTGACGTTTATCAAGCGCCTGTCCTCGGGATCGGGCACCGCGTCAAAGGGCAGCTTGTAGCTCATGAGCAGATTGCCCTTGAACAGACTGACCGTGCCGTCCTCGTTGTCCTCCACCGTGAGCGGGATCCCCATCTTGAGCATAAACGTACTGCCCGTGCGAAGTACGCATTTGACGGATATCTCCTTTGTGCCGCTCGCGACGACCTGTCCGCCCGATATCACCTGCATGGATGTGTTTTTGGGGACGCGGAAGTTTATCTTGACCTCCGTCTCGCTTGTCGCCTGCTCCACTTTGTAAACTACGGTGTTGCGGAAAGGATAACCCGTCTTTTCGCTCAAAGTTATGGCCGCGCCGTCTATAGACAGCTCCATAGTGCAAGGCGTGTATGTGAAGAAATTGAGCTCGTTGTCTTTGACAAGGCACGCCGCCTCGAGATAGAGCGGATACGCGCTGAGCACCGCGATGGCGCCGCGGGAGAGTTTCTTTTGAATGAAGGCGTTTGAAAACTCCTCTTCTTCTCCCGGCAACTGCCTCGTTTTTGACGCCTCTTCTTGATTTATCAGCACGACGTCCTGCACCGCGGAGCAATCGGGGAAACACGCCCCCGGAATGACGTTGAACACTATGCGCTCAAGCATATCGGCGCATGAGTGGTCCCCCGTCTCCCTCATCACTTCGACAAGCGACTCTATCATCTCCACCGCGGCTTGCACGTCTATGCCGCGCGACGGAGACGCCCCCGCGAGGTGCATATCGCAGGTGAACATGCCCGCGGGCGTGCCGTGATATTTCATGACCTGCTTCAAGAATTTCAGCGAAAGATGTTTGAGCGAATCGTCGCCTATGAACCTGCCGTACGTCGCGGGATATTTGATGGCTTTGGCAATGTTGACGCCGTCCGTCTCCACCGCTACGGACTGCTTTTTCCACTGCTTCTCGACAAGCTCGGGCGTGAAAGGTTTGAGTTTCCTCGACGGCGCAGAGCTGACTTTGTCGTAGGCGAGCACGGTCTTTTCAAGGCGCTTGAGCGCGTTTTGCGATATGTACTTGCTTGCGGGCTTTTTGTACGGAAACTTTTCGGCAAGCTTGAACCACTCCGTCGTGGCGTCCCTCAGCTTCTCGCCGAGGTCGTGCAGCCACTCCTTGTCCGACTCTCTGTACACCGCCTCCATAGCCATGATCTCGTCAAGCAGACGCGCGCGGGAGTTGAACCAGCTTGGCGTGACGTCGAAATTGTTGAATTGATGCTTGAAATAGCGCTTCAAAAACGCCATTATCCTCTCCCCTCCCGGGAGCTCGTAATACGAAAGCATCTCATAGTAACTCAACAGCGCCTTCAACGCCTCTATCCTCGGGGAGAGCGCGCGATAATCGGCGGGACCGAAATCGCCGCCTTCGCGCCCGCTGTTCAAAATGGTCTGCACACAGCTTGCCGCCTTGTCGCGGAGCACTTTGTCGTCAAGCGCCGCCGCAAGCAAAACAACCCCTCGTATGTAGCGGGGCAGATTTTCTCCTCTTTCCCATTCGCCGCTCTTCATAAGCCCGCCCAATCTCTTTTGCAGGCTGTTCATAAGCTTCATTTGATCGAGCAGCCAACCCGTGGGACGGACCGCGCCAAGCGGAAGTTTTTTCAGATTTTTGTCAACCGAACGTGCCAATTTATCGCCTTCTCACGCATACGCGCATAATATCGTACGATAACTATAACATATTTCGCGCGCCATTGCAACAGCCTTTCGCATGTTTGAAAATTTTGTAAATCAAAAAAGATACGTAAACGCCGCCGCGCACATTATTCCCGCAAGCAAGCTGAGCCACGGCAACTTGCCGTACGGAGCGATCGCCTCTTTGAGCAGCTCCCCCGCGGCGACATACGTCATAGCGCCCGCGGATATCCCAAGACACGCGCCCGCCGCGCTGCCGCCTATCGCGCCTATCAAAAGCCCTACTATCGCGCCAAGCACCGTCGCGCTCCCCGCAAGACAGGACAGCGCTACCGCCTTCCACGCGCGCATACCTCCTCCCGCAAGCGGCGCGGATATCGCCATGCCCTCGGGAATATTGTGTACGGCGATGGCGATCGCCACGCTCACGCCCATTGCCGTCTCATGCGAGCCTGCTCCGCCGATAGCCATGCCCTCGGGAAAGTTGTGCAGCGCAATGGCTATAAGCATTATGAGCCCCGCCTTGAACATCCTCCCCTTGTCCTCTCCCCTGTCGAGCGCGGCAATAGTCGCAAGCGCGTTTGAACCTATGTGTCTCACTTTCAAACGCCCTATGAGCGCGGACAATATCCCCGTGACCGCCGCGCCCGCCATAAGCGCGCCGAAAGTCGCGCTCCCCATCCATCTCCCCAAGCCCGAAAAACACTCCATGGTTTCGGGCAGCATTTCAAGAAGGGATATGCCAAGCATGACGCCCGCGGCAAACGAGAGCACGCTTGACGTCACCCTTTCTCCCTTGTCTGCAAACAGCGCGCCCAACGCGCCGCCTATACCCGTGCCCGCAACGCCCGCGGACAGCGACAAAACGAGAGTCAAACCTACAGCGTCCATATCTCAAATATATGCGGCTTCCGACTTGTTCAAACATGACGAATTTTGACATATTTGCCACTTTACCGCGCTTTTTCGACATTATAAAGTGCGCATTTTGCAATTTATTACAAAATTTGGCAAAGTCGCCGTCCATTCTTTGAGGCAGGAGCAGTTGCAAAAAATTTTTGTGCGCATACTATATATATGAGAAAATATGCAGTGGTCTTGCTGCTCGCGGCTGTGCTTGCGGCAATGTTCGGAGGAGTCATAATGAGGGTGAACGTCGCCCATGCGAGCGAATACGATGTGAGGCTTATCGCCCATTTTACAACTTACTACGGCGAGAGTTCGGAGGGCAGAAAAAGCAACGTCGCGCTCGCCGCAAGACGTATAGACGGCACGGTGCTCTATCCCGAGGACGAATTTTCCTTCAACGACGCCGTGGGCAGGCGTACGGAGGCAAACGGGTTCAAGTCCGCCTATATAATCGTTGACGGCGAATTTAAAGAAGGTATAGGCGGAGGCGTGTGCCAGGTGAGCAGTACGCTCTACAATTGCGCCCTCCTCGCGGGGCTGGACGTCACCTGCGTCAGGGCGCACTCCCTGCCCGTGAGCTATGTCGCGCCATCTTTCGACGCTATGGTCTCAAGCGCGAGCGACTTGAGATTTGTAAATACGCTGTCCGCGCCCGTCAAGATCAAAATGTCGGCAGACGGAAAATACCTGCGCGCGGAAATTTACGGCGTTGACTCCGTATCCATACGTCGGCGCAGCGAAACGCTGGGCACACTGCCCTACGAGACCGAGTTCAGAGAGGACGCGACCCTTCCCTTCGGCGAGGAGAAGATCGACACCTACGGCAAAAACGGCATAAAGTCCCAAGGCTGGCTGGATTACTTTGAAAACGGCAAACTCGTCCGCTCCGTCCTCATCCGCCGCGACTGCTACGCCCCGCAAAAACAAATCATACTGAGAGGCGTCGCCACTGATTGATGGCTACGCGCATATAGACGATTATGTGAGACGCTGCCTCGCATAATCGTCTATGTTTTTGTGGGGCGCCGCCCCCCACTCCCCGGCAAAGGGTGTTTTGCCCTTTGCGATCCCAAGCTAAAAACGCGAGCCAGGCAAATTCTTGCCGTCGCTTGCATTTCGGGACAAAATGCAAGCGGCCCCGGGCGAAAATGGCTTTGTATTGCCGCGGGCTTTGGAAAATACGGTGCCATCGCTTGCATTTCGAGACAAAATGCAAGCGGCCCCGGGCGAAAATGGCTTTGTTCTGCCGCGGGCTTTGGTAAATACGGTGCCGTCGCTTGCATTTTTGGACAAAATGCAAGCGGCCCCGGGCGAAAATGCACCAAAGCCGCTTGCTATAATAAGGGGGAAAATTATGAGCTATGTGAGTGAAACAAGTACTTGCGTCTGACGCGTTCCTTGATTTCGCCTACATATTATCACTACATTTTATGCTCGTCAAGTGTTTTTTGTAAGTTTTTTTGAAAAATTTTTTAAAACCCCCGAAAATTGCCTACAAAAGTGCAAATAACTTTTTGTCAAAAACGTCAGATTTGTGGATTTTGCATTTGCAAATCTTGCAAATTTTCACATTTTTGCTCCGCGCCCGCTTCATTTAGAGCGCGTAAAAATAAAAAATCGGCATTCTAAACGGGCATTTTCAAAACACACCGTTAAAATGCGAAAATGACGATTTTTGTAAAAAATTTCTTGCGCCACCGTACTCAATAGAGGCAAAAACTCGTCTTTTTTGTACTGTTTGGGCGGGTTTTAAGCGCTTGTACCTCTGAGCGCGACGATGAGCACGGCGATATCGGCGGGCGAAACGCCGGATATGCGCGACGCCTGTCCCAAATTTGCGGGACGGATGAGGGTGAGTTTTTCCCTCGCCTCCAGCCTGAGCGCGGATATGGCGGAATAATCGAAATCGCTTGGGATGAGCTTGCTTTCGAGGCGCTTTTGCTCATTCACGGCGGCGAGCTCCTTTTTTATGTACCCCTCGTACTTTATCTCTATGACCGCCGCCTCGAGGGCTTCGGAGTCCACGTCAAAGCCGAGCAAGGGCGCGATGTCCGCGGCGGTGACTGCGGGACGCCTGCATAGCTCCGCCAAAGTGGGAGTTCGCTCTGAAATCTCCTCGCCTGTTTTTTGCAACAGTTTTTTGCTACCCTCTCTGTCCGCCGCTCTGTCCTTCACGGCAAAAACGCACCCCATCTGCTGTTTTTTGAAGAGCAAGCGCTCATATCTCGCGTCACTGACAAGGCCTATCTCACGCCCTATCGGGGTGAGGCGCATGTCCGCGTTGTCCTGTCTCAGCATAATACGGTGCTCCGCGCGCGAAGTCATCATGCGGTACGGCTCGTTTGTGCCCTTGGTGACAAGGTCGTCGATGAGTACGCCTATGTACGCTTGATCCCGTCTCAGCACTAGCGCCTCTCTGCCCAAAATGCGCGTCGCGGCGTTTATGCCCGCGATAATGCCCTGCGCCGCCGCCTCCTCATAGCCGCTACTGCCGTTGAACTGTCCGGCGCAGAACAATCCGCCTATGAGCTTGCTCTCCAAAGTTGCTTTGAGCGAAAGTGGGTCGAGACAGTCATACTCTATCGCGTAGCCGTACTTTGCAAAGCGGCAATTTTCAAGCCCCGGGATCGTGCGGTACATCTTCTCCTGCACGTCGCGCGGCAGGGACGTGGACATACCCTGTATGTACATCTCCTCGCTCGCGGGACCTTCCGGCTCGATAAAGACTTGATGTCGCTCCTTGTCGCGAAAACGCATAACTTTTGTCTCTATGGACGGGCAATATCTGGGACCTATGCCCGAAATAGTGCCGTTGTAAAGCGGACTGCGCGCTATGTTTTCCTCTATTATGCGGTGGGTCTCGGCGTTGGTATAGGTGAGATAGCAGGGCTCTTCCTCAAAAACGGACGTCGGCGACATAAAGGAAAATCTGTCCGTAGCGCCGCCCCACTCCGCCTGCATTTTTGAAAAGTCTATGCTGTCGCGATATATGCGCGCGGGCGTGCCCGTTTTAAATCTACGCATGGGCAGTCCGAGCCATACAAGGCTGTCTGTGAGCAAATTCGCGCCTTTAAGCCCGCTCGGACCCTGCGTCTTTATCTCGTCGCCCGTGATTATGCGGCTGTTCAGATACACTCCCGTCGCGAGTATGACCGCCTCGCAACCTATCCTCTCCCCGTCCGCAAGCTCCACTCCCGAAACGACGCCGTCCTCGACGAGGAGCTTTGCCGCCTCCGCCTCGCGAAGGGTCAAGTTTTGTTGCGCGCCTATCTCCTCGAGCATAAGCGCGTGATAGAGCGCCTTGTCCTCCTGCCCGCGCAAGGAATAGACGGCGGGACCCTTTGTCAGATTGAGCTGTTTTATTTGCAAGAGCGCCCTGTCCGCGGTAAGTCCCATCTGCCCTCCGAGGGCGTCCACCTCGCGCACGAGATGTCCCTTTGCGGTGCCGCCTATGGAGGGATTGCATGGCATATTCGCGACGGAGCGCACATCCGTACACAAAAGCAGCGTGGATATGCCAAGCCTTGCCGAGGCAAGCGCCGCCTCCACGCCCGCGTGTCCCGCGCCTATCACGATAACGCCGTATTTTTCCATATCATTTGCCCACGCAAAATCGGTCGAAAATGGAGTTTACTACATCCTCTTTCGCCGTCTTTCCCGTAATTTCTCCCAGCGCGTCGTACGCCTCTCTCAAATCGACGAGCGTAAGGTCGATTGTGCTGTCAAGTGACGATATCGCGCCTTTAAGCGCCTCTTTTGCACGATAAAGTGCGGAAATGTGTCGTTCGTTGGTGATGAGCTCGCCGCTGTCGCCGCCCTCGGACTTGTAGAGGGAGGCTATGCCGTCAAGCAGGTCTTTGACCCCTTCGCCCGTCGTCGCGCTCACGCCGTAGGCGTACATCATGCGCGGTATATTAAAGCCGTATATGTCGCACTTGTTGTATACGCTGAACACTTTTTTAAAGCCGAATTCTATGCCGTCATCCGTCTCGCTGCCGCGATCTATGACGTGCAAGACGACGTCCGCCTCATCCGCCGCCCGCCTTGCGCGCTCTATGCCCTCTTGCTCTATGCCGTCCGTAGCGCTCTCGCGTATGCCCGCGGTGTCTATAAGGTTTATGCGCACGCCGTTATGTTCGAGGCTCGCTTCAACGGTATCGCGCGTGGTGCCAGCAACATCCGCGACTATCGCTCTTTTCAGCCCGAGCATGGCGTTCATGAGAGAGGACTTGCCCACGTTCGGCGCGCCCACAAGCGCGCAAGTAACGCCGTATTTTGCGATCTTGCCCTGCCTCGCGGTGGACAATAGCGCCTCCGTCTCCTCAAGCGCCGCTCTTATGCCGTCGGGGAGAGAGGGCAGCACCTCGTCCTCCATCTCGTCGGGATAATCGAGGGTCGCCTCCAGCCCCGCTATGAGCGCGCCAAGGCTCTCGAGCAACGCGTCTATGCGCCGCGACACCTCGCCCTCCATGAGCGCGTACGCCGCGCGTATGCCCGCCGCGCTCGAGGCGCTTATCATGTCCATAACGCCCTCGGCGTCCGCAAGCGACATCCTGCCCGCAAGAAACGCGCGCTTTGTGAACTCGCCCTTGCCCGCAAGCACGGCTCCTTTTGAGAGTATGGTCTCAAGCGCGCCCTGCATGATACGTACGCCGCCGTGCAAATAAAATTCCACGGTATCCTCGCCCGTATATGCCTGTTTTGCGGGAAAATATACGGCGTAGCCTCTGTCGCAAAAATCGCGCGCGACAAAGGTGCCGAAATGCATGTGCAGGGGTTGCCACTCCCCCTTGCGCTCAAAATCAAAAATGGCATCCGCAATGCGCAGCGCCTCGTCGCCCGAGACGCGCACTATGCCGATACCACCCACTCCGATCGGTGACGAGATAGCCGCAATCGTGCTCATTTTCAGAACCTCTTTTTGCCTCCGAAACTCTTGTATTTGGGGGGACCTTGCATGGGAGCGGGCTTGACAAAGTCGTCCTCTCCCGTGAGATATCCTCTGTACACCTTGCCGTCGGGAGCTTCCTCTTCCTCGCGGCGGGGCTTGCGCTCGCGCTTTTCGCCCCTTCCCCTTAGGCCGCGGCGGCCGTCCTTGCGCTCTCTGTCGCGACGGTCGTGCTCATGCTCGCCGTTCTTGATAGGACGGCTGTCCTTGAGCTCCACGCCTACGGGCGTGATGACGACATACCTATTGGGCTCCTCTCCTTCGCTCTCCGTTTGGGCTATGGCGCTGTCCGCAAGCGCGCTGTGGATGATGCGCCTCTCGAAGGGGTTCATGGGCTCGAGCGCTATTTTGCGCCTCAACCTGTATGCCTTGTCCGCAAGACGGAGCGCGAGCGCGGTGAGCGTCTCCTTGCGCTTGTCGCGGTAGCCCTCGCAATCTATGACGACTTTTTTGAAATCGCCCTTATGCTCGTTTAAAAACGTGAGCGCAAGATATTGGAAGGCATCAAGCACTTCTCCGCGGTAGCCTATCGCCACGCTGCTGTCCTCGCCTTCGATCTCCACATAGATAGTGCCGCCCTCGTCCTTCGTCGTCGCGCGCGAGGCAAGCCCCATACGCGCGAGCGTGCCGTTGATAAACTCGCCGAGCTTATCCGCAAGCGTCTCCTTGAGGGTCACTTTGACTGACGCCTTTGAGAACAATCCGCCCTTTGAGAGCACCTCTATCTCTACCTGCTCCTTTGTTGCGCCCAGCTCCAAAAGCGCTTTCTCTATAGCGAGATCCACGCTTGTAGCTTGAGTTTCGATATATTTTTCCATTTATGACTCCTGATCTGCCGTCATCTGACAGCGATATTGGGATTGGCTCCTTTTGATCTTGACTTGTCTATGAGTTTGCCTATGATGTTGAAAACCAGCGAGAAAAGTATCGCCGTGAGCGAGCTTGTAAACATGTATAGCGCAAACGCGCCCGAATACAGCAATCCGAACACGCCCATCATCACAGGCATCACCCACTGCATCGCCTTCATGGACTGTCCTTGCGCCGCGGCGGCGTCACCCGAGGGAGGGGTGGGAGGCTGTCCCTGCGAGCCGCTGAGCAGCTTTGTGGAGAGGAAACTCAACACTATGGACAGCACGGGAAGTATCAGGAGCCCGTTCCAACTGCCGTTTTTGCCGTAGCCGCCCGCGTCCTTGTTGTTGAGCACCTTTGCCATGACTCGCTCGTATTCGTCCTTTGTTATGCCCGTGAGCCTCGACGTCGCCCAGCCCTTTTGACCCGTGACGGTGGTAAAATCGGGCACTGCTTTGGACCAATTGTCGCCCACGAATATATTGTGTATCCAAAGCCACTTGCGCATACCCTTTTGCTCTTCGGAGTTGTAGGCGTTCAACACGTCGGTCTGCGCCTTGTCGAGCGCTGTCGCCAAAAACGCGGCGTCCTCGTTGGGAACGTCGTACACGTCAAGCGTGCCGTTGCCGTCAAGGTCGGTATAGCCGGCGTCCTCTATTTGCATATTTATGGACTCGTTGAAAGTGTTGAGGCTTGCGCGATAGTCCTTCGCGAACTGATAGCCCACCATCTGTCTGAAACCCGCGAACACGACGAAGAACACCACCATAGTGATTATCGTGGGCAAACACATGCCCATCGTCGAATATTTTTCCTTTTTGTAGAGCGCCATCTGCTCCTGCTGCAGACGCTGCTTGTCATCGCCGTACTTGGCTTGAAGTGCTTCAAGCTGGGGACGCATACGCTCCATCGCCTTGCTGTTTTTGCGCCCTATGACCTTCTGCCATATGTCGAGAGGAGAGAGGATGAGTCGCAAAATGATTGTGAAAACCACGACCGTCCATCCGAAACTGCCCTTGCCGCCCTCTATGGCGTTGTTGAGCGTGAGCATGAACTTCGCCATAAAATGCGTGGGCTCAGAGACGTTCTCTCCCGTCACGCTGTAGGATATGTCGGTGTTGCACGCGACAAGCATAAGGCAACATATGGCGAGAAGTGCCGCAAGCAGATATATCTGCAACTTACGCCTGCGCATAAAACTCAAATCAACCATTTGATACGTCCTCTATAATTTTCCCTCACGGGATCGAAACCTCCCTTCGAGAAGGGATTGCATCTCAAAAGCCTGCCCGCCGTCAAAAATATGCCGACGATCGCGCCGTACTTTTCTATGGCGTCATAACTGTACATAGAGCATGTCGGGGTGTACGCGCAGTGCCTGCCGAATATGGGAGAGAGCGTCCTCTTGTACCAATTGAGCATGGCGTGACATATCTTCTTCAGCATGTCAACCTCCCCGCGCGCTCGAATACGAGCCTAACTTGTCTGCACACCTCGTCGTACGGCTTGCCCGCAAGCGACGGATGCGCCACGATAACGTACATACGGCCCTTAAAAATGCTGCCTTCAAGCGGGCGTATCGCCTCGCGCAAAAGCCGTTTCACGCGATTGCGCACGACGGCGCCGCCCACTTTTTTGGACACGGACAGACCGATCTTCAGCCCTTCGCGCGAACGGGCGCTCAAAAGCGTCAGGTCGGGAGCCCCCGTCCTTTCGCCCTTGCGAAATACATACGCGAAACTCGCCCGCCGCTTGAGCCGAAGTTGCCTCTTCATGCTTATGCCGTCAGTTGCTTGCGGCCGCGATTGCGACGACGTTTCAAAACGTTTCTGCCGGACTTTGTGCTCATTCTCTTGCGGAATCCGTGCACCTTGCTTCTCTGTCTCTTTTTGGGTTGGTAAGTTTGCTTCATGATGTTATTTCCTCCGTCTTAAAGACTTATTTTGACTGTTTTTCGCTTTTATTCTTAATTGTTTAAAACTATTAAGATATAAAATTGCTTAGATATTATAAAAAAAATACAGTCCCCTGTCAAGCGATATGCGACCAAAAATTCGATAGTGAAATTTTTTGAAAATTTTTAACGTCTAACGTCGTATCTTTTTGAAATATTTAAATTGTTCGGGAGAAAATATTCCCCTTTCACTTTAAAGGGGCGCGATACATAAAATACCGCAGGAGAATCGCCAGGAGGGACATATGGATTTTTTATTGCCCGACGAGGGGACAATGGATATCATGCGACAAGAATTTGAGGATCTGGACATCGGCGTGAGAGCGCGGGCTATGACGGGTGCGATCGCCGCTTGCATGACGAATACATACGGCAAAAAAAGCAATGAAGAGGCACAAAACTCACTACGTTTGCACAAAAATGGCGTTTCGGACGAAGAAACCGCTCCGCCCAAAGAGGAGCAAGACGAAATACAAACGCCCTCATCCTCTGAAAACGCGGAGGAGAACAGCGAGCAATACTCTATCTCGAGGCAAAATGCCGCGGCATACGCGCTTTTATATCTTTACTTTATAAAAGTTTTGGGGTATAATAGCAAGTATGGAACTCAAATTTATGACGCCCAGCGAGGTCTGGGAGGATTACGACCCGTCGCTTGCGCCTTTAGAAAAATCAACGGTCTCGTCTAAAGAGAGCTCGAACAAGGTGCACTCAGTGTACGCTTTTGACGTAGACTACTCAGAACAGACGCATTTCAAGGCGCGCGTCTCGGTCCACTATGACAAGAGGTGGCAGGACGCCCGCAGCGCGGTCATACTGTTGCCCACTTTGGACGATATCCCGGTCGATACGCTTATCGATACGCTGTTGAAGGAGGGATATGTAGTCGGAGTCCCCGACTACTCAGGCAAGGACGGCACGGAAATACCGCCCTCGCTTTCCTTTGCCACAAACGACGGTTGCAGGCAGCATCTCGACGTTTTGGAAAGCTCGGCTTGGCGCTCGCCGTGGTACGTATGGTGCAAGATAGTGCGCCGCGCTATGACCCTGCTTGCGTCGCTGCCCCTCGTGGACAAGGCGCGTATAGCGGTGATAGGTTTGGGCGTCGGCGGGCACATATCGTGGCAGGTGGCGGCTATGGACAAGCGCGTCAAGGCGCTCATCCCCATATGCGGCGGAGGCTACCGCTGGGCAAAGGATAAACCTCGCTTCACGCACGGCAACGTGCCCGAAACGGAAGAGGAGATCGCCTACTCTACGGGCGTCGGGGCGGAAACGTACGCGAAATTTGTGACCTGTCCCACGTTTTATCTCACCACGAGAATGTCCCAGTTTTGCGACGTGGACCGCGCGGGCGATATATTGAGCTTTGTCAAATCAGACAACAAAAAGCTCCTCATAATGCGCAGTATAGACATGCAGATCACAAAGAAGGGTCTCAAAGCAATGTTGGGGTGGCTGAGAAACACCTTCGCAGGCATACAAACGGCTACTATCCCTACAATGGCTTTCGAGTGCGCCGACGGGGAGCTGTATCTGAGGCTGGATACGAATAAAGAGGCAAATTCAGTGCAGGTGTACTCGAGCTATGGCGAGGCGTATGTTTTTGCGAGAAATTGGACAAAACTCGAAGGGTTACAGCAGGTGGGCGCGCACGAATACACAGTACACGTGCCCGTTTACGATCCCGAGTCCCTCACCGTCGCGTACGCAAGCGTGTCCTATGACGACGAGGACGCCTGCTCCACTCCCGTGATAGGCGCGATACCGCAAAAGCTCGGCGCGGTGAATGTGGAGACGGGCAACGAATGCTCGCGTATCATCTTCGACAACAGAATGGACATCGACATATTCTCCGTCAAGACGGAGGACGCCGTGCTCGAAAGCGGGCTGCTAAGCAAGAAAAAAGGGCCCTTCGGCATAGACGGCGTGAGCGTTTCGGACGGCTCGCTGATGCTTTGCCGCAGCGAGCGGGAGCTCAACGCTTTCGCGCGTACATCCGCGTTGCACTTCGACGTATATTCGCCAAAGGAAGGCGACCTCGAGATAAGGGTCTACACCGTCCCCGACGAGAACTGTTACATAGCAAGGACGCAGCTCATTGGCGGCGATTTTTGGCAAAAAGTGTTCGTCTCCGCCACGGATTTCAAGTCAGAAGAGGGACGCACTCTCACCAAATTCGGAGGAGCAAAAGTCATCTCGCTTTGGAACGCAAAAGGCTTGATCTTCAACAACTTTTTGTGGATATAGCGACAAAATGCGCCATATAATTTGAATATGTCCGATCCTTACGACATCGAAAACTCGGAGCTTATGGATATGTCCACTCCCTCATTGCGCAAAAAGAAGGTCATCGTCACGGTGATCGTTTTGTTGTTGGTCGTGGTTTTGGCAGTCACAAGCGCGCTCGTCGTAAAATTTTACGTCATATCAACTTTCGTCGTGCAAGGCACGTCCATGTGGCCCACCCTCGACGGCGGCGCAGGGGCGCAGGACGACAACGACCTCGCCAACGGCGAAATATTATACCTCAACAAACTCGCCGAAATAAAGCGCGGCGATATAATCGTGTGCACTCCCGATTGGGAGTTTTTGAAGGATAAGAACGGCGACCGCCGTTCTATCGTCAAACGCGTCATAGGCGTCGCGGGCGACACCGTGGAAGTGCGCGACAATAAGGTCTACCTCAACGGCGAGCCGCTTGACGAGCCGTATATCAACGGCGTTATGGACGCCATAGACGGCAAATGGACGGTCGGGGACGGCGAGATATTCTGTATGGGCGACAACCGCAACAATTCTTTGGACAGCCGAGTCGGCGGCCCTATTCCCTTAAGCTGCGTCGAAGGCAAATGCTTCCTGATAAAAGGCATAAACGGCAAACTCCGCACCCCGTGATCGACTTTATCTTAAGCATAGATAAAAATTTAAAACTTCAAAATTTCTCGTTTTAAAATATGAATAAAAAGTCGTCGCAAATATAATAAAATTTGTCAAAGGCGGTTTTTACAACTTTTTATATTGAAAATTAAAGCAAAAGCGGACGACCGCAACATTTCGTCCGCATAAAAATATTTTGCAACAGTCCGGGATTTACCAGACAAAGTGGGCGTCGGAGGATTCGCCGTTGTCGATGAGGATGTCCTGCGCGGTCATGGACTTGTTGACGGCGGCGATAAAATATATCCACTCGGCGATCTCGTCCGCGGTCGCCCACTTTTTGAGGGGCGTGAGCGCCATTATCCGCGCCCACTTGCCCTCGTCCTCTATGACGGGTTTGTTGAGCTCAGTCAAGACCCCGCCCGGGGAGAGACTGTTGCAGGTCGCGCCGTACTTTGCGACATTCAGCGCGACGTGCTTTGTGTAGGCGAGCACCCCGCCCTTCGACGCGGAGTACTCCGCAAATTCCGCCCCCGTATGCGCGCTTGCGGATGCGACGTTGACGACCGCACGTATTGCGGGCTGAAAGGCGTACTTCTCTGTGACATTTATCGTGCCGCGCAGGTTCACGTCGATATCGTTCGCGTTTTGCACGCCCGCGTTGTTGACAAGGATATTCACGCCCTCGACGTCGGGCAATGTCTCGGGTTTTGAGATGTCCGCGACATAGTGAGTGTAATTCGCATGCGTGATAGCCGCGGCTTTTAGGTCTATGCCGACGACGTCACAGCCCATATCCAAAAACTTTTTCGCCGTCGCAAGTCCTATCCCGGACGACGTGCCCGTAATCAAAACAAGCGTTTTATCATTGCTTTTAGCCATAATAAACCCCTATATTTGTCATATTTATTGTTGTTTGCGCAAATTCGCTTCGCAAGCCTTGGCGGCGCTTAAACTGCGCGCCGCGCTTTTGCGTTTCACATGGAATAAGCGGCGTTTTTACGCTGCGCGCGGCGGACATGGAGCGCTGCCCGCGGCGGAGGACATATAATGTTGCGCGACCGTCAAAATCGCCGAATGTACAGGCTTACGCGACGTCCTCTTGCGCCTCGCTCGCGCCAGGCTCCTTCTCCTCGCGGCGGTAGACTGAGCTCCCTTCCTCGCCGTCTTCGGAGAGTATGCGGATATAATTTGCGCCTATGTTGTCGCGCTCCCACTTGCGGGATATCCTGTAGCCTATGGGCGAGAATACCATCTCGCATGCAAGCTCGAAAACCATGCCCGTGAGCGAACACGTGATACATTGCAACATGCTCCAGCCGAAAAAGTTGTGGCTGACGATTATGGCAAACAGGAAATTGTCTACAAATTGCCCTATCATCGTGGAGATGTAGCTGCGCGCGGCGAACACTCCGAAATTGTTGCGCTTGAACAGCTTGCCTATGCCCCAGTTTGTGACGTTGTTGACTACAGACGAGGCGAGGAAGGCTATCGTACTGCCCGTCACGACATACCACGTGCCCGCGAAAGTGTTGTCGAGCGCGGTATTGATGAGCTCTCCGCCCTCGTCCACAAAGGACTCGCCCCATACGCCGGGGACTTTCGCCGCCGCAAACATTATGAGCGCCAGCATAAGGTTGATGAACGCCGCTACAAAGGACAGCTTTATGGACGCCTTGGGGCCGAAACGCTTGACTGTAACGTCCATAGTGAGGAAACTCAGCCAGCTTATCAGCATGCCCGCGTCAAGCGCAAGCCAACTTACGCCCGTGTTTATGCTCTTGTTTGCGAGCAGATTCATGCCTATGACGGAGATGACAAAAAGCACCATCGTGATGGCGGGGACGCCTTGCAACAAAGCCTTTGTCTCCCGCGCCTCTTTCAAAAACCACGTTTTGAATTTTTCCATGAAAAAAACTCCTTTTTATTATTTTAATAGCGGGTGAGGACACCGCTACGCAAATCGGAGTCGCGCTTTACCAAATTGCTAAAGCAATTCGCCCCTAAGCGCACATCGATTTGCTCCGTGCTCCGCGCACAAAAAACTTAACGCTTCACATACTTCGTATGCAAGAAGGCGCAAGAGGGCGCTCCAAGATACTCGTATAGCTCGCTATTTTTTGCGCTTGGTTCGTCGGCTTCGCCAACGTTTTTTCAAACTTTAGTTTTTTTGCTCCGTGTGTTTGTTGTACACAGTTTTTACTTTTTTGATTTGTAAATCGCTACTTCAGACAATTAACAAATCATTTAGTCCTCGCTGTTCACGCAAGGCATTTTGAAAATATTCACAAATCGACTCTCGCTTTTGCGCGATGCTCGTCGTTTTTTCTTATTGTATACCAACGGTAGCCTTCGCGTCAAGCGAATAGGGGCTCTCGTCTGCGCCGCTTTTTATGAGGAAGTATGCCGCGGATCCTATCATCGCTGCGTTGTCCGTACAATAGCAGAGTTTGGGATAGTACACTTCGCAACCCTGCTTTTTCATATCGTCAAAGCGCGCGCGAAGGAGCGCGTTTGCGCTTACGCCTCCCGCGACGGCGAGTTTTTTTATTCCCGTGCGCTTTGAGACAAGGGATACCATATCCACAAGCTGATCCACCGCCGCCTGTTGAAAGCTCGCCGCGATGTCCGCCTTTGGCAGGGGCTCGCCCTTTTGTTCGAGCTTGTGAACGAGGTTTATCACAAACGTCTTTATGCCGCTGTAGCTGAAATACAGCTCCTCGCCATGCTTGACCTTCGGCATATCAAAAACGGGCTTGCCCTCCCGCGCGAGCTTTTCTATCTCTGGACCGCCGGGATATGGCAATCCCAGCACGCGCGCGACTTTGTCAAACGCCTCGCCCGCCGCGTCGTCGCGGCTTGTGGCAAGCGGAGTTATCCTTTCATAGTCCTCCACTTTTACGACCGCGGTATGTCCCCCGCTGGCAAGCAAGCAGAGATAGGGAGGCTCGAGCGCGCTGTCGATATAATTCGCCGCGATATGACCTTTGATGTGAGATATGCCAAACAGCGGCTTTCCCCACGCGTATGCCAGCCCCTTTGCGAAGTTCACGCCCACGAGCAAGGCGCCCAGCAGCCCCGCGCCGTAAGTGACCGCAACGGCGTCGATATCGTCCCTTGTGACTCCCGCCTTTGTCATCGCCTCCGCGACGACGTTTTCTATGGCGAGAGTGTGATTGCGGCTTGCGATCTCTGGCACGACGCCCCCGAAACGGCGATGTATCTCTATCTGCGTCGCAATGACGCTCGAGAGCACCTCCCTGCCGTTTCTCACTATCGCGCAAGCCGTCTCGTCGCAGCTGGACTCTATCGCGAGCACCGTAATATTTTGTTTGTCAAAAAGGCTGTTCATATCAAATTCCGCGCTTTATCGCCGCATTTTGCACATATCAACACCCGTTTTTTGCAGATATTGCGACTTTATCTGTCGCCGCCCCGCAAAATGCCGTCGCTATTTTTGTATGGAGCTGAGCTTCAGGTATTCGTTGATAAATCCGTCGAGGTCTCCGTCCATGACCGCCTGCACGTTGCCCGTCTCATAGTTGGTGCGGTGATCCTTGACCATGGTGTAGGGACAGAATACATAGCTTCTTATTTGGCTGCCCCATTCTATCTTTTTGAGCTGTCCGCTTATCGCCGCCGCCTCTTCCTCTCTCTCTCGCTCCTTCTTCTCGATGAGCTTGGAACGGAGCATTTGCAGCGCGACTTCCTTGTTTTGTATCTGACTGCGCTCGTTTTGGCAAGCTACGATTATGCCCGTCGGAATGTGCGTGATGCGTATTGCGCTCTCCGTCTTGTTGACGTGCTGTCCGCCCGCGCCGCCGCTGCGATAGGTGTCTATTTTGAGATCCTCGGGGCGTATCTCTATCTCGGACGTGTCTATTATCTCGGGCATGACCTCGAGGGACGCAAAGGAGGTGTGCCGCCTCGCGTTGGCGTCAAAGGGGGATATGCGCACGAGCCTGTGCACTCCCTTTTCCGCCTTGAGATAGCCATAGGCGTTGTCGCCCTCCACCCTGAAAGTCACGCTCTTTATGCCCGCCTCGTCGCCCGCGAGATAGTCAAGCTCTGTATACGACCACCCCGTGCGCTCCACATAGCGCGTGTACATGCGGTACAGCATGGAGCACCAATCCTGCGCCTCCGTGCCGCCCGCGCCCGCGTGCAAAGTGAGTATGGCGTTGAGGCTGTCATACTTGCCACTGAGCAGCGTCGCGAGGGACAAGCTCTCCACATGCTCGGCAAGCTCGTCCACCATACCGACGAGATTCGCGTCCTCTTCCGCGCTAGCCTCGAGCTCCACGATGTCCACAAGCTCTATGGCGTCGTCGATGCGCGCTATCATCTTCTCGAATTTTTCAAGCTTGCTCTGAATTTGGCTTATCTCCTTGGAGACCTTGCGCGCGTTTTCGGCGTCCTCCCAAAATCCTTCGGCGTTCTGTTGCTCGGCAAGCTCGTCCGCGCGCGCCTTGAGCTTTGAGGGATTGATACTCTCGTATGCGCGCGTCATCTCGCTCTTCATATCCTTGAGCTTTGATCTTATCTCATTATAATCCAGCATAAAATTCTCCGTTGAATTTCCTTATTGTTATCGCATTTTATTGGACCGCTCGGGCTATCAAGCGTTTTTACCGCAGCAGTTTTTGTATTTCTTACCAGAGCCGCAGGGGCACGGATCGTTCCTGCCCGGGGTGCGAGACCCGACGATGGTGTTTCCTCCCGACTTCTTTCCCTGCCTCACGCGAAGTTCCGCCTCAAGCGCGCCGAAGAGATTTATGCACGTCGTCGCGACAAAGACCTTGTAGAAAATGTCGTAAATCTGCTCGCAATCATTGAGAAATTTGTCCACTTCCTTGCCGTCGAGCGCGATCTCGGTATTTCTGCGGTTGAGATCGTTTGCGCACCTCACAAAGCTCTTCGCGACAATGTCGCCGAGTATCATCGCAATGAGCGCGTCCACGCGTCTCTCGCCGCCCGCCTGTCTCTTTGATATGAGCGCCGCTCTGGCCTGTTTTTTCGCCTCCTCGCCGAGCATGGAGACAAGCTCCTCTCGCGAGGCGTCCGCGGAGGCGTGCTTCTGCATGAAATATTCGCCCTTCTTCACAAACAGCGTCATATCTGCGAGCCTGTCTATCTCGACGGGTTTGACTACTGTCCTGTCCTGCGCCGCGGCGGCGACGGTCATTGCCACTATCTGCTCCGCGCGTTTTGAGAATATATCAAGCAAAAATTCGTCCCCGGTTGCCTGTTTTATCTCGGATCTGTCCGAAGGCGCCCAGCCCTTCGGGTCGTTGAAGATGACGTTTATATCCGACCTAAGCCTGCTTGCGCGCGCCTCCGCCTCGCGCAAATTGATCATATAGAAACTGCGCGGGACGGCTTCCGTAAGCAAAACTCCCGCCGTCTCCAAATATATCTTGTCCAACAGCTTGTCGAACATATCCATGGATTCCTTTCTGAAAACAATGCGCGGGTCGTGCTGTCCGTACGCTCTGAGCCGTACGCTCTCCCGCAGGGAGTTGTTTTTGTCGAGGAAGTCCGGCCACATCCTGTCGATGTTCGTCTGCAATACGAATTTTTCCTCCCTGCCGTAGTCGAAATTCCTCTCCTTGTAAAATTCCGCCTTCTTGGCATATTCCGCGGACGCGGCGGCGCATATGGCTTTTACGATCGCGTCCACGTCGCCCGTCTCGCAAAGCTCCTGCGTTATAACGCTGCCCTTCTTAAATATGTGCTTCTTGCTTTCGGGGTCCTCTTTCTCGAAGGTGTAATCGTCGTCATCCTCATGCTCGACAACGATATTTTCTTCGCTCTCGTCCTCGTCGAACTCATCTTCCTCGTCAAACGCCTCGTCATCCTCTTCTGCGTCCTCGTCGAAGTCGGGCTCCTCGCTCTCGCCGCGCTTTGGCATCATGCGCTTTTCTATCTCTTCCGTCAAGCCCTCGATGTCCCACTTGTCGTAGCCCTCGTTCGGGTCGATATGCTTTTCCAAAATGGAGCGGGCAAGCCTTTCGAACATCTCCTCGACTTGCGCGTGGATATCATCTTCGTCGTTGAGTAGCATTTTGCGCGCGGAGTAGATGTCGTTCCTCTGCACCTCAAGCACCTCGTCATAATACAGCAAGTCCCTTCTTGCGGCAAAGTGCAGACCCTCTATCTTCTTTTGGGTGTTCTTGATGAAGTTTGTGATAACCTTGAGTTGCAAGGGCAGATCGCGCTGATCCTCGGGTATCCTCATCTTAAGGTAAGTGAGCAACTGCGCAAGCCTCTCGCTGTTGTTGAAACGCAGTATGTCGTCCTCGAGCGAAACGTAAAACTCGCTTTGACCGATATCGCCTTGACGGCCCGCACGACCGATGAGCTGGTTGTCTATACGCCTGCTCTCGTTGCGCCCCGTGCCTATGACGCAAAGCCCGCCCTTCGAGATGACGTCCTGCTTTTTGACGTCGCAGACAGCTTTTATCTCTTGCAGGTCTTTTTCGTACTCATCTCTCAAATTCTTTATATTAACTTCGTAAGTCTCGCCCTCGAAGGCGTATTGTCCCGACATTTCGAATTTTACGGGATATTTTGTGGTTGCGCTGTCGATAATAGCTGACTTGAATGTCTCATAGCGCTGCTCCTTCACCTCCCTGTCCGCCGCGAGAACTCTCTCGAGCTCTTCCTTGGCGAGGTCGCTGTAGCGCTCGCTGCCCTCTTCCGCATTGTCGAATTTGAGCAATTTGTCCTTGAACATGCCGTCGAGCTTGTCCTCCAAATTCTTTTTGGCATGATATTCGGGATTGCCGCCGAGCAAAATATCCGTGCCGCGTCCCGCCATATTCGTCGATATCGTGACCGCGCCCGGAGCGCCCGCCTGCGCTATGATGTACGCCTCGTTTTTGTTGTTTTTGGCGTTTAGCACTTCATGGGGTATTTTCTTTTCCGCGAGCTTTGCGCTCAACATTTCGGATTCTTCTACGCTCGTGGTGCCGATGAGCATGGGCTGGCCTTTTGCATATCTTTCGGATATATCTAAGATGAGCGCGTCGAATTTTGCCGCCTTGCTCAAAAACATCTTGTCGTTTTTGTCCTCTCTTCGGCAATCCGCATGAGGAGGGATCTTCACGACGTCGAGTTTATAGATGTTTTTGAACTCCGTCTCTTCCGTCTTTGCAGTACCCGTCATGCCCGATATCTTGGCGTACTGCCTGAAGAGGTTTTGATAGGTTATCGTCGCGGCGATCTTGTTGTCGCCGAGTATCTTGACTCCGCTGTCGAGCAGAGCTTCTTTCGCCTCTATCGCTTGATGCAAGCCGTCGTTGAAACGGCGCCCCGGCATAGCGCGTCCCGTGTTGTGGTCGATTATGACTACCTTCTTTCCCTCATCGACAAGATAGTCCCTGTCCCGCAAAAATAGGAATTTCGCTTTGAGCGCCGCCTCTATCCTGTTGTAAAGCACCGCGTCGCCCGCGTCGTCGATATCGCCCGTGCCGTCCGCCTCTTTGCCGTCCTCGGACTTGCCGAAAAAGCCTGTCGTCTTGAAATATTTTTCCGCCTTGCTCAAGCCCTCTTCCGTCAAAATGGCGGTGCGCTTTTCATAGTCTACCTCGACTTCGCCTTGCGTCTTTTCGTTGCCGTCCTCGTCCTTTACGGGCGCGCCCTTTACGTCGAGCACGGGAGCAGCCTCTTTCAATCCGTCCACAAAGCGCGCCACGGCAAGCAGATCCTCTTTTTCGACTTTGGAGACGTTTGAAATGATGAGCGGCGTCCTTGCCTCGTCTATCAATATGGAGTCCACCTCGTCGATTATGGCAAAGTTGAGTTCGCGCTGCATTACGTCCTCTTTTTTGAGCGCCATATTGTCGCGCAAAAAGTCAAAGCCCAACTCGCTGTTGCTGCAATACGTGATGTCCGCGGCGTATGCTTTCTGCTTTTCCTCTCTCGTCATACCGTGTACGACGACGCCCACCGTAAGCCCGAGAAAACGGAAGAGGTTGTCCATCCAATCCGCGTCGCGGCGCGCAAGGTAGTCGTTTACGGTGACGATGTGCACGCCCTTGCCCTCAAGCGCGTTGAGATAGGCGGGAAGAGTTGCAACAAGCGTTTTGCCTTCGCCCGTAGCCATCTCGACGATCCTGCTTTGGTGTAGCGCGATACCGCCCATGAGCTGTACGAAAAAGTGCTTCATGTTGAGCACTCTCTTGCTCGCCTCCATAACGACGGCATAGGCGTCAAGCATTATATCGTCAAGCTTCGCGCCGTCAGCGAGCTTTTTCTTGAACACCGCCGTCATGCCCATCAACTCTTCGTTTTTCATTTTGGCATATTTCTGTTCAAGAAACTTCGGTTTTTCCGTGCTTTCGGCTCTTTTCAACTCTTGTTCGACTCTTCTTGCCGCTGCAGCTTTCGCTTCTTCCTCGGTCTCGCCTTTTTTGGGATGCACGCTGTCGTCGGGAGCTATCTTGACGGCTAGCTTGCGAAGTTTTTTGAGTTTCCTGTCGTTTTCGTTGAAAATTGACATATATCCCTCTCTTAGCGCGGTCGCGCTTTTCTTTTTTTATTTCGCCCGTAACGGGCTGCAACTTCAAGAAGTTGCCATACATTTCATCATACTACTTTTTGTCGTCGCTGACAAGTCGGTCGTCGCGCTCGAAAGACATTTTTTGCCTTGTTATCGCGGCGGTGAGCACGCTCACTTCCCTTGCGCCCGCTTTGAGCAGGGCCTTGGCGCACTCGTTTGAAGTGGCGCCCGTCGTAAATACGTCGTCTATAAGCAATACGCTGCGCTTTTTCACCTGCGACACTACACACTCGTAGGCGCCTTCGAGGTTTTTCGCCCTGTCGCGCGCGCTCAAAGACTTTTGCTCCGTCGTGTCCTTGCGCTTGACGAGCGCGGGGAGCAAAGGCATATTCAGCCTGTCCGCTATCTCTCGCGCAAGCAATTCCGCTTGATTGAAACCGCGCTTTTTCTCCTCTTTTGGCGCCATCGGCACAAAGCATACTATCTCCGCGCTCATGCCGTCTTTCAAAAACTCGTCCGTCATAAACGCCGCGAGCGTCTCGGCTATGTACTTTTTCCCGCCGAATTTGAGCTCGTGTATCATCTTCACCGCGAGGTCCCGATATTCAAATGGCGCGCGACACAGCTTGAAACTGCTCTCGGTGTTTTGACAGCGATCGCAATAGTCGCTCTCGTCGCTCATGGGCGCGCCGCAATTCAAGCACCTTTTGTCGCCTACGTACGGCAGTTCTTCGAGGCACTTCGCGCACACCCTGTATCTGCCCCTCGTCTCGAGCTCGCCCAGGCATATGTCGCAAGTCGTTTCTTTTGGATACAGAGCGTCCTCTAAAGCCGCACCGCACCTTCTCAGCGCCGCGATAGCGCCGCTCATGAACGCTTTTAACTTTGCATTGCCCTTATGCTCCGTCATACCCGCCTCCGGCAAGTTCCTCATCTATGAGCTGTACAAGCAAAGAGTAGCGCCTCGCGGTCTGGTTGTTGCGCACCATGCGCGCCACCGTCTCCTTCGCGCCCGCGATGACGACAAGTTTTTTCGCCCTCGTGACCGCTGTGTAAAGCAGGTTTCGCGTCTGCAAAAGATAGTTGCTGTCAAGCGCGATGACGACCGCGTCAAACTCACTGCCCTGCGATTTGTGTATTGTTATCGCGTACGCGAGCGACAGTTGGTCGATGTCGCCATATTGATAAATCGCCACTTTATCATCATCAAATCGCACGGTAAACTGCATGATTTGTACATTTATGCTCTCGATGACGCCGATGTCGCCGTTGAAAACTCCCGTGCCGCGCTCCACTCTGTTGCCCTGCGTCTGCGACCATTCCTGCTGATAATTGTTGATCGTCTGCATGACTTTGTCGCCCTCGCGGAAAAGTATGTCCCCGCGCTTCAATTCCTTCTTTGCGGCAGTGGGCGGATTGATGAGGCGTTGAAGTTCCCTGTTCAAATTCACGGTGCCTGCAAGGCTGCGTTTCATGGGACACAGCACCTGTATGTCCTTGGGCTGCATGTTCAGATATTTGGGCAAGCGCTTGGTGACGAGCGCGAGCGTGCTTTGGCATATCGCCTCCGAGGTATTCCTCTCCTCGAAGAAGAAGTCGTCGCTCTTGTTGTCGAGGTCGGGCATCTGTCCGTTGTTGATCTTGTGCGCGTTTGGCACTATCTTGCTCTTTGCGGACTGCCTATATATGTGCGTGAGATAGCTCACCGTGAAATGCCCGCATCTTATGAGGTCGCCGAGCACATTGCCCGCGCCTACGGACGCAAGCTGGTCCTTGTCCCCCACGAGCACGAGCCTCGCGCCCCTCTCGAGCGCGCCGAGCAGCGCGCAAAACACGTATTCGTCCACCATACTGACTTCGTCCACGATGACGACGTCGAGCGGCAATTTCATGTTTTCGTTGTATGTAAAGTGTCCCTCGCCGCCCTTCCAATCGAGGTCGAGAAGGCGGTGTATCGTCTTTGCGTCCTCGCCTGTCGCTTGACTTAGCCTCTTTGCCGCTCTTCCCGTAGGCGCGCACAGCGCTACCCGCTGATTCAGATCCTTGAACACGCGCAGAATGCACTTGACTATGGTCGTCTTGCCCGTGCCCGGCCCGCCCGTGACGATGTGCACCCCGTTTTCTATCGCGGCGCGTACCGCCTCTTTTTGGTTGGGATGCAGCTCGAATCCCGCCTCCTGCTCGAAGCGCTTTATCTCGTGCTCCGCGTTGACCTTGAAGTCGGACGCCTCGCCGCTTAGCCTCAGCAGCCTTTTTGCGATATTCTTTTCGGTGAGGTAGTTGCGTTTGAGCAGTATGGCAATATGCTCGCCCGCGTCGTAGCGTATAAGTTCCTTGAGCAAGACCATATCGCCCAGCACGTCGCTTATGCGCTCCACATCGTCAATGCCGAGCAGAGTCTTTGCCGCCTCTATAAGCTCGCCCTCGGGCAGATAGTTGTGCCCCGACTTGAGCGACGCGTCCTTGAGGACGTACGTTATCGCCGCGCTTATCCTGAAATCACTGTTTTTGTCCACGCCCAGCTCGCCCGCTATCCTGTCCGCGGTGGCAAAACCTATGCCGTCAATGTCGTCAACGAGCATGTACGGGTTTTTGCGAATGTTGTCTACCGTCTTTTCTTCATACACCTTGTAGATGCGAAGAGCCATGTTTATCGTGATGCCCAGCTCCTGCAAAAACATTATGGCGTCCTGCATCTTTTGCAACTTGACATAGCCCATGCCGAATTCCGTCGCCTTTTTGAGGGATATGCCGCGCACCTTCGCAAGCTCCATTGGGTATTTCATCATCTCGAGGCTGTCCACGCCGAAACGCGCTACGATAGCCTCCGCCGTGACGGGTCCCAAACCGTAGATGAGCCCGCTGGAGAGAAATTTCTTTATACCGTCCAGTCTCGAGGGCTGGTGCAATTTTATCTTTTCCGCGGCGAACTGCCTGCCGTAGAGGGTCTTTTGCTGAAATTTGCCCTCCACCTCGACGACCATGCCCTCGCTTACGGGAGGGAAGAGCCCGACTACGGTAAACACGCCGTCCTCGCTCCTTACGTCGAGTACGGTATATCCCGTTTCCGGGCTTTGAAATATTACGGTCTTGATTTCGCCCTTAAGCTGCATTTTCACTCCGAAAAAGTTTGTTCATCTCCGCGTTTTCCGCATATGGGGGCGGAAAAATATCGCTCCCCCAGCTCTCTCGCGCGGGTATAAAAAACGGCAGACTTCTCCTGCCGCTTTTTCTTGCTCATTCAAAATTTGTACTTCTCGAGAGCCTCTCGCAACTGCTCTACCTTGTCGGTGTTCTCCCAAGTGAAGCCCTCTCTGCCAAAGTGTCCGTAGTTGGACGTCCTCCTGTAGATGGGGCGGTCGAGTTTGAGCTCGTTTATGATGGCAAGCGGTCTGAGATCGAACACATCCTGCACTATCTTGACAATGGTCTCGTCGTCCACTATGCCCGTCCCAAACGTATCGACATATATCGACACCGGGTGCGACATGCCTATCGCATACGCGAGCTGCAGCTCTACCCTCTTGCAAATGCCCGCAGCAACAAGGTTTTTGCACACGTAACGCGCCATATAGCACGCGCTCCTGTCCACTTTCGTGGGATCCTTGCCGCTGAACGCGCCGCCGCCGTGAGGACAAAAACCGCCGTAGGTGTCCACAATTATCTTCCTGCCCGTGACTCCGCTGTCGCCTGCGGGTCCGCCTATCACAAAGCGTCCCGTGGGATTGATGTAGAATTTGGTGTCGTCGTCGATGAGCTCCTTGGGTATGGAGGGTTTTATGACTGTCTCGATGATAGCGCTCTCAATCTCCTCGAGCTCCACATTTTCGGAGTGTTGACAGCTGACCACTACAGTGTCCACGCGCTTTGGCGCGCCGCCCTCGTATTCCACCGTGACTTGCGCCTTTCCGTCGGGACGCAACCAATCGAGAAGATCCAGCTTTCTCACGTCCGTGAGGCGCTTTGTGAGCGCATGCGCAAGCATTATGGGCATGGGCATAAGCTCCGGAGTCTCGTCCGTCGCATAGCCGAACATCATGCCTTGATCGCCCGCGCCTCTAAGATCGAATTCGTCCGAACTTTCCGCGTCGGACGCCATATCCACGCCCTGCGCGATATCCTTCGACTGCTCGTCTATCGAGGTGAGCACAGCGCACGTCTTGAAGTCAAAGCCGAGAGAGCTGTCGTTGTAGCCTATGTCCTCTATCACCTCGCGCACTATTGCGGGTATGTCCGAATAGTGCGTGTCCGTGGAGACCTCGCCGAAAACCATGACTACGCCCGTCGTCGCGCAAACTTCTATCGCGACGCGCGCGGAGGGATCCGCCGCCATGATGTCGTCAAGTATAGCGTCGGCTATCTGATCGCACACCTTGTCGGGATGTCCCTCAGTCACGCTTTCGGATGTAAAAAACCTCTTATCCATTATTCTGCGTCCTCGTCGTCTATGTCCGCGAGCTCGGGATCCGCCATTATCTCCTCTTCCGTCTTTTCGGGAGTGGCGTGCACGGTACTTATGTTTTTATAGCACTTCATGCCCGTACCTGCGGGGATTAGCTTGCCTATGATGACGTTCTCTTTGAGTCCGAGCAACGGGTCGACTCTGTTGTTGATCGCCGCCTCCGCAAGCACTTTCGCCGTCTCCTGGAAGGACGCCGCGGACAGGAAGGATTCCGTCGCGAGCGCGGCTTTCGTGATGCCGAGCAGAGTTCTCTTTGCGCTTGCGGGCTTGCCGCCTGCCTCTATCGCCTTTTCGTTTTCGTCCTCATAAGTGAACAGGTCTACGAGTTGACCCGGCAACATGTTGGTGTCGCCTTGATTTTCTATCCTTACCTTCCTCAGCATCTGCCTGACGATGACCTCGACGTGCTTGTCGTTGATCTCGACGCCCGCGGTGCGGTAGGCGGATTGAACTTCCTTCGCGATGTACTCCTGCACGCCCTTGACGCCCTTCGCCTTGAGCATATCCTGCGGATTTATGGAGCCCTTGGTGAGCGGATCGCCCGCGTCTATTATCTCGCCCTGCTGCACGAGTATGTTCGCGTTGTAGGGTATCGCATACGTCTTTGTGTCGCCGTCCGAGGACGTGACCGTGATCTCGCGCCTGTCGTCGGAAATCGTGACTGCGCCGCTGTTCTCCGTGATGACGGCTTTACCTTTAGGATTGCGCGCCTCGAAAAGCTCCTCGACGCGGGGCAGACCTTGCGTGATGTCGTCGTCCGTCGCAACGCCGCCCGAGTGGAAGGTTCTCATCGTGAGCTGGGTGCCCGGCTCGCCTATGGACTGCGCGGCTATGATGCCGACCGCCTCGCCTATCTTGACGGGATTGCCCGACGCCATGTTCTTGCCGTAGCACTTGACGCACACGCCGTTTCTCGTCCTGCAAGTGAGTATGGAGCGGATGAGCACGCCCGGTTGATGGTGCATATCCGAGCCATTCTTCTCCCAATGCGCGGTGAGGATGTTGTCGATCTCTTTCGCCTTATCCGTGGAGATGAGGGTGTCCGCTTCGCAGATGACTTCGCCCGTCTCGGGGTCGATGACGTCGTTTATGGTGTATCTGCCCGCAATTCTGTCCGCAAGCGCCTCGATGACGCTCTTTTCGTCGCGTATCGCGGTGATGAACGTGCCCTTGTTGTCGTGGCAATCCTGCTCGCGCACGATGACGGAGTGGGAAACGTCCACGAGACGTCTTGTGAGGTAGCCGGAGTCCGCCGTCTTAAGAGCGGTGTCCGCAAGACCTTTTCTGCCGCCGTGCGAAGAAATGAAGTATTCGAGGACGGACAGTCCCTCGCGGAAGGAGGAGCGCACGGGCAACTCTATCGTTCTGCCCGACGGGTCCGCCATAAGTCCGCGCATACCTGCAAGCTGTCTTATCTGTCCCATACTTCCGCGCGCGCCGGAGTTTGCCATCATCCATATGGGGTTGAAATCGTCAAGTCCTTTCTTGAGCTCTTCCTCGACCTTGTCCGCCGCCTCTTTCCAGACTTTGATGACCTCTTTGTAGCGGCCCTCGTCCGAGAACACGCCGCGGGCATGCAGTTTTTCTATCTTGACCACCTGCGCCTCAGCGTCGGCAATTATCTGTTTCTTGTCGCCGGGGATGTGCATATCGAATACGGACGCCGTGATAGCGCCTATAGTCGAATACTTGTAGCCGAGCGCCTTGATGTTGTCCAGCATCGCCGCCGTCTCCGTCGCGCCGTGATACTTAAAGCAGTTATCGACGATCATGCTGAGTTGCTTCTTGCCGATAGCCATCGCCTTCTTGCCGAGCACCTTTTGTATGCTCTCTCTGAGCGCGGTGATCTCCCTAAGGCTGTGCTTCGTATCGTCGATATCAAGCTCTCCCGCCTCGAGTATGGCGTTCTTGATGGTCTCTACCTGCGCGTCGGAGAGGTCCTGCCTCTTTAATATTGAACGCGCGTACGCGTATGCTCCATCCTCGCGGCCGCTGCGGAACAGCTCCACTATGGCGTGGAATTGCTTTTGGTCGATGTTGGCGTGTATGCCGAGTATGCCCTCGACTTCGAGTTGACCTCTGAGTTCCGGCACGCTTCTGTCCACAAATTGCAGGTCCTGCGGAATGTTGTTGTTGAAGATGCAACGTCCGAGGGTGGTGTGCAAAAGCTGATTTTCCTTCGTGCCGTCCTCGTGTTCAACGGGAACGCGGATATAGCACAGCGATTGCAGCGTGAGCGCATGCTCGTTATAGGCGAGTACCGCCTCGTCGAAAGAGGTGTAATAATTGCCTTCTCCGACCGCGCCCGGCTTGACTATCGTCAGATAGTAGGAGCCTATGACCATGTCCTGCGTAGGCGAGACGATAGGCTTGCCGTCGCTTAGCTTAAGTATGTTGTTTGTGCAAAGCATGAGTATCCTCGCCTCCGCCTGCGCCTCTATGGACAGCGGGACGTGGACAGCCATCTGGTCGCCGTCGAAGTCCGCGTTGAACGCGCCGCATGCGAGGGGGTGCAACTTTATCGCTCTGCCCTCGACGAGCACGGGCTCGAACGCCTGTATGCCGAGACGGTGAAGGGTGGGCGCGCGGTTGAGCAGTACGGGGTGATCCTTGATTATCTCCTCGAGGATATCCCATACTTGATTTTTGCCCGTGTCCACGAAACGCTTTGCGCTCTTGATGTTGTGGCAAAGGTTCTGCTCCACCAACTTATTCATTATGAAGGGTTTGAACAGCTCGAGCGCCATCTCCTTGGGCAAGCCGCACTGATACAGCTTGAGCTCGGGTCCGACGACGATGACGGAACGTCCCGAATAGTCTACGCGCTTGCCGAGCAAGTTCTGACGGAAACGTCCCTGCTTGCCGCGGAGCATGCCCGAGAGCGACTTGAGGTCCCTGTTGCCGGGACCTGCTACAGCCTTTCCTCTGCGACCGTTGTCTATGAGCGCGTCAACTGCTTCCTGCAGCATCCTCTTCTCGTTGTGCACGATTATTTCGGGCGCGCCGAGTTCCTTGAGCTTTTTGAGACGGTTGTTGCGATTGATGACGCGACGATACAGATCGTTGAGGTCGCTCGTCGCAAAACGTCCGCCGTCAAGCTGGACCATAGGTCTGAGCTCCGGAGGCAGCACGGGAAGTACGGTGAGCACCATCCACTCGGGTCTGTTGCCCGATTGACGGAAAGCCTCGACGACTTCCAGCCTCTTGACCGCCTTCATGCGCTTTTGACCCGTAGAATTCTCGATAATGTCCTTGAGCTGTTTGCTCTCGCTCTCGAGGTCTATCTCCTGCAGGAGCTCCTGCACGGCTTCCGCGCCCATGCCGACTCTGAAGTCCTTTGCGTCATATTTTTCAAGCAGATCGCGGTACTCCTTGTCCGTGATGACCTGTTTTTTGACTATCTCCTCCGCCTTGCCGGGGTCGAGCACGATATAGGAGACGAAGTACACGACTTGTTCAAGATCCTTGGGGGAGATGTCGAGTAAAATGCTTATGCGCGAGGGCACGCCTCTCAAATACCAAATGTGCGTGACGGGCGCGGCAAGCTCGATATGCCCCATTCTCTCGCGGCGCACCTTCGACTTTGTGACCTCGACGCCGCACTTCTCGCAGATGACGCCCTTATAGCGTATCCTCTTGTATCTGCCGCAGTGGCACTCCCAATCCTTTGTGGGCCCGAATATCCTCTCGCAGAAGAGACCGTCTCTTTCGGGCTTTTGCGTACGGTAATTTATAGTCTCGGGCTTTGTGACCTCGCCGTAAGACCACTCTTTGATCTTTTCGGGAGAGGCAATACCGATCTGGATCGCGTCAAAATTGCTGAGTTCGTACATACTCTATCTCCTTTATTCCTCGTCGGGATCTTCTTTCGACGGAGTGCCAAACAATTCGCTTATATCCGTCGTTCCCTCCGTGAGCGAGCTGAAGAAATCCTCATCGTCGCTGTCTGCGTCAAATTTGCTGTCCTCGCCGCCAAAGCCGTCGCCCAATCCGCCAAACAGATCGTCGGGGATAGCCGAGGGTTGCTGCCCTAGGTCGCCGCCGAGAATGTCAACTTCCTTGAGTTCGGGAGCCCTTCTCATAGGCTCGAAATCGGCGTCGTCGTCGGAGTAGTCCCTGAGCTTGATCTCGTCGCCGTCCTCGTTGCGCACCTTGACGTCGAGCGCCAGGCTTTGCAACTCCTTGACGAGCACTTTGAACGACTCGGGGATGCCTGGTTCTGACACATTGTTGCCCTTGACGATGGACTCGTAGGTCTTGACTCTGCCCACGATATCGTCCGACTTGACGGTTAGAATTTCCTGCAGAATGTGCGCCGCGCCGTAGGCCTCGAGCGCCCAGACTTCCATTTCGCCGAAGCGCTGGCCGCCGAACTGCGCCTTGCC
>CANRBM010000004.1 GCA_947628855.1 uncultured Clostridia bacterium | reverse complement strand
GAAACAGAGGAGCGCAACCGCGCTCTTTTGTTTTTTGTATAGGGGCAACCGAAACGAAAAGTCGGTCCGGGTGATATTTGGGGGCCCCATAATAATGAGAGACGATGTAAAGTTTTGTAGAAATGCAAATTGAGTGGAGCGAATTTTATGGGGTAAAAAACGGTTGCCCCGTCGGCGCGATCAGCGAGCAATAATCAAAGAACCAAAACATTGAAACAGAGGAGCGCAATCGCGCTCTTTTGTTTTTTGATAGGGTGTTTGTCAAATCACGCGCCTTCTGTTCGAGTGCCCCTATACCCGCCGTCCGCCTTGTCTGAGCGTCCTTATATACGGAATTTGCTTTGTCCGAGCGACCCCGCGGAGCGAGCGGTTTAACGCTAAGTACGCAATGAGGGCGGGTCTGCACAAGGGGATGTTTCGACTTCGCTCAACATGACAGCGAAATAAACCTGTCATTCTGAGCGCAATGGGGTCCCCGCAAAATTACGAAGTGATTTTGTGGGGTAAGAAGTCGAGGAATCCCCGTGTCCGAGCGGATAAATTTAAATGCACCTTATGCTCTTTTTTGTACTTCGTCCAAAAAAGAGCAAGCTCGCCAAGTCGGTGATTCGAGTCCACTCACAACTCCCAACACATTGCCTGCGACAATGTGTTTATTTTTGTTATGCGCCCCAGGCTCCAATGCAAGCATTGAGGCGGAGGCGCATAACAAAAAAACCTCGCTAGTGCGAGGTTTTGGTAGTTGTGAGTGGACTCGAACCACCGACCCCCACCTTATCAGGGTGGTGCTCTAACCTACTGAGCTACACAACTATATCGTGGTGGAGATACACGGATTCGAACCGAGGACCTCTTGAATGCAAATCAAGCGCTCTACCAACTGAGCTATACCCCCAAAGTGGATGCTATAAGATAATATCATTTGACGAAAATTTTGTCAATTGTTTTGTTGCGGTTTTTTTGCGGGCTTTTTGGCGTGTTTTTCCTTGATTAGGGGCAGGGTAACGGTGAAAACGGAGCCCTTGCCTTCTACGCCGTGGCAGGATATCGTGCCGCCGTGCGCCTGTACCGTGGCGTAGGCGATGGACAGCCCGAGTCCGAAGCTCTTATTGTCCTCGTTATGTCTGGCGCCGTCCGTACGGTAAAATCTGTCAAAGACGTGTTCCGCCTCTTCTTTGGATATGCTTTCGCCCGTATTCATAACGGACAGCTTCGCCTTTTTTTGGTCGCAGCTCAAGTTGAGCCCCACCTTGCCGCTCTCGCCGCAATATTTGATGGCGTTATCGAGCAAAATACCCACAAGCCTCTCGAGGGCGCGCGCGTCTCCCTCAACGGTAGCCCCGTCCGCGATGTCGGTGATGAGGGTTACGCCCTTTTCAAAGCATACGGGCTCGAACGAGAGGCAGACGCCCTCCGTGACGGAGCTGAGATCGAGTTTTTCTTTCACGACGGCGGAGCTTTCGAGCTTGCTCAGCTCGAGCATATTCTGTATGAGCTCCTGCATACGCGTTATTTGCGAGTCTATGCTCTCTATCCAGTGCTCGTTTTCCGCGACGGTGGAAGTCGGCTCCGAGCGCAGCACGCTCAAGTTTGCCGAAATGACGGTGAGCGGAGTTTTGAGTTCATGCGAGGCGTTTGCTGTGAGGTCGCGCTGTTTTTGCATGGCGTCGGCGACGGGTCTCAGCAGTCGCGCGGAGCCGAGATAGGTAAGCAGCGCCGTAAGCCCCACCGTACAGCAATACAGCAGCACGGTGAGCAGGGCGGTGTTGATAAGTTGCGAGCGATATGACGTCCTGTCGAGCACAGCGTACACTTTAAACATTTCAATATCAGTGCACTTTGCGGCGAAAAATCTGTCCCCACATCGAAATTTTTGGGGAAGGTCGTCACTTGGTCTGCCCAACTTTTTGACCGCTTTGATGATGCCCGAGACGCTGTCCCCATAGTAATCCACATCGCCTTTGATGTGTGACTCGCCGCTTATTTGATCGACGTATACAAAAAAGCAGCGCAGATTTTGCGGCGAAACTTGATTGTATGTGAGGGGATTTTCAAGCGCCTTATTGAGGGCGGCGCTCATATACATGTCGTTTGCGAGGCAGGTTATGCCGAAAAACCCTCCCAACAGTACAAGCAAAAACACCGCCGCAAAAACAGTGGTAACGACGGTGAATGATGTGCGCTGTTTTTTGATAAGGTCCATTTTTGAGGTTTATCCTTCTATTTTGACATGATAAAATGCCTGTTTAGTCATTTTTGCACAAGCCGATATCCCACGCCGCGCACGGATTCTATCGTGAAAGCCGCGCCGAGATGATTGAGTTTTTTCCTCAAAAACGACATGTACACCTCAAGGTTGTTGCTTTCAAATTCGCTGTTCATGCCCCACGCTTTAAGGATGAGATCTTCCTTTGGCGCGACAAATCCCGGATATTCGAAGAGGTATCTCAGCAGCTCAAATTCTTTGCCCGTCAGACCTATCTCGCCGTTTGGAGTGCTCAGCCTGTACGTCGTGAGGTCCAGCGACGCGTTTGAATATTCGAGTTTGTTGTCGCTTACAAGTTTGCCGCGGCGCCTCAGCACCGCCCTCATCCTCGCAAGCAGTTCATTTGTCGAAAACGGCTTTGAAACATAGTCGTCCGCACCTTTGTCCAACCCCGCTATCTTGTCGTTCTCGTCGTTGAGAGCGGTAAGCATTATGACGGGCGTGTCCATCTTTTTGCGCCTAAGCTCTCCGAGCATTTCAAAACCGTTCATTTTCGGCATAATGACGTCGAGCAGAATAAGATCGTACATGCCCGTCGAGGCGAAATTCAAGCCGTCCGCACCGTCATATACGCAATCCACGTCATACCCGTCCTTGGAGAGCATCTTCGCAAGCGCGCGAGAAAGCTCTCTCTCGTCCTCTACAAGTAAAACTCGCATAGTCGCCTCCTTTTTTGATTATAGTAGCTTTTGAAACTTAAAACAACATTAAATTGCGATTTTTGTGACCGGCAACGTTATTCGGCTGTTTGTGTTGAGGGCGCGGCCTATATTTTGTGGTAGAATTTTTCTCATTACCACAATATATATAATAGAATAATTTTAAAAAATATTTTAGTATTTTTGTTTGACAAGTGGCGGGGATTGATGATAATATAATCACGCTTGCAGTCTGTGCAAGCAGTTTTTAGCTTTGGAAATATGGAGCGATATGGACAAAGAAAAACTTGAAGATATGCTAGCTTGCTCTTCAAAAGTTGTCGGATCCAAACAGGTTTTGAAGGGTTTGTCGGAAGGGACGCTCAGGTGTGTGATAGTCGCTTCCGACGCCGATGCGGAAATTAAAGAGGCGCTTGTCGATGCGGCGCGCAGGCACCGTGTGCCCGTCAAATACGTCCCTTCAAAGAGGAAGTTGGGCGAGGCAGCGGGGGTCGAGGTCGCTACGGCGGCGGTCGGGATAATTTCCGCGGAGGAAGATAAATGAATTGCACCTGTAGGGTTGCGGGTACATTCGGAAAATCCAGAAGGAGGAAACAAAATGCCAACCATCAATCAGCTTATCAGAAAGGGCAGAGAGAAACAGGTCAAAAAGTCGCTCACGCCTATCATGGAGCAGTGCCCCCAAAAGCGCGGTATCTGCTTGAGCGTCACGACTACATCCCCCAAGAAGCCGAACTCGGCACTTCGTAAAATCGCGAGGGTCCGCCTTGTCAACGGTATGGAGGGTACTGTTTACATTCCCGGCGAAGGCCACAATCTGCAAGAGCACAGCGTAGTGCTCATCAGAGGCGGCAGAGTCAAGGACCTGCCCGGTGTGCGCTATCACATCATTCGCGGAGCTCTTGATACTGCAGGCGTTGCAAAGCGCGGGCAGGCAAGGTCCAAATATGGCGCGAAGCGTCCCAAGAAGTAATTTTCGAATGTTATCTTAAACCAAGAATAGGAGGTAATTTATGCCAAGAAGAAGCGACGTGCCCAAGAGAGACGTGCTGCCCGATCCTATCTACAACAGCAAGGTCGTCACAAAGCTCATCAATCAAGTGATGCTCGACGGCAAGAAGGGGACGGCACAAGCGATCGTCTATGGGGCTTTCGATATTGCAGCAGCGAAGTTGGGTCAAAACCCAATGGATATATTCAACAAGGCGCTCGAAAACGCAATGCCTATGCTGGAAGTCAAGGCAAGGCGTGTGGGTGGCTCGACCTATCAAGTTCCTATGGAGATCCGTCCGGAGCGCAGGCAGACTCTCGCCATCAGATGGCTTGTGTCCTTTGCGAGGAAGAGGGGCGAAAAGACCATGGACGCGAGACTTGCGGGTGAGCTTATGGACGCCTACAATCTGACAGGCGGCGCCGTCAGAAGAAAGGACGAGATGCACCGCGCTGCAGAAGCAAACAAGGCGTTTGCACACTACAGGTGGTAAACTATGGCAAGGAAATATGCTCTTGACAAGGTGCGTAATATCGGCATCATGGCGCACATCGACGCCGGCAAGACCACCACGACCGAGCGAATACTTTACTACACAGGCGTCAATCACAAGCTCGGGGAGACCCATGACGGATCCGCCACAATGGATTACATGGAGCAAGAGCGCGAGAGAGGCATCACGATAACTTCCGCGGCGACCACGGCAATTTGGAAGGGGCATCAGATCAACATCATCGACACCCCCGGCCACGTGGATTTTACGGTGGAAGTGGAGAGGAGCTTGAGAGTGCTTGACGGAGCCGTCGCGGTATTCTGCGCGAAGGGCGGCGTCGAGCCTCAGTCCGAAAACGTATGGCGTCAAGCGGACACCTACAAAGTCCCGAGGATCGCCTTCGTCAACAAGATGGACATCAACGGAGCCAATTTCTTCGGAGCCGTCGAGATGATGAAGGAGAGGCTGAACGCCAACGCCGTACCCATCTGCCTGCCCATAGGCAAGGAGAGCGAGTTCGAGGGCGTGATAAGCCTCATCGACATGCAAGCGTACTACTATGACCAAAAGGACAAGGGCGTGACATTTTACAAAAAGCCCATTCCCGAGGCGTACAAGGCGCAAGCGGAAGAGTACAGACAAAAGCTGCTTGAGGCGGCGTCCGATTATGACGAGGACATCCTCGAAAAGATAATTTCCGAAGATGCCGCAAGCATAAGCGAGGAGCAGCTCAAGGCGGCGATACGCAAAGGCACGATAGAGATGAAATTGAATCCCGTGCTTTGCGGAAGCGCCTACAAGAACACGGGCGTACAGCTCATGCTCGACGCGGTGGTGGATTATCTGCCCGCTCCCACGGACGTGGCAAGCATAGAGGGCATAAATCCCAAGACGGAGCAGCCCGAACTGCGCCATCCCGGCGAGGACGAGCCGTTCAGCGCGCTGGTGTTCAAGATCTTGACAGATGAATTTGTCGGCAAGCTGTCGTTTGCGAGGATATATTCGGGCACGGTCAAGGTAGGAAGCGTCGTCTACAACACGGTCAAGGGCGAGAACGAGCGCATAAGCAGGCTACTCAGAATGAACGCGGACAACCGCGAGGACATCGAAGAGGCGTACGCGGGCGACATAGTTGCGATAATAGGTCTCAAAAAGAGCACTACGGGCGACACGCTGTCGGACAGGACGAGGCAGATCGTGCTTGAAAACATGGTATTCCCCGATCCCGTCATCAAGGTCGCGATAGAGCCGAAGTCCAAGGCGTCTCAAGAGAGAATGACCGTCGCCATCCAAAAACTGCAAGAGGAGGACCCAACCTTCAAGGCGTACACCGACAAGGAGACGGGTCAGACCATCATCGCAGGCATGGGCGAGCTCCATCTGGACATCATAGTGGACAGAATGATGCGCGAGTTCAAAGTGGAGGCGAACATCGGCAAGCCGCAGGTCAGCTATCGCGAGACCATTACGAAGCCCGTCAAGAATGTGGAAGGCAAGTTTGTCAGACAGTCGGGCGGACACGGTCAGTACGGCAGGATAATCATTGATATCGAGCCCAATCCCGGCGGCGGTCTCGAGGTGGAAAACGTCATCGTCGGCGGCGCAGTCTCGAAGGAGTTTGCGGCGGCGGCATGGGAAGGCATCAAAGAGGCAGCGCAGAGCGGCGTCATCGCGGGATACGAGTGCGTGGACTTCAAGGTCAGACTCGTGGACGGCAGTATGCACGAGGTGGACAGCTCGGAAATGGCGTTCAAGATCGCGGGCTCACTCGCCTTTAAGGAGGCGGCAAGCAAAGCGGCGCCCACGTTGCTGGAGCCGATAATGAAGGTTGAGGTCATCACTCCCGACGATTATTTGGGCGACGTGATGGGCAACCTTACGACGAGGCGCGGGCAGGTGAAGGGCATAGAGCCCCGCACGGGCGCGCAATGCGTAGACGCGGACGTGCCGCTTTCCGAGATGTTCGGATATGCGACAAGCCTGCGCAGCATAACACAGGGCAGAGCCAGCTTCACAATGCTCTTCGACCATTATGAAGCGGTGCCCAAAAACGTTGCCGAAAAGATAGTCGGCGACAAAAAATAGCCTTGAAAGCGACGTATTATATTGATAATATATATAATAAACAGCTTTTAGGATAATAAAAAAAATAAAAAAGCCAAAAAAATCTATTGGAGGAATTTAGTATGGCAAAAGCTAAATTTGAAAGAACAAAGCCGCATGTTAACATCGGTACGATTGGCCACGTTGACCACGGCAAGACCACGCTCACCGCTGCAATCACAATGTACAGCGCGCACCTCGGCAAAGCCCAAGTCATGAAGTATGACGAGATCGATAAGGCTCCCGAAGAGAAAGCGAGAGGCATCACGATCAACACAGCGCACGTTGAGTATGAGACAGACAAGCGCCACTATGCGCACGTTGACTGCCCCGGCCACGCCGACTATGTCAAGAACATGATCACAGGTGCGGCACAGATGGACGGCGCTATCCTCGTTGTCGCAGCTTCCGACGGCCCCATGCCTCAGACTCGTGAGCACATCCTGCTCGCACGTCAGGTCGGCGTTCCCTACATCCTCGTCTTCCTCAACAAGTGCGACCAGGTCGATGACGAAGAGCTGCTTGAGCTTGTCGAAATGGAAGTTCGCGAGCTGCTCAACGAGTACGGTTTCCCCGGAGACGATACTCCTATCGTCCGCGGCTCCGCTCTCAACGCGATGAACGCAGGTCTCGCAGGCAAGTGGGACGATCCTGCGCTTGACGCTATCAAGGAATTGCTCGACGCAGTCGACAGCTACATTCCCGACCCTCAGCGCGACACGGATAAGCCCTTCCTTATGCCCGTCGAGGACGTGTTCACCATCACAGGCCGCGGCACCGTCGCAACAGGCAGAGTCGAGCGCGGTATGCTCAAGATGGGCGACAAGGTCGAGATCGTCGGTCTGCGTCCCGATAAGAAAGAGACAGTCGTCACCGGTATCGAAATGTTCCGCAAGCTCCTCGATTATGCAGAGGGCGGCGACAACATCGGCGTACTGCTCCGCGGCATTCAGAGAAACGAGATCGAGCGCGGTCAAGTTCTTGCAAAACCCGGCACCATCCATCCTCACACTCACTTCACGTCTCAGGTTTATGTCCTGACGAAGGAAGAGGGCGGACGTCACACTCCGTTCTTCGATGGATATCGTCCTCAGTTCTATTTCAGAACAACGGACGTCACAGGATCCATCAAACTGCCCGCGGGCGTTGAGATGGTCATGCCCGGCGACCACATCGACATGGAGATCACCCTTATCACCCCGATCGCTATCGAGGAAGGATTGCGTTTCGCTATCCGTGAGGGCGGCAGAACAGTCGGCTCCGGCGTCGTCGCAAAAATCATCGAATAACATTGTTCTTTCAATATGATATAAAAAGTGCTCTACACGGCAGATAAGCCTGCCGTGTAGGGTGTCGTATTGATTGGGAAGGAGGACAGTATGGCTCAGAAAGGAGCAAGAGTCAAGATCGTACTTGCCTGCTCGGAGTGCAAGCAGCGCAACTACAATCTTTGGAAGAATAAGCAAAAGCATCCCGATAGGATCGAGCTTAAAAAGTATTGCAGATTCTGCAAAAAGCATACCCTGCACAAAGAAACAAAGTAAGCAAATTTTTAGGAAGGTGTTATTATGGCAAAAAATAAGCCTGAAACCAATACCTCGACTTCAGCGGCTCAGCAAGTAACTCCAAAGGCGAAAAAGAGCAACAAGAAGTCCGACAAACCCAACATCTTCAAGAGGATGTGGAAGGGTATCAAGGGCATCTTCTCGGAGCTCAAGAAAGTCACGTGGCCAAAGGGCAAGGAAGTCGGCTCAAACACGGTGGTCGTGCTTGTCGTCGTAGTGCTGTTCTTTGTCGTTCTGTTTGTGATCGACTATGTGCTTACGGGATTGCTGGGACTTACAACAAGCGGACATTGGACACATCTTTGGAACTGAGGGGGTTCGTATGGCAAATCAAGAAGTACCAAAAGAACAACCGAAGTGGTATGTGATACACACATACTCCGGCTATGAGAACGCTGTGGAGCAGGACCTTCGCAATATGGTAGACAACAACGACCTGCACGAGTATATCTACGACATAAAAGTCCCCGTCGAGGACGATATCGTGGAGAGGAACGGCAAAAAGAAGGTCATCCAGCGCAAGAAGTTTCCAAGCTATGCTTTCATCAAAATGATCTACACCAACCACGTCTGGTTCATGGTGACGAGGACGCGCGGAGTCACAAGTTTCGTCGGATCCGCAGGCCGTCCGATACCGCTCACAGACGAGGAAGTGAGACGCATAGGGCTGGAGCAGATCTCCATAGAGGATTTCGACATCAAAGTCGGCGACAACGTCAAGATCATCAATGGCGCGCTCGAAGGCTTTATCGGAGTTGTGGACTCCATAAACGCGGAACAGCAAAAAGTCAAGGTAATTGTTGCATTGTTCGGAAGGGAGACGCCTGTCGACCTCGACTTTGCGCAAGTGGAAAAGCTCTGAAAAAAGGGCACGCGACTAATGTCGCACATCAAATCAAAGCGCGTATGCGCGGGAAGTGGGAGGCGGCAAATCCTTTAATACCGCCGAAAGACCACATTAGTCAGGAGGAAATATGGCTAAAAAAATTACAGCAGTTGTCAAATTGCAGTTGCCTGCAGGCAAGGCGACCCCGGGACCTCCCGTAGGTTCGACGCTCGGCCCTCACGGCATCAACATTTTGGGTTTCACCAAGGAGTTCAATGAAAAGACAAGCAAGGAAGCGGGACTCATCATCCCCGTGATCATCACGATATATCAAGATCACTCCTTCACGTTTGTGCTCAAGACTCCTCCGGCGCCCGTCCTTATCAAGAAGGCAGTCGGCATCGAAAGCGGCTCCGCAGTCCCCAACAAGACCAAGGTCGCAAAGCTCACCAAAGAGCAACTCAGGGCCATTGCCGAGCAGAAAATGCCAGATCTCAACGCCGCAAGCATAGAGACCGCAATGAGCATGATCGCAGGTACAGCACGCTCCATGGGCGTCACCGTCGAGGAATAAGGAGGGACAGCTATGAAACGCGGAAAGAAATATATAGATTCGAAAAAGCTCATCGACCGCACCAAGCAGTATGAGGGCGCAGAGGCGATAGCGCTCGCTCTCGAGACAGCGAAGGCGAAATTCGATGAAACCATAGAGCTCCATGTCAAGTTGGGTATCGACCCCCGCCATGCCGACCAACAGGTCAGAGGCGTCGTAGTGCTCCCCAACGGCACGGGCAAGACCGTTCGCGTGCTCGCGATCTGCAAGGGCGCCAAAGCCGACGAGGCGCAGGCGGCAGGCGCAGACTTCGTGGGCGGCGAAGAGATGGTGCAGAAGATACAGCATGAAAACTGGTTCGACTATGACGTCATCGTCACAACTCCCGACATGATGGGCGTCGTGGGACGCCTCGGTAAGTTGCTCGGACCCAAGGGACTCATGCCGAACCCCAAGTCGGGCACCGTCACAATGGATATCACAAGAGCCATTCACGACATCAAAGCAGGTAAAGTGGAGTACAGAGTGGACAAGCAAGCCATCTGCCACGTCCCCTTCGGCAAAGCGTCGTTCGGACAGGAGAAGTTGCTTGAAAACTACAACACCCTTATGGACGCGCTGCTCAAGGCAAAGCCGGCGGCGGCAAAGGGCGTCTACTTCCGCTCCATCAGCATTTCCACCACAATGGGCCCCGGCATCAAGGTGGTCTACAAGGTGAATGCCTAAAAATTTCGGCGGCTTTGTTCAATTTGTTTGACAAAGCCCGCCGTATCGGGTATTATAGTACCGTTCCTAAGACAGCAAGTGGCAAATGCCGTAAACGTGAGTGCTTGCCGAGGATGACAGAAAAACGATTTTTTCGGTTGCGTCATTCCACGTCTTAGGGTGACGCAATTTATTTTGATAGGAGGTAAAGATGAATCAGCAGGTCCTCGAAGCCAAAAAGCAACAGGTCGAAGAGATCAAGAGCAAGATCCAAAGCGCGAAGGGCATCGTCATTCTCGATTATATGGGATTGACAGTCGCACAGGACACCGCTTTCCGCAAGGAATTGAGAGAAAACGGTATCGACTACGCAGTGCTCAAAAATCGCCTTGTCAAGATCGCTTTCAACGAGCTCGGCTACACCGATTTTGACGAAGCGCTCAACGGTCCCACGGCAGTTGCATTCTCTTCCACGGACGAAGTCGCTCCCGCAAAGTTCATTTTGAAGAACATCAAAGCGCTCAACAAGATGAAGATCAAATGCGGCATGGTCGACAAAGCCTATATGGACGAGAACGGTGTCAAACAGCTTGCGGATGTCCCGTCAAAGGAGATCCTGCTCGCGCGCTTGGTCGGCAGCATCGCGTCGCCGATCAGCAAACTTGCTATCTGCTTGAACAAGATAGCGGAACAAAAGGCGGAGCAAGCCTAAAAGTTGCTCAAGCGGCATAGCCGAAAAAATAAAAAATAAAAAAATCGGAGAATAAAAAAATGATTGATATCGAAAAATTCATCGCAGACATTGAGCAACTTACAGTGCTCGAGCTCAATCAGCTCGTCAAGGCACTCGAAGAGAAATTCGGCGTGAGCGCAGCGGCTCCCGTCGCAGTGGCAGGCCCCGCAGCAGGCGCCGCGGCAGCTCCTCAAGAGGAAGAGAAGACCGAGTTCGACGTCGTCCTCAAGGAAGTCGGTCCCAACAAGGTCCAGGTCATCAAGGTCGTCAAGGATGCAACGGGTCTCGGACTTGTGGACGCAAAGAAAGTCGTCGACGAGGCTCCCAAGACCGTCAAGGAAGGTCTCCCCAAGGATCAAGCGGAAGCTCTTGTCGCCAAATTCAAAGAGGTCGGCGCAACTGCAGAACTCAAGTAATTTCACCCAAAACGCAAAAAAGCCATGGCTCATTCGAGTTTATGGCTTTTTGTATACCCTTTAAAAAGCGCACAAAATGACAAAACGGAAAAAGATAGCATTGATATGCGTGGCGGCAGCGCTAGTCGCGGGCGTCATCTTAGGCTCCGTATTTTTGGGGCTGTACTTCGCGCACGAGCCGATAAGCGAGTATAGAAACGTGGGCTACATCATGGCGAGCACGGTCAACAACGCGGCGGACGTCGAAGACCTGCCCCTGCACGACTTGACGCACATAATTTTCGGATTTGTTTGCATAAACGACGGCAGCGTAGAGCCCACAATATCCGAAGCGGACGATCGCGCGCTCGCCGCGCTGCATACATATGCGTCCGCGCATCCCTCTGTCAAGCTTATGATATCGCTGAACGGCAACGGCTTTTGCTATGTCAGCCGCACGGCGGAAAGGCGAAAAGCCTACATTCAAAACCTCAAACCGCTTGTTGAAAAGTACGGCATATCCGGCATAGACGCGGACTGGGAGTATCCGAAACGCAACACAAACGGATACAGGCATTGCATACACGACGGGCAGGACTACGCCGCGCTCATGGAGGATATCCGGGCGGAGTTTGGCAAGGACTTTGCGCTGTCAATCGCGCTATGCGGCAGCGTCACCTTTATGAACGACATCAACAACCGAAGAATGGCAAAGACTCTGGATTTTGTCAACGTAATGACCTATGACCTCGGGCTTACGAATCATTGCGGCTACACCGAGACAGCGTCGTCCATGTTCAACGCGTATCTTGCGGGTTACAAAAAGAGCCAGCTCAATCTCGGCTTGCCCTTTTACGAGAGGTGCAAGGACAAGGAGTACGACTATAAAGAATTTGACGAGCTGATGTCCATGATAGAGAGGGGAGAGATAGAGGTCAAAAAGACATATGAGTATTGCTATGCTAAATATCAAGGGCACAGGCTGTCCTTTGACACGCGCGAGTATCTCATGCGCAAAGTGCGGCTTGTCAAAAAGCGGGGCTATGGCGGCGTATTCTGCTGGCACTTAGGCTGCAACGCGGACGGGAGCCTAATGCGCGAGGCGAGGCAGATACTTGAAGCGTGAGCGCAAAACAGACATTTTATATATCCAAAACGTACAAATGAAACGGCTGTTTTTGAGGCAGCCGTTCTTTTGAATTTTTCAAAAAAATTTGCGCCGTAAATCTGTTTGAATATGGCTTGACAATTTTTTTTCGGGTGTTAAAATGATAACGATAATCAACGGTCGGGGAGGGCGCGTTTGCCGCTGTCCCAAGGCTTAAAAAGCGCGTCGGCGCAGGGCGAGGCAGACGACATTTGCTTGCGCGGACGAAGGATAACGATTTTACGCGACAGCGCAAAAAATATTTATCAAAAAAAGGAGAGTTATTATGGCAAAGTATGTATGTCCCGTTTGCGGTTATGTGTATGAGGGAGAAAATCCTCCCGCAGTTTGCCCCATCTGCAAGGCGGCTCTCAAAAAAGTAGAAGAGAATGAGCTCGGCTGGGCGGCGGAGCACGTCATCGGCACAGGCAAGAAAGGCACCATCCCCGATGATATCTATGAGGGACTCAAGGCGAATTTCGAGGGCGAGTGCACCGAGGTCGGCATGTATCTCGCAATGGCAAGAGCCGCGCACCGCGAGGGTTATCCGGAGATAGGTCTGTATTGGGAAAAGGCGGCATGGGAAGAAGCAGAGCACGCCGCAAAATTCTGCGAGCTGCTTGGAGAGCTCGTCTCACCGTCCACAAAGGAGAACCTCAAGGCGAGAGTTTCCGCGGAGAACGGCGCGACAGAGGGCAAGACAAAACTCGCGAAGCGCGCAAAGGAAGAGGGACTTGACGCCATCCACGACACCGTGCACGAGATGGCTCGCGACGAGGCTCGCCACGGCAAGGCGCTCAAAGGCTTGCTCGACCGCTATTTCAAATAATATAAACAAAAAAAAGCCCCTTCGGATAAAAACTCCGAGGGGTTTTTTCATACATAACAATTTCCCGTCCGCATTTTTGTCTTTGCCCAAAAGTATTCGATCCGTAATTAATCGACCAAGCCGAAAATTTATTTGAGCCAGAAGTAGATGAGGACGCCGACGATGCCGAAGGCGATGAGGATGATGATAAGCTGAGGGAGCATAGCGGCAAATCCCGCGCGGTATATCGCGCGTTTTTCCTTTTTTGTGAGGTCGCTCTTTTTGCGCTCGCTCTTCGGGGGACGTTTTTGACGGTTGAGATACGCCATACGGCGATATTTGGGCAGCTCGTCGCCGTTCATATGAGCGATGACGACGCCCGTATCCCAATCGTCCTTGTCCTTCTTTTTTTTGCGTTTTTCTTCGTCCGTCATTGTCGTTTCTTGCGCTTTCGCGCGTATATTTGGTGAATTATGTCGATTTTTGGCGCTCTCAGAAGATGTTCACTCCGCTTATGCGCGCCTTTTTGGGTCCCGAGTATGCGCCGAGCGTAGTGCGCTCCGCCGATAGAGTGATGGTGTTTAGCATGTCGGAGAGCTTGCCGCTGAATGCGATGCCCGTGACGGGCGTCTTTTTCTCGCCGTCGAAATAGTACGCAAGCCTTATCTCGCCGCCGATATAGTCGCTCAGCGGCTCAACTTGCAGCCCGCTCAGATACACAAGCTCGAGGTGAGGCTCGCTCTCTAGCGCCTCGATGTAAGTGGTGCCCGCGCGTACGTCCACGCACCCGAGCGCGCCCGTCGGAGTCTTGCCGAGGTAGCCCGCATAGCGCGACGCGCCGTATCCCGCGACGATCCTGCCGTCGTGCACTATCTCTCTGTCCGTAAGCTTAGTGCCGTCAAGGTCAAAGCAGTTGCTTGCCGCGCTGTCCTTCATACTGCCGCGCACCGTTATGCACAGCGCGTCGCCTTCGGGCGCCGTTTGAAGGGCGTCGCCGACCTCGTGCAGGTTGACATGCATATATGCGTTCGCGTAGTTCGCGTCCGAGGCAAGCTCTCTGAAGAGGGCGCTAAGCTCATATGCGTTCAAAATGACGGGGCAGGTGAGCTTTTGTTCGGGTTTTTTCGCATACAGCCTCGCTTTTGCGTCCTCGAGGCGCGCGGCGATCTCCTCTTTGAGCATATCTACGTCGAGGGAGGCGAGGTCATAGCTCTCGAAAAGTTCCACGGACTCATGCTCGCCGTTCGCGGTGGGGATAGCCTCTATGTGTGCGGTATACTTTGTCTGCGTCTTGTCTATTCCGCGACTGTTGACGACGTGCAGTACGCTTTTTACGACAAACACCTCGAGCGCGTTTATGTCAAGCCCCTTTTGCGTATTTGCACAGAACACCGCGTTTGCAAACTTTGTCGCCGCTTCTTTGGGATCTATATCCGCGAGGTCGGATTCGATGAGCACATTCAACGTCTCGTCGTTTGGCAGCACGTACGGCTCGTCGAAAATGAGCTTTGCGTTTTTGATCGCCTTGTCCGTCCTTGCCGAGAGCTCGTCTCTGTCCATAGACGCGCTTATGCCGAAAGTGTTCGAGCCGCGCTTGTCGTCGTGATTGACGTAGACGGTGAGATTTCTCTCAAGCGAGTCCGCTCTCCTTTCCGTCTCCAGCTTGCCGTGCACGAAAAACAGCTCGTAGGACTGCTTATCCTCTTCTACGATCCTGAAATCGCAAATGCCTTCCTTTGAGGAAACAACTTCCATTATATCCTTAAGTTCCATCATAATATCACCCCAATCTCACTTTGAGTTTCAATGCGGGACCGCCGTCCGAGACGCGCACCCACTCTTTGTGTCCCTTGCCGCAGGAGCCCGCGCCCTCTATGAAGAAGTCGTCCGATATCATGGATATGGACTTGAGCACGTCGGGCACATATCCGCTCATAACGACGGGCGCGACATAGTTGTCCGTAAGCTTGCCGTCGATTATCTCTCTGCCGTACTCCGCGACGCACTGCACCTGCCAATTTTTGGGATCTTCCATGCCGTTGTTCGTCTCGAATATCATATATCCGTGCTTTATGGACGCAATCATATCCGCCAGCTTGTCCATGCCTCTCTCGAAGAAGGTGTTGGTCATGCGCGTGTACGCCTTGCGCTTATGGCTCTCGCGTCTGCCGTTGCCCGTAGGCTCCGTGCCCAGCTGCGCCGCGCTTGCGAGGTCGCTTATGCCTGCGAGCAGTATGCCGTCCTTTATTATCTGCGTATCGTGCGCGAGCACTCCGTCGTCGTCAAAGTAATAGCTCGCCACGCTCAAAGTCGCCGCCGCGCCGTCGCGCATGTTGCATATGGGGGAAGCTACTTGCTTGCCGATAAACTTCTTCGCCTGCGCCCTGTCCTTGACGAACATATCCATCTCCACGCCGTGTCCAAACGCCTCGTGCGCAAGCAGTCCCGTGATGGACGGATCCGTGATGACGTCGTACTCGCCCGGCTCTATGGGTTTTGCATTCACGAGATGCGCCGCCTTGTCCGCGAGCCTGTCCGTAAGCAGGGGCAGGGAAGTGAGCACATAGCCCAAATTGTGGCTCGCCGCACCCTCGCGCGCGCTTATCATGCGCTCCCCCTCGCGGTAGTTGACAAGGAGAATGCCGTTGACCCAGGTGTAGTTTTGATCCAGCATGCGATGTTCGCTCACAAACAGCTTGCTTATGTCCAGCGTACGTACAAGCGCGGTCGCGTTCACGATGTTCTCGCTCTTTGCAAGCAACATATCCCGCGCCTTTATGCACGCCTTCAAAATATCCTCTTCGCCGAATTTGTCAAGGTCGTTCAAGCGGCGGAAGGAGCGCTCCAAAGGCTCGTCGCTCAAGGGACATGCGGATATCTGTCTGTCCTCAAGCCCTTCGGGGAGCGCGAGCGCGCCCTCTATCTTTGCGGCGAGCTCTTCCTTGTCGCCCGTCACGTCGTCAAGCGAATACTCCAAAAACGTGCCGCCCGTCCACAGTTTCACGACAAAGCCGCAATCCACGTCCGAGCCGTCCGAAATAGCCGACGTTTGCTTGTTGACGCGTACGGACAAAGCCTTTACGTCGCTGCCGAGCACGCTTACATACTCGAAACGCTTTTTCAGCTCGCGCACCAGCGCTACGCAGTCCCCGCGCCTCGACTCCAAAAATTTGCTGAATGACATACCCGTCTCCTTATTTGATAAATTACTCATTTAAGTTTACCACGTGCAAAAAATAAAATCAACGTATAATTTATTTTAACCCGCCATTAAACCCGATTACCGTGACGTATTGTCCGAGCGATGTCGCGGAGCAAGCGGGATATACTCACGTACGCAGTGAGGGCGGGGCTCTGATTTATTTCCGCCCGAACAAGTGGTATAATTGCAGGCTTGCCTGCACGACGTATCGCGGTGAGCGAGCGCAGCCCCTTCCCGCCCTGCCGCGGCGTAACGCAGGGGCTGTGTTTGCGCTCGAGCGCAAACCGTTAGTGAGTACGGAGAGGGAGGGGAGTCCTGAGTGCAGTGTGGCGGAACGTTATGTTCATACTAATACCCAAACTCATCGCTGCACGTAACGAAGGGAGAGGTTGGGTCTTTCACTCCAATGTCTGAGACACTAGCGCTTTTTGTGCTTGATTTCTATATACCCTCTGCCCGAGTATGCTTGTCGTATCATGGCGCCAAGCTCTGAGCAAGTGTAAGCGGCTTGTTCGCCCACGAATAAAATAAGCAATTTCGTATTGCAAATTATTTGCGGCGTGATATAATGATACGGAAGATCGAAAATTTAATTTTACGAGGTGACTTTATGGACTTGACTTACAAGAGGACAAACGTTTACGCGGCGGCGGACGCGGCGGAAACGGACGCAATTATGGCGTATGCCGAGGGCTACAAGCGCTTTCTGGACAGCTCCAAAACGGAGCGCGAAGCAGTCTCGACGGCGGTCAAGCTGTTGGAGGCGAAGGGCTACAAGCCGTACGCTTTGGGCGACAAAATATCGAAGGGCGACAAGCTGTATCTCAACAACCGCGGCAAGAGCCTGTTCATTTTGAGGGCGGGAAAAGCGGATATCGCGAAGAACGGCGTGAGAATACTCGTAGCGCACGTGGACAGCCCGAGGCTGGACCTCAAGCAAGTGCCGCTGTACGAGAAGGCGAACATAGCCTATTTCAAGACGCACTACTATGGCGGCATAAAGAAGTATCATTGGCTGACCATACCGCTCGCGCTACATGGAGTCGTTGTGTTGAAGAGCGGCAAGAAGGTCGAGATAGCGATAGGCGAGAAGGACAGCGACCCCGTGTTTTACATTACGGACCTTTTGCCGCACCTTTCCCAAGAGCTGAACAACGCGAAGATAGGGGACGGATTCAGCGCGGAAAACCTCAATCTCGTCGTGGGCGGCATACCCGTAAAGGGCGAGGAGAAGGACGCGGTGAAGAAGAATGTGCTTGCGTTGCTAAATGCGGAGTACGGCATTGAGGAAGAGGACTTCTTGAGCGCGGAGCTCGAGGCTGTCCCCGCGGCGAAGGCGCGCGACGTAGGCTTTGACAGGGCGTATATCGCAAGCTACGGACACGACGACAGAGTTTGCGCCTATCCCGAGATCACCGCGACCGTGGACGCCGACACAAACGAGACGGTGCTCACCATACTTGCCGACAAGGAGGAGATAGGCAGCGTAGGCAACACGGGCATGCAGTGCATTTTGATAAGGGATATCCTTGACGCTATAGCAAAGAACTACGGCGTGGATCCCGCAGTGCTCAGGCAAAGCTCCAAGTGCGTAAGCGCGGACGTCACCGCGGGCTTTGATCCCGCGTACGCCTCCGCATTCGAGGAGATGAACGTAAGTCTCGTCCACCACGGCGTTGCTATGAGCAAGTTCACGGGGCGCGGCGGCAAGAGCGGCTCCAACGACGCGTCCGCGGAGTATGTGGGCTATCTGCGCAAAGTGTTTAAGGACGCGGGCGTGATATGGCAGACGGGCGAGCTGGGCAGAGTAGACCTCGGCGGCGGCGGCACCGTAGCGCTGTTCATTGCAAACAACAACATAGACACCGTAGACCTCGGCGTCCCCGTGCTATCTATGCACTCCCCCGACGAGCTTGTCTCCAAGGCGGACGTGTACAGCGCGTACAAAGCGTTCAAAGCCTTCGCGGAGTAAACCTTGCGAAATATGTCTATAAGATATTAGCGGACGGTATTTGACGCCCGCTTTTCGATATTTCAAAAATGCTCGCGCCTTTTTGTATATCTATGCCAACAAGCCGTCCCGCTACGCAAATTTCGGCATTCTGAACGCCTGTTTTTGCAAAAAAGCACAAAAACTTCCGACGTTTCGATTTGTAGCCCGAGACAAATATGAAACAAGCTCGCGCTACGGCCGATCCGCGCGCCACAGCCCACACGCTCTCTTATAGCAAGCAACCGCTTGACAATATCGCATATGGGTGTTAAAATTCAAACAAGAAGTGTATGTCGCGCAACAAGTCAAAGCCTTGACTTCAATAAAAAGCGCGCGTATGCTCGCGTATAGGCGCTTTAGCTTATACAAGCGGAGAAAAGAAAAAGTGGACAGTCTGACTTTGTTTGTCAAGATGCTCGACGTCTTTGTGTTTTTGGTCAAGTGTCTGGGCATAGCGATGCTTGCGGCGACGGGCGGACTTTTGATAAAACTGTTGCCGAAAAAGCTCCAGAGCGTGGTGAGATGGATCGCCACGGCGCTTTTGTTTATTGTCTTGTTAGGCGAAAACGCGCTGAACATATTTGTTGTGTCTGCGATAAGGCAGGGCATTTGGGTGTTGAGCGCGCTTGGCATTTTGGCAATATTGCAGACAGTCAAATTTTTGTGCGATCACACAAGGCGTCTTTATAATTACACGACGTTTATGGCGAGCGGTACAAAAAGCAACGAGCCATGTATAGCGCGACAAAATTTCAAGATAGGCTATTTTTCATCGTATCTTAGGCAAACTCCCGTAATGTTGAGTTGAATTTTTATGCCTTTATTCGGGCGCACGCAATGTGCGTCGATTTTGCGATATTAAAAATAATGGAGGTTTTATTATGCTTAAAGTAGAACATTTGACAAAGATATATCCAAAAAGCGACAGGGTGGCGGTGAACGACATCTCGTTTGAGCTCCGCCCCGGGGAGATATTCGGTTTTTTGGGACAGAACGGCGCGGGCAAGAGCACGACGATAAAGTGTCTCACGGGCATATTGCCGTTTGACAGCGGCACCATCGAGATATGCGGCTACGACATCGTGAAGGACCCGATCAAGGCGAAGATGAATATGGGCTATGTGCCCGACAACCACTCCGTCTATGAAAAGCTGACGGGGCGAGAATACGTCAATTTCGTTGCCGACCTCTACAATGTCCCTACGGAGCTAAGGCGCGAGCGCATAAAGAGATTTGCGGAGCTGTTCAAGCTCGAAGCGGCGATGGACAGGCAGATCGCGGGATATTCGCACGGCATGAAGCAAAAGATATGCATAATGGCGGCGCTCATACACGAGCCAAAGCTTTGGGTGCTCGACGAGCCAATGATGGGTCTCGACCCGCAGTCCACGGCGGAGATAATCGCTCACATGCGGGAGCATTGCGCAAAGGGGAACACGGTGTTTTTCTCAAGTCACAATCTCGATCTCGTCAAAAAGCTGTGCCACAGGGTGGCGATCGTAAACAACGGGCAACTCGTAGACCTGTTCGACCTTGCGGGCAACGAGGCGAACAAGGCGAATCTCGAAGAGAAATTCTTCCGCATCACGGGCACCTACGAGCGCAGACTGTTTGAGGACTATGCCTCGCAGGAGAGCGAAGATATGCGTCCCGACCTTCCTTCCCACGAAGGCGACGCGTCCGAAAGCGGCGATAAGCCCTCGGAGGAGTGAGCGTATGAAGAGCGACATTTCTATTACGAGGGTGAAGACCCTCTTCAAGCTGGATCTGAAGTCTCGCTTTGGCACGACGCACAAGCGGGGCGTCAAGTACAGGATATCGCAATGCATGAACGCGCTGTTTTTCTTGGCGATATACGCCGTGCTCATTCTCGGCATGTATTATTTGGCTAAGATATTTGTAGAGCGCAGTCAAATGCGTCTGGAATTTTTGACGCTCATATCGTTTGCCACTATGATAATTGCGGCGGTGATCTCGACGGGCACGATAGTCAAAAATCTCTATCAAAACGGCGACAACGAGATGCTTTTGCGCTTTCCCGTGAGCGGCAAGGAGATATTGCTTGCAAAATCCATTTATTGTTTTTTGCACAATATCATAGTGTGCTTTTTGTTGATGTTTCCCATTTATGTGACGTTCGGGGCGGTGACAAATGCTCCCGCAGGCGACTATTTCGCCTATATCGGCATAATTTTGTTGAGCTCGCTCGTCACGTTTGCGGTAGGCAACATACTCGCTGTACCCGCGGTGAAGCTCATCAATATCTTCAAAAACAAGTTCGTGGTGGTGCTCATCTTGACGATCATTATTGTGTGCGGCGTCTTTGTCGCATATCTGCTTGCGTTGAGCCACATCCTCACCTATCTTAGGGATTCGAGGCAGGGCATCTTCTCTGCCGATATGATAATAAGGTACAAGGCGTTTTTGAACGGGGCATATCCGTTCAAGTGGTACGCCGAGCTTGTTAGCGGCAGACGCTTGGGGACGCTCAATGCGGGCGGCCTTGCGCTCAGATTTTTGTACATCTTCCTTATGACGGCGGCTCTAAGCGTGGCGGCATATTTCATCACGTCGCGCGCCTATTATAAGACTATACTCTACGGCATAGCAAGCGGCAAGTCTACGGTCAGCCGCAAGGTCAAGGACAAACAGATGCCCGTTGTACAGACCCTGCTCACAAAGGAATTCTATCTCATCTTGCGAAGTTTCAACTACTCCTTTGAATATCTTGCCATGGCGTGTGCGGCGCCTATAATGGTGTTCTTCTGCAACAGGCTTGCGGCGACGATGGGCACGGACTCCGTGGGCGCCGCGATAATGCCGGGCATAACCATAATGGTCATAATCATATTCATCACCGTCACGGTATCATTTGCGTCCACCTGCATATCGAGGGAGGGCAACTGTTTCTACATGACAAAGGTGATGCCTGTCTCATTCAAGGTGCAGATACTCACAAAATTCATACTTTACTCCGTAGTGGCGACGATCTCCGTCCTGCTCACCTGCCTTGTGACGGGCATATTCTACACCACGGACGCGGGCGATAAGGCGCTCTCCGCGGTGGATATGGCGGCGATCTGGGGCATAAGCGAGATACTTGTCATCAGCCTCACAAGCCTGTCTATGGCGGTGGACATCAAGTGGCCGACCTTCAACGTTTCGGGCGACGGAGAGCTTGTCTCGGCAAACAAAAACGTAGCCATAATGCTTGTCGTAGGTTTCTTCTTTGCGATAGCGTTCGGCGCGGTAGTCATGGTCACCAACTTCATACCGCTGCAAGTGGGCGATACGCTTTTATCCTCGCAGGGGAACTTGGGCAATATCTATCTCATACTGACGGCGGTTTCGCTCATACTGCTTGCGGGCAGTCTGTCGGCGTTGTTTGTCAAACTTGACAAACGCTACAACAAAATAATGTGGTGAGGAGGCGAATATGAAAAAAGTACTTATCGGTATATTGATCCTTATCCCTATCATTATATTGCTCGTCGTCGCGCTCGTCACGAATATGTTGCAACTTCAAGCGTGGGTAGCCGTTGAAAGTCTGACCGTTACGGACAAGCTCACGGGCAAAGAGGTAAACTTCTTGCAACCCGTCATAGACGTCGATGAAAACGCGATATATGACTTCAACGACTTTGTTCAAGTGCTCGTCTATCCCGAAAAGGCAAATCAGACCGTTGATTGGGCTTTGAGCAACTTGGAATGCTCCGACAGCGAGTATCAACAGAAATATGAACAATATGAAGCCAATCCTGTCGGCACTCCGGTCTATCCCGCGGCAGTACTCATCGATGGCAGCGGCTACGGGCACGAGGGAACAACAAACACATCGGGCAAATTCAGGCTGTACGCCTACTGCAGTTTTGAAGTCACTGTCAGTGCGGAGACTTTCAACAAGACGTTTACAGTCAACATAGTCGGCTCCACGGTGGCAAGGGTCACTCTCACAGATACAGAGGGCGCCACTCAAACAAATTTGACCGTGGGCGAGAGCATGCTCCTCAGCGCCGCATTCGTCCCGCTCGACAGCAAAGTAGAGGAACTTAAGTTTGAAAGCAGTGCTCCCGATGTCGTTTTTGTCGATGCAAACGGCGTTATTACGGCCAAAAGCACGGGAAGCGCTACTGTGCGCGCTTTGGCAAGCAAATACAGCGAGGACGAAGGCAAAGAAAAAGAATTTGTCCCCAGCAACGAATTCAATGTCACGGTTGGCGAGGGCGCAAGCAGATACGGCAACAAAGTGACGCTCGAAAGAGTGGATGGCGGCAAGTATCCCTTTGACAAGCTCGGCATTTCGGCGGCGGACGTTGACGAGGCGGCAAGCGAGAATTGTACGGTGCAGTCGGATGGCATAGTCATAAACGGCGAGACCGCGACGGTCGCGCTGAGAAATGGGAAAGTCCTTACCGTCGATATATGCGAGCAGGGCGCGATCGTCATTGATCATGCCGATATATTTGTAGGCAAAGAGGGCGGATACGTGCTCGACATCGGCGAGCGCGGGCTTAAACTTTCCGCCTCGTTTGCGGCTACGGCTGCCGAGGGCAAACCTCAAGTGAGTTGGGACTCAAACAATAAGCAAGTCGCAACAGTCGATGCAGAGGGCAATGTCAAAGGCGTCTCAAACGGTGTCGCGATCATCACCGCTACCGTAAATTCAAGAGCGGGCGCAAAGTCGGCGAGCTTGGAGATAAATGTCCACAACAAAGTATCTTTGCTCAGGCTCAAGACGTCGGACGCATCCCTCCGTACGGGTCTTGCGCGCGAGACGGTATACGCCTCTTACAAGTACAAATATCTCACGGCGGAGGAGGGCGCCGACAAGTTTGAAAAGCTCCCCAACACCGTATTCATACATCTGCAGGGCGAGCCCGAGGATGAAGACGAGCAGGCGCAATTCTACAAAGATTTCCACTTTGAAGTTGTCGAGGGCAAGGAGTACGCGCATTTTGATGAAGAATATCCCAATATGTTCGTGATTGACGCCGCCGCACTCGAGGGCAAGGGCATAGTGCCCGTCAAAGTCATGGCTCATGCAAAATACCCGCGCTTTGAGACGAACAGCGAACACACTACGGCGTATGTGACGCTCAATGTCGTGTACGGCGTCCACGTCTTCACTTTCGAGCAAGCCATGCGCGCGGGACAAGATCAAAGGAAGTATGCATTCGGCGACAAAGAAAAACTTGAAGGCACTATCATTGACTCATTTGACGTCAACAACAAACAATTCCGCGTCGTAGAAGCGGAGCGTCCCGCGGGCAACTTTGCTATAACTCTTGCCAACGACATCGAAGCCGCCGAAGACCTGACCATTGATTATGGCGATGCGAACAGATGTATCATATTGTACGGCGACCTCTACGGCAACGGCCACATGATCTCAACCATGCCTCAAAACCTTATCAGCTGGGCAAGTTATGATGTGCGCGTTGCCAGCAGTGATGTTACGGTCAGCAATGTGACGATAAGACATGAGAATTTCCAACCGGACAAGCTTGACAGCCACACCTTCGAATATTCCTATTGTCTCATTGTTTGCAGCGAAAACGACGATATGGAGCGCCTTACAAATGTCAAATTGGAGTATTGCATTTTTGAAAACTCGCATGGCGGCATAGAGATCGACAACATGGATGGCATCATAGACGGCTGCCTTTTCCGCAACATTTCGGCTACGGCAATCTATGATTATGCGAGGACGCGAAATCCCGAAGGCGCGAATGAAAATGAGTTCAACTTCTGTTTTTCAAGGTTGAACCTCAACAATTGCGTATTCTCCTCCGTCATATCCGTCAGTGTCAGCACATCTCATGAAAGTTTTGCTCTCGACGGGACGAAGGGCAGATTTTCCACCGCCGTCAACGAAGCACAAGGGCGGGAAGAAAGCTACAAATGGGTGGAGGACAATCTTGTTCCCAAGGGCTATGTGGCAAGCATTGATCAAACGGGATTTCTTGACATCTACAATTGGCAGAACGCCACGGACGCCAACTTGATCGATACAGGCGATGAAAAGTACAATTCTATCATACGTACGGCGGTACAGCCGATGTTTTCGCATCCCGCCTTTGTCCCCGGTGTCTACACTGTGAAAAATGGTGACATAGAGACGAGGTATTTCCATGTCGGGATGATAACATCCGGCATCAACTTGGGCGGAGGCGTCGCCAACGAGCGCACTTTCACAAGGTACAGCTTTGAGGATGACCGTTTCTTCCACATCTACTCGCGTGAACTCAGCGACAACTACCCCGGTATCACAAAAGATGTCAAAACGGTTTTGGACATTTTGAAAAACTTTGAGATCGCCATGTATTGTTACAAAAACGACTCCTCGCTCACCCCGATGTCCACCTACACCGTGAACAGTCAATTCATTGATCACCTCCACGAGGGAAAGTGAGAACTTTCAACACGAGTAAAAACAAACAAAAAAGTCCTATTCAACAGTAGGACTTTTTTGTTTGGCGGAAACGGTGGGATTCGTAGGCGGCAGCAAATACTGCCGCCGTAATACCGCTAAGATTGTCCGAGCGATATCGGGGTCCCCATAATAATGAGTGACGACGTGACATTGTATAGAAATTGATAAGTGTGTGGAACGAATTTTATGGGGTAAAAGGTCAGCCACGGAAGGAGGGTTCGCACAGCATAGCTGTGTTTGATTTGCAGAGCAAAACAAAAAATCACGCCGATTCTATACAAAAAGCACCTTAGCAGGTGCTTTTTGGCGGAAACGGTGGGATTCGTAGGCGGCAGAAATACTGCCGCCGTAATACCGCTAAGATTGTCCGAGCGATATCGGGGTCCCCATAATAATGAGTGACGACGTGACATTGTATAGAAATTGATAAGTGTGTGGAACGAATTTTATGGGGTAAAAGGTCAGCCACGGAACGGGGGTTCGCACAGCATAGCTGTGTTTGATTTGCAGAGCAAATCGAAAAATCCCGCAGTTTCTATACAAAAAGCACCTTTGCAGGTGCTTTTTGGCGGAAACGGTGGGATTCGAACCCACGTGACCTTATGCAGGTCAACCGCATTTCGAGTGCGGCTCGTTGCGACCACTTCGATACGTTTCCGTGTAGCGGGGTGTAGCAATGAGGCGCTGTGCGCCTCAAACTTGCGACCACTTCGATACGTTTCCCTATAATATACTTTATCTTGATACGAAGGGGGCGGACGAGACGCTGTGCGTCTTGACCGTAGACCACTTCGATACGTTTCCTTGTAATGTGCTTTGCTATTATAATATAAGTTTTTGGTTTTTGCAAGCGATGAGGGCGTATTCGCAAAAAATAGGCGAAATGGAGCTTGCTCAACATATGCCCGATCGTGCTTTTAAAAGTGAATAAGCATGACAGGCTTGCTACGATATTTTTTAAGTATTATTTTATCAAATGTATAGCATCATTAGTCTCTGCCTCGTCAAGCAAACCTTGCGTAAAGCCCGAAGAGCTGAATAATACGTAGTAGACGTTTGTTGCGCCTATCAGTTGCCTAAGCGCCTCGGTTCTTTCTTGCAAATCGTGCAAAACGGATAGTCCTTTTGGGGAAACTGAGTATTTGCACTCACCCAAAACAATATTTTTGCCAAGCGTGTCTATGGCTACAATGTCCGTTTCTTTCGATTTCGCGCCCCAATATCTACCGACTTTATCAAAACGGAAATCCCATGTGCCTGTAGCCGAAAGTTCCCACATTTTTTCTCTGCAGACATCCTCATAGACAAATGAAACAAAATTCTGCATGAAGCTCTTTTTTATCTGTGTGAGAACGTAATCGGTCTCGCCTTTTTCGAGATATGCCCTGTAAGGATAAACAAATTTGAACCAAAAAGATATGAAGTTGTCTGTTATGCGATACAGTCCGCTTTTGCTCTTTTCCGGAGCGGATTCCGTGACAGGTACCTCGCGTTCGACAAGATCCAAGTCCATAAGGACTTTTAGATATTTTGTCAAATTTGTTTGTTTAACTCCCAAGTTTGCGGCGATGTCGGACAGCTTGCGATTTCCCATGGCTATCGCCTTGATAAGCGAAAAGTAGCTTCCGATCTCGCTTACTTCCTTTTGCAATAGGAAGTATGGCTCCTCATACAAAAAGCTCTGAGAATTAAGTACATTCTCTTTGATCGCGTCGAAAATATCGTCATAGTCATTGAATGTCTCTATATACTTAGGCACGCCTCCCGTCACAGCATAAAACGGCAACAGCGCGTCGTCCGTTTTCCCTTCGTAAAACTCGTGATAATGCTTGAAAGGTATCTGTTTCAGCTTTATTTGCGCCGTTCTTCTGCCATATAAAGGACTGCCGTAGTCAAGCGTTTGAGACTTCATAAGCGACACGAGCGATCCGCATAAAATAAGCATTATATTTGCGTCTTTGAGCATTGTGTCCCAAATTTTTTGCAATATGGAAGGAAATGCCGAGTTGGACTGCCCAATGTATTGAAATTCGTCAAACACAATGATTTTTTTTGTCTCGGTCTTGAATTCCACAAGAGTCTTAAAAACAGTATACCAATCCACCGCGGCAATGCGAAGAAGCTCGTTGCCGGTGAACTGTGCAACTTGCGCTTTGAAATAATTCAAATTTTGGACTTCGGATTCCTCAGTTGCAAGAAAATATAAGCTGTCCCGATGCGCTTGCAAAAACTCGGTCAAAAGCGCTGTTTTGCCGACGCGCCTGCGCCCGTAAACTATCACCAGAGACGACGCCTCACCGTTATACTGTTTTTCAAGCGTTTCAAGTTCCGCTTTTCGATTTACAAACTTCTGCATTTTGTACCTCCGCACTACTGTTATAATTATTATACCCAAAATTATAATAATTTCAAGTATATTATGTAATTTTATAAAGAATTTTTTCTACGCTTGAAAATTCCGGGTTTTTTGATGTTTAATTTTGGAGTTAGACATCGCACATTTGAGCCCTGTCGTTGAGCGATAGATATACAATTTTGTGCGCACATATTCAAAAAACCGAGACAATACCTCGGTTTTTTTTGAATAGAAACTGTGTGATATGTGTCAAATCGAGTTTTTAATTAGCACTGTACACTTGTAACTATCGTTGACGTAAACAGTTTTTAAATTCCGCCGTTTTTACACGACCTCGTTCAGGTGCAACTCCACAAAGCCCTGTTTTGCTTTGCAGAGGGGGCAGCAATCCCACGCTTCCTTGCCTTCCTGCTCGTAGCCGCAGCCCGCGCATTTCCACTTGACCGCCTTTTCCTTCTTGTAGAGCGTGCCCGAGGACATTTGGTCGTAGAGGTCGTTGAACAGCTTTTCGTGGCAGGTCTCCACGCCGGCGATCTTGTCGAAAAGCCCCGCGATCTCCTCAAAGCCTTCCTCGCGCGCGGTTTTTGCGTACGCCTTGTAGGTCTTGACTTCCATAGCCTCGTCCTCGGCGGCGAGCTTGAGGTTTTCCGTCAAATTCCACTTCTCGCGGAAGGGGTAGCCGGAGCAGATGTCAATGTTGTCGATGGTCTTGTTGGACGCCTGCTGGATATAGGTGTAGAGCATGCGCGCATGGTTGAACTCGTTGTAGACTACCTTGTCAATGATGTCCGCCATGGCGTTGTAGCCCTCGTTGCGCGCGCCGTACTCCACAAAGGAATATCTTGCATGCGCCATCATTTCGCCCGCGTAGGACTTTGCGAGGTTGAGCAGTGTTTTGCTGTCGATAAGTTTCATATTTTGGTCTCCTTTATGTTTTTGAAATAATTATTGCAAATTTCGCAAACACTTAAACACGTGCGGGGCAAAAACGTATTTTGTGCTTGATATGGCGCTCCCGAAGTGGTATCATTTTAGTTGCGACCAAAAGGGCGCATTGCAAAAAAATAAAGTCTTGAGAAACTCCGATAGGTTTCTTATAAGGAGAGTACAGATATGAGCGATTGCACTCATGATTGCAGCAGCTGCGGACAGAATTGCGCGAGCCGTATCACGTTTGAAAAGCCGCACGAGCTCAGCCGTATCAAAAAGGTGATAGGCATAGTGAGCGGCAAGGGTGGCGTAGGCAAATCTCTTGTCACGGCTCTGCTTGCCGTAGGCGAGGCGGCGAAGGGCAAAAAAGCGGCGATTTTGGACGCGGACATCACGGGTCCGTCCATTCCGCGCGCGTTCGGCGTAAAGGGCGGCATAGACGGCGACGATATGGGCATATATCCGCGCGAGAGCAAGCTCGGCGTCAAGATGATAAGTTCCAACCTGCTCTTGCCAAGCGAGACGGATCCCGTCATATGGCGCGGTCCCGTCATAGCGGGCATGGTCAAGCAGTTTTGGACGGACGTCATCTGGGGCGACGTTGACTATATGTTTGTGGATATGCCCCCGGGGACGGGCGACGTGCCGCTCACGGTGTTTCAATCCATAAAGCTCGACGGCATTATCATCGTGACGTCCCCGCAGGAGCTTGTCAGCATGATTGTCGAAAAGGCGGTCAAGATGGCAAACACCATGAATGTCAAGATCTATGGCGTCATTGAAAATATGAGCTATCTCGTCTGTCCCGATTGCGGCAAGCAAATAGACGTATTCGGCGGCAGCAAAGTGGACGAAGTCGCTACGGATTTCGATTTGAAGGTGCTTGCGCGCCTGCCCATAGACGCATCCATTGCGGCGGCGGTGGACGCGGGCAACGTGGAGAGCCTCGCGGACAGGAATCTCGTCGATATGGCGCTCAAGGAGCTGGATAAATGACGCGGCGCGAGAGGGCGGAGCAGAACTTCCTGGACGGCTACAACTGTACGCAAGCGCTGGTGCTCGCCTTCGAGGACAAACTGGGTATGGACAGAGAGACCCTGCTCAAGCTCTCCTCATCCTTCGGCGGTGGAATGGGCAGGCTCAGAGAGGTGTGCGGCGCGGTAAGCGGTATGTTCATCGTCGCGGGATTGCTCGAGGGCTATTCCTCTCCTTCCGACCTCGACGCCAAGCGAGAGCACTACGCGCTCATACAACGTTTGGCGGCAAAATTCAAGGAGAAAAACGGCTCCTACATATGCCGAGAATTGCTCGGCACAAAGCTCGCCGCGACAACTCCCACGCCCGACGCGCGCACTCCCGAATATTATAAGTCCCGTCCCTGCGCAAAACTCGTCGGCGACTGCGCCGAGATAGTTTCCGAGGAGCTGGGTATCGAGTGATATAATGTGGGCTGCGCGCCCACACTGCGGCAAGGGCCTTCGTCCCCTCACGCAGGGCTACTCGCCCCGCACCCTCGGCAAGGGACTTCGTCCCCTGCACCCCGAGCTAAAAACGCGCAAACGTCGTGACTTTCGCCACTTGTTTGCGCGTTTTGCCTGTGAGCATGGACAAACTCCTGCGTGAGAGCTTGATATAAACGTTAATATTGTATTAGGTCTTACTGTTAAACCGTGGGATTTCTCGACTACGCTACGCTCGAAAGGACAGTATAAAAAATGTCATGTTGAGCGGAGCTAAGCGAAGTCGAAACATCCCCCGATGCAGAGGTATTGTATTTTTAACATAACGCCGGTCTGAGCGATACGGGGTCCCCGAAAAAATACGCAGTGTTTTTTTGGGGTATAGGATACGGGACCAAAAAAATTACGTAGTGATTTCGTGGGGTGATGTATAGGGGGAGGCTCCCGCGAAATTTTCGCGGGTGGTGGGGCCCCGTATCATATTTGTCTTTTGTCCGAGCGCACTTAAATTTGTAAATAATAAGGAAAAATCTATGAGTTATTACGACAGAGTTTATGAAATAGTCAAGCGCATACCAAGCGGAAAAGTCGCGACGTATGGGCAGATCGCGGCGATGACGGGCTCGCCCAAGGCGTCGCGCGCGGTCGGGTACGCGCTGCATTTCAATCCCGACCCGCAAAACATACCCTGTTTCCGCGTCGTAAACAGGTTTGGGCGGTGCGCGCCCGCGTTCGCGTTCGGCGGACCCGAGATACAGGCAAACCTGCTGCGCGCAGACGGCATAGAGGTGGACGCGGATGGCTATGTCGATCTTGAAAAATACTTGTGGCGGCCATAGTACGCGCCTAGGCGCGGCGGAGCGTCGCAAAATATGAGCGTAGCGGTATTTGAGAGTCTGCGCGTCTAAGTTTCAAATTTTCGGCCAAATATCGGGACAGTCACGCGTCCCGATATTATTTTTTTGCGCAATTCGACATTTCTTAGAGCTTTTTGCGGGAAAGTAAATATATTCGTTGCGTGAGAAGCGACTTATTGCGTTGAAAAATGCGATAGGGTATGATATAATGCTCGCGAAGGAGAACTTATGGCAGATATGAATTTGGATGCGCAAAAGGCGCGCGAGGAAATATTCAAAAACGTGGACGGCAAACGCTCGCGCAAGCAGGTGATACGGCTGAGCGTGGAGGGCTTGCTTGACAAGGAGGAGTTGAAGGACAAGTCGCCCACCAGCAGATACAACAACGTATGTAGCGTTTTGGGCGGCGTTTTGGACGCGCTCATCAGGGACGGATATATACGGCAGGACGCCGAAAATGCGACGCTTTTCCTTTGCGAGATAGAGGACGCGCGCGAAGTCGAGCCCGCGGCGCTCAAGGCGGAGCAGGGCGCTCCCGACGCCAAGGGCAATGCCGAACGCGGTAAGGGAGCAAAGCACGCGGACAAACAGAGCGCGCAAAAGAAGAAGCCTCAGACAGCCGATAAGCAGAACGAAAGTGAAAAACCATCCGCGACTTCCTCAAAAAAGGAGCAAGCTCCACTCAAGGCAGATGTAAGATCCGCGGCGAGCAAAGCAAAGCCCGAGAAGGCAGTCAAAGCTAAGGCGCTCAAGCTCGCCAATGAGGACGCGGAGATAGAGCGCAAAATTTTGGACTCGGTGAAAAAAGAAAAGCACACCCGCCGCGAGATATTGACCATTGTCGAGGGCGATAAGTCCGAGGGCAAGGACGAGGCAAAGCGGTTGCGCACGCGCGCGGGACAGCTGCTGTCCAACCTCAAGGACGCGGGCAAGATACTCTTCGACAAAAAGAGCGGCGCCTACAGCCTTCCTCCCAAGAAAAACGAGGAGCTCATCCACGGGCTCAGCGGCGAGGAATTCAACATTCACACCCAGCGCATGCTGTACGAGTGGTACAAAAAATTCGGTATTCTAAAGGAATTAAAAAGCGAAAACACGGACAGCAGCGGCGACAACGGAGTGGATTGCTACATCAAGGGCACGGACGGCATGGGGTTCAAGGAGTACATCATCATCCAAAGCAAGCACCGCGCCGCAGGCAACAACATCAACATCAAGGACGTGCGCGAGTTTATCGGCATCGTTGCCTATCACCTCTTCGGCGAGCAAAAGTCGGGCAAAGCCCAGCGTCCAACAAAATTCATCTACTCCACCAACGCCAAACTCACCAAAGAGGCGCAAAAGTACATGGCGACCCTCCCGTTCGGACATATGCTCCTCATACTCGACGGCGACGAGTGGCTCAAAAAAGCCCGCGAATGCGGATATAATATCTGAGATTTTTGTGGGCTACGCGCCCACACTGCGGCAAGGGACTTCGTCCCCTGCACTCCAAGCTAAAAACGCGCAAACGTCGTGACTTTCGTCACTGGTTCGCGCGTTTTGGTTTGTATGCAAGCGTCAAAACTCCTGCGTGATAGCTTGATATTGACGTGGCGCTTTGTCCGAGTGATTAACGTTACTTTTGTCTGAGCATCATCGGGGTCCCCACAAAATTACGCAGTGATTTTGTGGGGTATAACAGGGGGATGTTTCGACTTCGCTCAGCATGACAGCATGTATATATTGTCATTCCGAGCGAAGCGCAGCGCAGTCGAGGAATCCCCAAGTGAAGAGGCAGTGCCTTTATCCGGGGGATGTTTCGACTCCTTACCCCACAAAAACATTTCATATTTTTGCGGGGACCCCGTATCCTATACCCCGTAAAACTACTACGTATTTTTGCGGGGACCCCGTATAGCTCAGCATGACAGGTAATATAACGTGTCATTTCGAGCGTAGTCAAGAAATCCCCATGTTCGAGTGATTTTGCAGGTAAATTTGCATAGATGTAGAAACAAGTCTCGGATAAACGCTTATGCTATGCCGGAAGGCTCGCCTGTAAAAAGTGTAACAGTGCACATTTGACATAATGCAGAACGTCGCTTATAATGGAAAAGGTGAAACATGAAATTTGACATTTGTTCAGTATTTATATTACAAGGTTTTTTCCTTATTATAGGAGTGATCTTGCGCGTTAAGATCCCACCCATAAATGACTTATGGGGATACAAAACGCGCAGAGCGTCAAGAGATGCAGAAACATGGAAGTGCGCAAATAAACTTTTTGCAATATTGCTGATAATTTTTTCTTTGACGCTTATGGTCATAGGGAGCATATTGTTGATTTGCAAGTATATTTTGGACGTGAAAATCGGGTTTATCGGCTATTTGATCGTCTCAGTAGTTGTTCCGGTCGTATTTCCGATACTTATTACAGAAATCACGTTAGCGGTGAAAGAGAAAAAGCGAAGTCAAAAATAATTATCAAATCAGCTGTACTTTTAAAAATTGTGTTTTATCAAGCTCTCACCCGCATGAGTTTTGGACATTGCATACAAATCAAAACGCGCAAACTAGGCACGAAAGTGCCGACGTTTGCGCGTTTTTAGCTTGGGGTGCAGGGGACGAAGTCCCTTGCCGAGGCGTGGGCGAGTAGCCCACATAACTCATCACACGTTTATGCGGAAGAGGACGACGTCGCCTTCCTGCATGACGTAGTCTTTGCCTTCGCTGCGGACTTTGCCTTTGTCTTTGGCGGCGTTGAAGGAGCCGCACTCGAGCAGGGTATCGTAGTCCACGATCTCGGCGCGGATAAAGCCGCGCTCGAAATCGCTGTGTATCTTGCCTGCTGCCTCGGGAGCTTTTGTGCCCTTGACGATAGTCCAGGCGCGCGTTTCCTTTTCGCCCGCGGTGAGATAGCTTATGAGACCGAGCAGTTTGTATGACGCCTTGACAAGGCGGTCGAGACCGCTCTCCGAAAGACCGTATTCTTCCATAAACATAGCGCGCTCGTCGTCGGCGAGGGCGGAGAGGTCCTCTTCGAGCTTAGCGCAAAGCACAATACACTCGCTGCCTTCCGTGGCGGCGATGCGCTGTACTTCGGCGGTGTAGGCGTTGCCCGCGATACCCGCCTCGTCCGTGTTGGCGACATAGATGACGGGTTTGGACGTGAGCAAAAATTGCGCGTCTATGAACGCCTTGAACTCCTCGTCCACTTTGAGGGAGCTGAGGCGCTTGCCCGCCTCGAGGCATTGTTTCATTATGTTCAGTCGGTCGATGTCCTCTTGATATTTTTTGTCCGCTTTGACCATGCTGAGCGCTTTTGTCATACGGCGGTCGAGGGTCTCGAGGTCGGCGAAGATGAGCTCGAGGTCGATAGTATCTATGTCGCGGGCGGGATTCACGCTTCCGTCCACGTGCGTAATATTTTCGTCGTCGAAACAGCGCACCACGTGCACGATTGCGTCCACTTCGCGTATATGGGACAGGAATTTATTGCCCAACCCTTCGCCTCGGCTTGCGCCCTTGACGAGTCCCGCGATATCCACAAATTCAAGCGTGGTATAGGTTATCTTTTTGCTGTCGTAGAGGGCGGCGAGCTTTTCAAGCCTCTCGTCGGGGACGGCGACTACGCCCACGTTGGGCTCTATTGTGCAAAAGGGATAGTTTGCCGCCTGCGCACCCGCCTTTGTGATCGCGTTGAACAGCGTACTTTTGCCTACATTCGGCAATCCGACAACTCCGAGTTTCATAATGCTCCTTTGCTTTTGGTCTAAAAGCGCGAAAGTGAGAATATCTATTGGTATTATAAACAAAATGGGGAGAATAGTAAAGCGGAAAATTCGCTTTTGTGCGGCTTATGACATGGTGGGAGGCGTTGATACTCGGGATAGTGCAGGGGGCGAGCGAGTTTTTGCCCATATCGTCATCGGGACACCTGCTGCTGCTTGAAAAGTTGGGGATAGGATGCGCAAGCCTGCCCTTCAATATAGCGGTGCACGTCGGCACTCTTGTTGCGGTGCTCATCGCGATGCGCAAGCGGATATGGGAGCTGGCGCGGCACCCCCTGCAAAAGACGACGGGCTATATTTTGATCGCTTGCGTGCCTACGGTCCTCATTGCGCTCGTGTTCAAATTCGCCGCGCCCGCGCTTTTGGATGGCAAACTTTTGGGCTTCGGATTCGTGCTTACGGCATGCCTGTTGTTTGCGGGCGAAAAACTTAAACCGACCAAAACGGCACTTCTTACACCCAAAATAAGTATATTAACAGGCGTTTTGCAAGGTATAGCCGTTTTGCCGGGCGTATCGCGCAGCGGCGCTACGGTGTCCGCGATGACCCTCTCGGGCGTAGACAGGAGCGAGGCGGCTGACTTCTCATTCTTGCTGTCCGTGCCCATAATAGTAGGCTCCGCGCTCATGGAAGGCGTGGACATAATGAGGGGCGGCGTGACCCTCGACGTAGGCTGGCTGCCCATGCTCGTAGGCGTCGCGGCGGCGTTTTTGTCGGGTCTTGCCGCAATAACCCTCTTCCTCAAGCTCGTCAAAAATCACACACTCATGCCCTTTGCCGCCTACACCCTCCTTCTCGGCATAGCCGTGACCTTGCTCCCGCTCTTCGGCGTCAAAATATAGCTATGGGTCAAAAAATATAAAATGTTAATATAAAAAGAAAAGGCTTGAGCGTTAAGCACAAGCCTTTTGAATAAATCAGTCTTTAATTTTACTTGTCGCTTTTGACAGAGAGTTATGTTTTATTGTATCCTCTCAAAGTCGCTTGCGCCGTGCTTGCAGAGGGGGCAGACGAAGTCCTCGGGGAGCTCGTCGCCCTCGTAGACGTAGCCGCACACCTTGCACACCCAGCCCTTCTTGTTTTCGGTCTTAGGGCGGGGTTTGACGTTCTGCTGATAGTAGTTGTAGGTCATTGTCTCGACGGGGGAGATGACGCGCGACTCCGTGACGGTGCACACAAACATGGTATGCGTGTCGAGGTCCACCGTGCTCTCCACCTTGAGGGACATGAAGGAGTTGATGTAGCGGGGCAGGAAGATGAGACCGTTGTCAGAGCGCAGTATTTCCTCGCAGTCTGCAAACTTATTGCAATCCCTGCCGCTTCTGAAGCCGAAATTCTCAAACACCTTGAAGGGCGCCTCGACGGAGAGGCAGTTGACGTTGAGCACTCCCGTCTTTTTGATGATGTCATGTGAGAGGTTTGCCTTGTTTATTGTGACGCCTATGCGGTTTGGCGTATTTGTGAGCTGCGTCACGGTGTTTACGATGAGGCCGTTGTCCTTTGCGCCGTCGCGGGAGGTGACCACGTACAGCCCGTAGCCGATGTTGAACAGCGCCTTCAAATCGAATTTGTCCGCGTCCGCGCCGCGCGCTATATAGTCGCAGCAAAGCTCCGTAGCAAGCGCCTCAAGTTGCGCCTCGCTCTCCGCGTTGAGGGCGGAAAGTATGCGCACGTTATGCTCCGCATAAGTCAAGTTTTTGCAGCCCTCAAGCAAGCCCTTCATAACGCGCGTAGCCATTGGCGCCCAGCTGCCGTTTTCGATGAAAGCGATGTGCCTGTTTTGGAAGTTGCGCTCCGTGAGATGGTTGATGAACTCGCGCATGAAGGGGAATATCTCCGCATTGTATGTAGTTGTCGCAAGCACGAGTTTGCCATATCTGAAGGCGTCCTCGACAGCCTCCGCCATATCCTCGCGCGCGAGGTCGGTGACGACGACTTTGGGGCAGCCCTTTTCCTTCAATTTCCCAGCAAGTTTCTCCACCGCCGCTTTCGTATGTCCGTAGACTGATGTGTAGGCGATCATTATGCCGTCCGACTCCACGCCGTAGGATGACCATATGTTGTAGAGGTTGAGATAGTAGCCGAGGTTCTCGCTGAGTACGGGACCGTGAAGAGGGCAGATGATCTGTATGTCCAGACCTGCCGCCTTTTTCAAGAGCGCCTGCACCTGCGCGCCGTACTTGCCGACTATGCCGATATAGTATCTTCTCGCCTCGCAAGCCCAGTCCTCGTCCGCGTCCAACGCGCCGAATTTTCCGAACCCATCTGCCGAAAACAGCACCTTATCCTTGCTGTCGTAGGTGACGATGACCTCCGGCCAATGCACCATGGGCGCAGTCACAAACGTGAGCTCGTGCTCGCCGAGGGAGAGCGTATCGCCCTCGCCCACGACTATGCGGCGATTTTCAAATTCCGTGCCGAAAAATTGTCCCATCATCTTGAACGCCTTCGCGGATGAAACTATCGTAGCCGTCGGATATTTCGCCATAAACAGCGCGATATTCGCGGAGTGGTCAGGCTCCATGTGCTGGACGATGAGGAAGTCCGGAGCCTTTGCGCCAAGCGCGCCCTTGATGTTTGCAAGCCACTTGTCGCCGAAGCGCCTGTCTACCGTGTCAAACACAGCTATCTTCTTGTCAACTATGACGTAGGAGTTGTACGCCATGCCGTTTTCCACGACGTATTGCCCCTCAAACAGGTCGATGTCGCGATCGTTTACGCCGACGTATTTGATGTCGTTTGTGATGAACATATATACCTCCGAAAAAGTTTTTTTTCCGATTTGACATTATACCATACAACTCCGCCGTTTACAAGCCTACCCCGCAAAATTACTGCGCAATTTTGCGGGGACCCCGATTACGCTCGGACAAAGGTTACGTTAATCGCGCGGACACGGTAAACGTAAAAATCAAGCTATCACGCTGGAGTTCATACCATACACACAATCAAAAACGCGCGAACAAGTGACGAAAGTCACGACGTTCGCGCGTTTTTAGCTTGGGGTGCAGGGGGACGAAGTCCCTTGCCGGGGCGCGGGGTGGAACCCCGCATGGGGCGGCGGGGCGAGCAGCCCTGCATGGGGCGACGAAGTCCCTTGCCGAGGAGTGGGCGCGTAGCTCACAAAGACATCACTTCCTATGGGTACGGCCCAAATGGATGTTGTCGTCCGTTCTGTTACGGAGGGAGGGGACGGGATTTTCGGCGTGTTCGGCGCGATAGTCCATGCCCGTACGGTCGATATGCGCGCGGATGACTTGATGACTTGGGGCGAGTTTTTCGTTGCCTATGGCGAGTTTTTGGAAGGCGAAGAAGTCCGCGTCGCTGCCAAGCTCGTTGACGTTGATATAGCCCTCTCTGAGCGCGGTATTTTCAACGGTCTCGGCGAGCACTTTTCGGATATATTTTTCCTGTGGCGAGAAGCGGATGAGCTCGGGGAAATTGCCGTCGGGGATGACTTCTTGCCACTCCTTTTTGCCGTAGCGTTTGAGGGCGTCGGCGGCGAGATGAAGGTGCGCGATCTCTTGAAGCAAGCATTGTTCCCACAGCTTTTTGATCTTCTTGTCCGTCTCGTCCTGCCAGCAGGAGTAATAGAGATAGCACTCGGTGTACTCGTGATTGAGCCAGCATTCCAGCCAACCCTCGTTTACGTCCATGAGCGAGCCGTATTGTGTGACGTGCTCCTCCTCGACGAGCGCGATCTCTTGATACAGCCTGCGCCCGAGGTCGCTCTCGTAGAAGGCGCACTGATTCATATAGTAGTTCATCGTCTGCTGTTCCGCGGCGGTGATTATGGCGACGTCGAGCTTTGTGATAGGCGCGCACTTTTTGAAATTGACGGGCTTGCGTATTTCGTCGTAGGGATGGCGCGGATGCGCGAGCGTGGGGCGCCCCGGGGTTATCTCCGTGTAGCCGCCGACGAGCTTGTCCGCCTGTATGCCTTGTTCCATATCGAGAAGGTCCGCATAGCGATACAGGTGGTCGAAGTCCTCGAGCAGGGCGAAGTCGAGCGCCGCCTTGACATGCTTATCGGGTTCGCGCTGAGCAAGTATGGCGGTGAGTTCGACGGCGAGCTGTTCATATGCGATAGTGGTCTCGAGCACGCCCTCGTCCTTAGGTTTGAGGCAGGCGATCTTTTTTTGTTGCATCTGCTCGCTGCGTCTTACAAATTCCAACTCGCGGCGCAAGTCGTTGTTCTTGCAGTGGCGGGAGAATTGGTGCGAATACCACACCGCCTCGTATTCCGTGCCGTTCATCAAAATGACGCGCGTCTTTGTGAATGGATCCGTGCTGTCCTTGAGATAGCTTTCGGGATAGATGTTCTTGAAGTCGAAAAACAGTTTTTCACTTCTTTCGGGGGTCTCATTGAATGGATTGAAAGACATAATATATTTCTCCTTTTGAAAAAATTATTGACGCGCATGATTTTTTTATACACTTGTGAAAAAATGTATTGCTAGGCGCAAAGTGTTGTGTTAAACTATATATTAATAAGAATGAGCACAGCATGTGGCAGCAACCCATTGTTTGCTCGGGGGAGAAAATATGAGCGATTTGAAAGAGAAAAAGCAAGCGGATTATATACATCCGACGCGAAAACCCGTCTCGACGCCAAACAGCATCGTTGAGGACGGGCAAGTACATTTTGGCACTTTTGACGCGCCTTGGCAAAACATAAATTTGCTTGAGACGCACAAGCCTTGCGGACCGCGTATGCCCGACTTCCTTATAGGCAGCAGACTTACGGAGTGGGAGGCTTTCGAGGTAGGCATGGACGAAGGCGCGCTTATAAGCGCGGTGTACAAAATAGGCGCGATCCGCTTTTCCATCTTCGTATGGTACGACAAGGCGGAGGACAAGGTGTACAGCTGGCGCAACATCGCATCCAAAAAGAACGTCCGCGTCGCGTCGCAGCTTGTCAACGACTACTGCTACTGCAAGACCAAAAAGAGCGAATATAAAATAGAAAACGACTTTATGAACGGCAAAGCCTGCGCGAAAGGCTTTACAAAAGGCAAAAACGGAGAGTTTGCCATAGACATCAAATTTGAGAGATTGGCTCCCCTCGCAAACGGAGTCATGCCCCTCGCCAAGAACAAGGACGGCTCCTATCGCAACGCGCTGTACAGCGAGAAGGATTTCTTCAAAGCCACAGGCTACATCGACATCAACGGCAAGCGCTACGCCACAAACGAGCGCTCCGTCGGCATAATCGACGATCACAAGGGTTTCTATCCCTTCCACGCGCACTACGATTGGCTGACATCAATGGGCAAGCTCAAAATCGACGGCGAGGAGAAGTATTTCGCCTTCAACCTCACAAGAAACCAGTCCGTAGACCAACCTCAATACAACGAAAACGTCATTTGGCTCGAAAACGAGTCCTATCCCATGCCCCCCGTCGTCTTTACGCACAAGGACGGCAAGAAAAAGGCGAAAGAATGGCACGTCACCGACGAGTTGGGCAAAGGACTTGTGGACGTCACATTCACCATAAACCAAGTCTTTTATATGCCCATCCACGCCCTTGTCATCGACTGCTATTATGCGCTCCCGTTCGGCACCCTCAAAGGCTATATCACCGACACCAACGGCAAAAAATATCAGCTCGACGGCATGATCGGCATAGGCGAGGACAAAACCACTCGCATGTAAGCCCCGTATTACTTATGTGGGGCGCTGCCCCACACCTCGGCAAGGGGTTTCACCCCCTGCACCCCAAGCTAAAGGTGCGAGCTAGGCAAATACTTGCCGTCGCTCGCGTTTTTTGATTGTATGCAAGTGCTAAACTCCTGCGTGTGAGCTTTATATTCATGTTAGCATTGTCCGAGCGTTTTAATACACGGGCGGACGCTTTGTCCGAGCGACTTCGCGGAGCAAGCGGTTTCACGCTAACTACCCAGTGAGGGCGGGGGTGCAACTAGGGGATTTCTCGACTACGCTCGAAATGACAGGTTTATTCTTGATGTCATGTTGAGCGGAGCGCAGCGAAGTCGAAACATCTCCCTGTTTTATAGTAAAAATCTTGGACTATGCGTGACGCTAATATCAAGCTCTCACGCAGGAATTCATACCATACACACAATCAAAAAGCGCGAATGTGTGCGATGTGAGGGGTCCCCGCAAAATTACGCAGTGATTTTGTGGGGTTTAAAAAGAGCCACATTCGCGCTTTTTAGCTTGGGGTGCAGGGGACGAAGTCCCTTGCCGGGGTGTGGGGCAGCGCCCCACCTGGGGCATGCAGGGCGAGGAGCCCTGCGGGGGCGACAAAGTCCCTTGCCGGGGAGTGGGGTGGAACCCCACATAAACAAACTCAACCTATGTCGTTAGGGTCGAGGGTGCCGTCGTTGACGGCGGCGAGGCGGTCGTTATACTTATCGACCATTTGGCAAGAGAGCTCGAACATTTGCTCGAGCACGGCTTTGGAGATTATGCTGTCGCGATAGGAAGTTGTGAGTTTGAAATAAGTCGAGCCGTTGCGCACGTCGGTGTTGAACAAGCCGTCGCAGACATTATAGTTGATATTGCATACGGCGATAGCGCCCGCTATACGTTTGTCCTCTTTGAATTTGAAGGGCAGGAAGGATCTGAAGATCACGAGAGACCTTGCCTCGTCTACGTTGATGTAGAAGCGCATAGGCTCGTCCTCGCCGACCATGACGATCTCGAGGCGGAGCTCGTCGTCGTTTTTGGTGTACTTATAATTTCTGCCGTCAAACAATTCGCACAGATATCTGTATATAGTCGCGGAAATATTGTTTGCCATAGTTACGCCTCCTTATAGATCATATCCAGCATTTCGCCGGCGGACATTTTTTCTTGTACCATTTTGTAGAACTTGTCGTTGAATTCGTCTGTCATCACGCAAGCGCAGCCGAGCATATACTCGATGAGTTTTTTGCCGATTATGCTTTCGCGAAAGGTGGATGTGATCCTGAACAGTATCTTGCCCGACTTGACGTCGTAGTCAAAACCGCCGTCCACCATGCAGTGCGTAGCCGCCGTGACGGCGACGACCATAGGCACGCGCATATCCTCGGGGATCTCGAAGGGCATTGTGGCGTATATAGACAGCACCATAAGCTCGGGGTTGATCCTGATGATGATTGGTATGGGAAGATCGTCTCCTTTTGTGCCGAATGTGACGCCCAAAGAGTCGTCCGCCTTTTTGTAGTTCCATGTATTTTCATCCAGATAATCGCACAAGGTCTTGAATAGGCTTGCCGCCTGTTTGAGTTCTTGTTCCGTAGCCATAATATTCTCCTTTATATTTGATATCAATAAAATCCGAGTCTCGCCTTTTTCTTGCCGCCGTCGAGAGCGAAGTCCTTGTCGGCGGAAGCGAGCTCGAAGTCCTTGCAGGACAGGGTAACGGTCTTAAGTCCCGCGAGTTGGCATCTCAGCGCCGCCTTTGCCCACGTCCTCTCGTAGAGGTTACGGACAAAGCGACCGTTGCTGAATTCCTTTGAGGTGATGAGGTCCTCGGGGAGCTCGTCGAAGTACTTTTTCGCGACGTCAACAAGCTGTTCTTCATACTTGTGCGTCGCAAGCAGGGAGCGGAATATCTCAAACAGCTGTTCGCGCGTGAAGTTGGGGAATTCGATAGTGTAGGGCATTCTGCTCTTGAGTCCGCGGTTGCCCTGCATGAGCTTGTCCATCTCGTCCGTATATCCCGCCATTATCACGACAAAGTCGTCGCGGTGGTTCTCCATCTCGGCGATGAGCGTATCGAGAGCCTCTCTTCCGAAATCTCTCGAATCCTCGTCGCTGCTGCGATAGAGGGAATATGCCTCGTCGATAAACAGGACGGAGCCGTAGGCGTCCCTACATATGCTTGCAGTCTTGGGTGCTGTCTCGCCAATGTATCTGCCGCAGAAATCCCTGCCGCTCACCTCGAAGAATCCGCCTATGCGCAGAATGCCTTCCTCCTTTAGCATCTTGCCCACTATCCTCGCGACCGTAGTCTTGCCCGTGCCGGGATTGCCGACGAAGCGCATATGTATGCAGGGAGTCTCCTCTTCTGAGAGCTTTGCAAGCTTTATCTGCGCGACTATGGCGTTGAGCTGGTCTTTTAGAGTCTCGTTGCCGATAAGAGCGTCGAGCATCTGTTGCGCCGTGCGTTTGTCGGGATTTTCCATTTTCAAAAGATCGGAAGCGTCCTTGCCCGATATGACGCTGCCGCATTTGCCGTGGCTGTTCGCTATCTTGTCATAGACAAGCTCGTCCAGCACCTTTTTGACAGTCTTGATGCCATAGAATCTGCCGTCGCTCTTCTCCTCGTTGAGCCTGTTCCAGATCTGTTCGAGCGCGGCGCTTTGCACCGTAAAGCCCTTGTCGCCCAGCTCTTTTTTGGCGAAGTCAAGTATTTGCTCGCGCGTGGCGGGAGGGAAGCTGACGAGCTTTGTTGTCATCATATCGTTCAAAGTCCTGCTTATGCCGCTCACGAGCTCCTTTTCGACGTAGGGTATGCGGAAGAGCACTACGAGATGATCCTTGTTTGCCTCTATCGCCTTGAGTATGGCTCGGAAATTTACGTTTGTAGTTTTGTTCATCCACTCGCTTATGTCAAGCGATATCACGGTGCGGTAGACGTCGGAAGAGGGAGACTCTATCGCGGCGAATACGGGTCTCAACTTATCCATATTGTCCGTGAATGGGGGCAAAATTATCTCGTTCACGCTCTCATAGCAGGCGAAACCGAGCGCCCCGTACAATTTTGCGAGCAGGGAAGCCGCCGTTGAAAAACCGCATCCGTCGCTTATCGCAAACAAGTAGCACCTCGACAGGACGAGGCGCTCGAGCCCTCTCTCCTTTATCTCGGGCGCTATTTTGACAAGTTCCTTTGCAAGCTCGACAAATTCTTCCGCGCCGACGAGGGACTGTATCTCGGCAAGTATATTATTCGTTGCGTCCCCGCCTTTGGGTCGGGCGGCAGCGTTCCCAGAAGTCGGTCGGCCGTTCGTGGCAGTATCTCCGCCCGCCGTACGGCGGCACAGCCTGTCAAGGAAGTCTGCGGACGTCGCTCCCGACTCCTCGGCATTCCTTTCGCCGCTCGATGTGGATGTCGTCGCGCCGCCCATCTCGAAAGACGGAGTGTTTTCCGCCAAAGAGACGCGCATCACGCTTGGAGCGGGCGCGCCGTATATCGATGAGAATATTTCGTATATCCTGTTGCGGACAAATTCAAATCCTCTGTCGGATTCCACAGTGAACAAAAGTTCGCTCGGTCCGCTGTCGTCGATGATGCACCTAAAATGTTTGTCAAACTCGTTTATTAGCGTCGCGACGGGCAAAACGGGGTCGTCACGATGAGAGAGCACCCACTCCGGATCGAGCTCGACATTGATCTTGAATCTCATATGCGTTCTTCCTTTTTTGATCTTTTTGTCGTTCCAAAGCCCAATATATGCTTATAAAACATATTAAAGCCTATAAAAAGATTTTAACATCATAATTATTTACAGTCAATATATTCGCCTCATTAAAATTTGCCGCGTCGGCGTCGTCCGCGCTGTCATTCCGAGCATAATGGGGTCCCCGCAAAAATACGCAGTGTTTTTGTGGGGTAAAGTGAGGAATCCCCTAGTCCGAGCGTTGGCATCTCCCTTCTGCAACATAGGTGTAGATGACAAACATCTATATAGGGGGAGGCTCCGCGCTATCGCGCGATGGTGGGGGTCACTGAATTTAGCGCACCCCTTGTACTCACCCCAAAAAATCACTTCATAATTATTTTGGGGACCCGAGCGCCTCTATCCGGCATTACGTTATATATCAGTGACCCTCTGCCCGAGCGTGCTTATACACGCCTCTTGTCGTTTCTCATTCGGCGTCGGTTTCGGTTGTTTCGTCCTGTTCACAGGCGGCGTTTTGGTCATATGGGGGCGCGTTTTCCTCTTGCGAAAGTTTAGGGACGAGCTGTATCTCGGGCGCATACTCCTCATTGAGATCCGCCACGACGGTTTGAAAGAGCTCCTGCCGTTGCGCGTCGAAGTCCTCCATGGAAACGCCGCGTTTCACTTTGACGCATACGGAGGCTATCTTCTCGCCGTAGCCGTAATCGTGTATGACCACGCTGTCCACGCTCTCCACGCAGGGGAGCTTGCTTGCCGCGTCCTTTATGCGCTCCGCCGCGTCCTTCGGCACGTCGCCCGAGACCACAGCCTTTACGCTGTCCACGACCATTTTCACGGCGAACACTATGATGACGACGCTTAGGACCATGCCGACTATCGCGTCCACGGCATAGTCCACTCTGCTCGAAATGACAAATGAGACGAGGGTGGCGGAGGTTATCGCCGTGTCCAAATAGCTGTCCAAAGCTATCGCGTCAAGCGCCTTTGAGCGCAATTTTTTGTTTGCAAAATGATAAAAAAGTCCTACGCCCAGCTTTATTGGTATAGTCACGGAGATGAGCACGCAACTCTCTACGCCAAACCACACGGGCTCGGGCATAGCCATTCTATTGAGGGATCTTATGAAAAACAGCCCGCCCACGACGCAGGATACGACCGCGACGACAAAGCTCGCAAGATACTCGCTCCGCCCATACCCGTAGGGAGCGGATTCGCTTTTGAAACGCAGCAGCACGCAAAACGCCAACACCGTGACAAAACAGGTGATGATGTCGAAAAAGCTGTTTATGGAATCCAGCATGATGGTAAGGCTGTTCGAGGCAAGCCCCACGTACAGTTTTATGAAGGCAAGCGCGATATTGACCGTTATGCCCAGCGCGAGCAACAGCAACGCTTTTTTGACTCTGTCTCTCATGGACTCCCTCTCCCGTCCCGATATCCTCACGGGTAGCTTATTTTGTTGCGGCGCCGGCGCCGCCGTTTCGGGACATAGCGCAAAATTTTTATCCTTTACATTTTACCACGCGCGCCACCCGCCTGCAAGTACGCAAGTTCAATATATTAAAAAAACGCGCTCAAAAACAAAAGGGACATAATATGCAACTAATTATATCATCATCTTCGTCCGAGCGCCCCTTACCCGCCGTCCGCCTTATCTGAGTCCCCACGCTTTTCATGCTTTAGTCTATATGCCGCACGTTATATCTCACACATTTTGTATGAGTAGCTCGGTCTGTTTTTGCAGGGGGTAGGAGACGAGGGCGGCGGAGTCCGGCTCCTCGCGGCGCATATCCACGCCGACTATGCGGGAGTTATTGTAGGTGGTGTAATAGTAGACGCCCTTCGTCGCGTTGCAACAAGAGGAGTAGATCGTATGCTCGAAGCCCTTTTCCACTCTGCAGCATCCCATCTGCTGCTCTACGGAGCCGAGGATGTGGAAGAATTGGCTTACGCTCTCGACCTCGCCGTCCCCCGATATGGAGTTGAGCTTTGTGAAGGCGGCTTTGACAAACCTCGACGCGGAGGACAAGTCCCCGGGGAGGCCTATCGCGCCCATGCCGCGGCTGTACGGCGTGAGGGCGAAGTCCTGCGCGAAACGGCTTGTGGGCTCCTCGCGCGTGACGTTGAGATAGGTCGCAAGATTTGTCATATGAAAATCAAAAGAGGGGTTGTTTGTGAGTATGCCCACGGGATCGTCGTATACCTTCAGCCCGTCCTTCATAGGCTCGACGACTATACTCTCGTCCTTGTCGGATATGAGCCAGTGCAGGGGAGAGTGGGGCAGTGCGGGCGAGAAATTTTCGTCGTATATGTTGAGATTTTCAAGTTTTTTCCGCGCGTCCTTCACGCTTTTGCAGTCGCAGAGGATGTAGGGGATAAACTCAAAAGGCGCGACGTTCGTCATATTTTCGGCTTTTGGCGGATAAAACGCATTCCTCGGGAAGTTCAGCCCCGCTATGCTCAGCCCCGCCTCGTTCGTCGCGTCATAATAGAGCGGGTAGCCGTCCTGCACAAACGCCATGCCTATCATCGCGAGGTGGCTCTCGCTCTCGCCCGCCGCGCGGAATTTGAACGGGAAGTTGCGCGGAGTCACCGTCACCGTCTCGTTGTAGGAGTATTCATAATCGAGATTTCTTCCGAAATAAAAGTCCTTAGTCTTAAAAGTTGCCGCTGTGCACATATGCGCCTCCGAAAGTTTTGTCCGAGAATGTCGGCAATATGATGATACCACTTTCGGCGCGCTTGTTCAATGCTCCAAAAAAATTTTGAAAATTATGTTTTCTCATACGGTCGTCGCGTCGCTCCAAAATGCGCGATTTCTCGCGACAGGTATCAAATTTCGGACAAGCCGAGCAAAAAATCGCTTGTTATGTCGTACAGTTTGCGCAATCGTTGCTCCGCTCACGACTTTTTTTTGATAAGCAACTATATGTTTGACCTCGTTAGATATACATTTATAAACAAACAGAAGAGGCTTTCGCTCTGCGTGCGGGAGCTGCATCCGCTGTCGGCTATGCCGCCACCGCTCCCGTATGGGCTGCGAAGCGGCGGAGACCCCCGCTTCACATATTGTTTGCGTCATGCATTGCTATTTTGGATATCTGTCCAAAGGAACAAAATCGTGCACCTTCAAATCGTTTTCATACACCATAATATCCGCAATATCTTTGCCGGTGTAAAACTCGGAGAATACGACCTGCCATTTGCCGTCTATTGCTTCTTTTGACATAACAGCTCCAAAATCGCCACGTTTTACTCCTGCTTTCAAATATGCCGGCTTTTCTACGATCAGTTCCACCAAATCAAGATATTTCATTTGTCACCTTCTAATCTCCAAGTGGAGTATTATTTGTTATCAGACCTTTTGCTCTAACCATCCATCCGGAAGTAAAAACAATTTGCCTGTTATTTCGCATAAATTTAATATCGATATTTATTCTTTGTCCTCTTGAATCTAGTTTACCAAGTTGATAATTACCTTTGCAATATTCCGCCTGTGCCTGATGTTCATACTCCTTTTTCAGGTATGTAGCATCTTCAATTGTAAAACCTAACGTCTCATACAATTTTCTCTTTCCATTCCATGAATATTTATCGGCAAAAATGTATCCCGTGAATTTATCCAACGGACATTCCGCTTTTGTGTTGTCACAATTTGGCGTAGGTATTTGAACCATATAGCAATGACAATTGTTATGTTGAGGGTGTTTGGGCTTTTTCATATCCAAAAACCAACACTTATCAAGGGCAACACATGTAGAACAATGTATTAAGCCTATACTGCGATGCCGCCATTCTATCCATCTTGTAAAACGTATATTTCCCGTTTCATCCAACTTTATTAACTCATCGAATATGCTCATATTTATCTCCTTTTTTTGGTTTCATTAAATTCCATACTAAAACGCAATATCTCTGAATCGATTTTATACCTTATGCTTATAAAATTGCAAATTTTTATGACAGATTTTTTTGTTCGAATTTGTTTGGATGTTGCCCAAATTGCGGGAATACATTCTCCTATTGCTCAGGCTTGAAAAATATATTATGCAAGCAATAAAACACAGCGTGCGGGGTCTTTCGCTGTTTTGATTTTATGTCTTGCGCGGAGTGTGGGACGCCATATCAATTTTTAAATTATACCAAATACGGCGCAGGTCACTCTTTGCGCGCGGATATGTGTTCTTTGAGGTATTTGCCCGTTATGCTTTGGGGGGCGTTTGCGAGCTCAGCGGGGGTGCCCGTGGCGACTATTTTACCGCCTTCTTCGCCGCCGCCCGGGCCCATATCTATGACGTAGTCTGCGTTTTTGATGACGTCGAGGTCGTGCTCGATGACGATGACGGTCGCGCCATTTTGAATGAGAGAGTTGAAAACGCCCAGCAGCACTTTTACGTCGAGGGGATGCAGCCCTATAGTCGGCTCGTCAAATACGAACACCGTATCGGACTGTCCCTTGCCCATTTCGCTCGCGAGCTTGAGGCGTTGCGCCTCTCCGCCGGACAGTGCGGGGGTCTGCTCGCCGAGGGTGAGATAGCCTAAGCCGAGGTCGTGCAATACGCCGAGTTTGCGCTTCACCTGCGGCAGGTCGTCGCATGCTTTCAGCGCCTCGTCCACGCTCATATCCATGAGTTCGGGCAGGGAGTGCGCCTCTCCGTCCTTTGACGTCCGTTTCACGAGGCTTGCCTCTTTGCCGTAGCGGGAGCCGCCGCAGTCGGGGCAGGGGATGTCCACGTCGGGCAAAAATTGCACGTCCAGACTTATCGTGCCCGTGCCGTCGCAGGTGGGACAGCGCAGTTTGCCCGTATTGTATGAAAAATCGCCGTCCTTGAGTTTTCTCTCTTTTGCGTCCGCGGTCTTTGCAAAGACTTTGCGAAGTTCGTCGTGTACGTCCGCGTATGTCGCGACGGTAGAGCGGACGTTTATGCCTATGGGCGCGGAGTCTATGAGTTTGACTTGCGCAATGCCGTCCGCGCGTACGCTTTTTACATGCGGAGGAAGGGGCGCGCCCTTGATGTTTGCCTCCAGCGCGGGTATGAGGCTCTCGAGCACGAGCGTAGTTTTGCCCGAGCCCGAAACGCCGGTCACCGCGGTCATCCTACCTTTGGGAATTGACGCAAACAGGGGTTTTACAGTGTGGATCTGAGATGTTAAAAGCTCGATTTTGCCAAATGCGAACATTTCTTCGGACGATGGATGTTCGCCTGTCTCTATGACTTTTTCGCCCGAGAGGAAGCCGCCGAGTTTGGAGGCGGGAGAATTTTCGATGTCGCAAAGGCTGCCTTGCGCGATTATCTCTCCGCCGTCCGCGCCCGCGCAGGGACCCAGCTCTATGAAGTGGTCGGCGTGTCTGAGCACGTTTACGTCGTGATCTACGAGCACGACGGAATTTCCGTCCGCGATGAGGTCGTCCATGACGCCTTTGAGTCCCTCGAGGTTGGATGGGTGCAAGCCGATCGAGGGCTCGTCGAGGATGTAAAGCACACCTGTGGTGCGATTTCTTACGGCGCGGGCGAGCTGCATACGTTGCCTTTCTCCCGTGGACAGCGTGGACGAGGCGCGGTCGAGGGTGAGATAGCCGAGTCCCAGATCCATGAGCCGCTTTGCCGCGCCGTCAAAGGAGTCGCATATGCTCCTTGCCATGGGGCGCATCTCCTCTGGCAGGGAGTCGGGCACGCCGCGCACCCACTCTATAGCCTCCGTGAGCGTCATAGTGCAGACTTCCGCGAGGGACAGCCCTCTCAGCTTTGGAGAGCGGGCGGCTCCCGAAAGCCTTGTCCCGCCGCAGTCAGGGCATACGTCCGTGCGCAAGAATTTTTCCACGCGTTTCATGCCCTTTTCGTCCTTGACCTTGGACAGCGCGTTTTCAACGGTGTAGGTGGCGTTGAAATAGGTGAAATCCATATCGCCCATCGCGCCGCTCGTCTTGTTTTGATAGATTATATTCTTTTTGACGGCGGGGCCGTGGAATACTATGTCGCGCTCCTCGGGGGTCAGCTCCTTGAAAGGGACGTCCGTCCTCACGCCCATAGCGCGCGCTATGTCCTTCATGAGCGACCACATCAGCGTCTGCCACGGCGCGACCGCGCCCTCGTCTATGGAGAGGTTTTCGTCGGGGACTAGGGTAGACTCGTCAACTATGCGCACGACTCCCGTACCGTCGCAGCGCTTGCAAGCGCCCTGCGAGTTGAAGGCGAGCTCCTCCGCGCCCGGGGCAAAGAAGCGCTCCCCGCACACGGGACACA
>CANRBM010000003.1 GCA_947628855.1 uncultured Clostridia bacterium | reverse complement strand
TATTCAAACTCGTAGGAGTTCATCTCAACGATATGGCGCATTCTCGTGATCTTGAAGGTGTTGTTTGTGCCGCCGTTGTATGTGACGTCGATGTCGAGCCTGTAGTATCCGTACGATCCGTCGTCCACCGAGATATAGGTCTCGACCTTAGCGGGATCGTCGGGGTCAACGCGCCTTATCACGCGGCAAGCGTAGGTCTTGGGATCGTCCTTGAAACTTATTGTACCGCTCACCGTGAAGTTTGCGCTGTCAGATGAGTAGGAAGGAGTGAAGTACAGCGACACTATAGGCGCAGAGACTTTATCCTCGCCCTTCATATATTCAAAGGGATATTGTTCGGCAGTTGCCTGTTCGCGCACGAAGTGGATGTCAAATCCCTCTTGCGTGTTGTAATGATAGGTCTTGTCTCCGTACTTCTTGTCCCCTTCCGTGGTGAGCTTGCCAAACGTCGTATCCTTTTCAAATCCGTATTCGTTTTTGGAGGCGCTGTCGCTGTTGCGATAGATAGTGACGTTGCCGTCCTCCGCAACGGTGTAGAAAGCGAGCTCCGCGTCGATGTACAAATAGCCCGTCTTTGAGAACTGCATTGCGGAAAGATCCACGTCGTAATAGCTGTAGGTCTTGTCGTATTCCACTGCCGTGACCGTTCCCGCCGCTTTGTCAATGACAAACAGGCCCGCGCTCTTGCTTGTAGCTCTCCTGGAAGTGGTGACGCCTGTGAAGAAGATGAGCACCTTGCCTCCCGCAAGTTTGTCGTCAACGATCTGATACATAGCGCGATATGCTAAGCCCATCTTATTGACGAATATGGCGTTGCCAAAGCGGTCAAGATTGAGGACGGTGAGGTCATCCGTGACGACGTAGGTGCCCTCTATCGTACTGCGATCGACGAGCAGCGCGGGGACGGAAATACCGCTTATGGACACCGTGCCAAGTTGTCCCTTTTGGGTCAGAGTTTTGGACGGATCGGAGTCGAGAGTGTAGGTGAACGTGAGGGCGCGATCTTCGTCAAACTCATATGTGCCCGAGCCCACTTCTTCGCCGTCACTTCCAAGGACGGTCAATTTGCCGTAACCGTCAAGTTTGAAAGATACATCGAATACGAGCCTCGCGTTGTCGTACAGCAAGCAGAGGTCGGTATATTCCGAACCTCGCTCTGTGAATTTGTTGTCTGCTTTCAGATCGAAATAGGCATAATATCTCGTGCCATTATAGGTGTAACTTATTCTGACCGCATTGGTTTCGGGATCGAATGTGTAAGGGACGTCGATATATTCAGTTTTGTCCGAGTTGTCGGGCGTATACCTCGCGATATAGTAGCCGTCGAGCTGAAGTGTGCCGACTGTTTCCAAAGTCTCGCCCGACTTGGCGCTTATCTGTGTGAATGTGCCGCTTGCCTTGTCCTCATGGCGCACAAAGTATGTGTACCCGCTTACGGAGGCAAAGACATAGTTGAATGTCAGCTTATTGTCCTTTGACGTAAACGTCATATAGTGCATTTCGAGGTCCTCGAGCAGCGTGAGATCGTCGCTCTCTTTAAACGTGCCCTCGATCGGGGTATCCTTCTCATAGAGCGTAGCTCCGCCCTTTCCGTCAAAGGTGAGATAGTTTTCCCTGTTTATAACGCCGTGCGTATATTCATAGAATCTTCCGAGCGGCAGAGACAGCTCGCTGTAGGTGTCATCGCCGCTTTCGTTGTCGCTGAGTTGCAGATAGACAGTGTGCGTTTCGGACGCTGCCGCGTAGGTGAGGATAAAGATGAAATCCTGCGTCTGATAGTTGCCGCTGTACACGGTGCCGTCTTTCTTGTAGGTGGCAAATCCGGCCTCTTCCGTGCCTATGATCGTGAGAACGTCGTCGCCGCCCTCTTCAAAGTACACTTTGTCGTATCTGACCTCGGCTTGATCGTTGAGTTTGTATGCTACATAGTAGAACAGCTGCTGACTTGACGAACTTGCCATGCCGAATTCAAAGTATTCTACATTCTCAAGAGGTTGCCCTATGCCTATGTCTGCCGAGCCGTTCTCGCCTATGCTGCTTGCATCGACGGTGAATTTATAGGTGTTGTTGTCGTCGTTTGCCACCTCATATGTGCCTTTTGCTATGAGCTCCACGCCAAACAACATATTAAACATGTATGCCGTCCTGTAAAGCGAGGCGTTTTGTTCGTCCTCTATCACGAGCATATAATCGCGGGCAATGTTTCCGCTCTGGCTGTCAAGCCTGGTGAGCTCGGCGTACTGAGTGGAGTTGAGCGCCTTGAATTTATATTCGTATGTCGGCTCGCTTCCTTCCTCGCCATTTATAGTCTTTGTGGAAACGCTGAACATGTATCTGAGCGTAAGTCCTGCGAAACTCGAGTTTTCATAAAGCTGAACGAGAGTGCCGCCGAGCGCGTTTGACGTGCCCGCGGTCATAAATACGTATTCTCTGCCTTGATATTGCGCGGTATATTCGCCGTCGAGAGTGAGTTCATCGCTGCCGTTCTCAGACGTGTAGGTATGATCGAGTTCCTCATAATAGAAGGAGTAAACGGATTGCTCTCCATTCGGGCCCGCAACTTTGTCGAGTTTCAGCACGAGATAGTTGTTCCTTGAAAAACCGCTGATGTCGGACGCAACTCTGATCTCGTCCTCGCTTACGCGCGAATAATAATAGGTGCCTGTGGAGCCGGAGTTGCTGCCGCCCGTACTGTACGTGGCGGTGAAGAATCCGTCGAATGTGAAGATGGGATAGTAGAGAGATGTCCCTATGTGACGATACACCTCGCCGAGAGCAAGATCGTCCTCGTTGCGGAGAGCAAATACTCTCGTGTTATTGTTGGTCAGTCCCACGAAAATGGTCACTTTCTGTCCCGAGAGCGGCCCGCCTTCGCCGAACGTTGCAATATAATATCCGTTTTCGTCCAGCACATAGGTGCCGCTTGAAACGCGGTTGGAGTCAAGATTCTGATCGGTATAGGTGATGCCGTTGTATTGGTCCACGACGATAGTGACATTCTCGTCAATAGACCCGACCTTGTAGAGGAAGTAGTTGCCGACGGTCGCCCTGTTTGTGTCGGTATAGCTGAAAGTGCCGTCTTTGTTGAGTCTGCCGTCTATGGACGCCTCATCTGCGGCGTTTCTGACGACGAAATCCCCGTTTGCAGGATAATATTCGCCCTTGAAGAACTTGCCGCCGCGCCACACGTACACAAACGGCTCCTCGCCCTCATCCATGAAATAGACGATATCGTTTCCGCCGAAGATGTCCGTAGCGCCCTTCAGCCACACGCCGTAAAGCGTTACGTCGTCCTCTGATACGACATAACTTTCGGGGGCTTTCGCGCCGTCCTTGTTGTAAAGGTCGTTATAAAAGATGGGGGATACCCACTCGGGCTTTTCTGCGTCCTTATCGCGACTCCAGCCTATCATGATATAGCTGCCCGCGATGCCGTAGAGCGGAAGATCTTCCACTTTCTGCCCGTAATCGAGTTTGTCGTTTTGATAATCCTTGAGGTCGTAGCCTTCTTCGGGACAATTTGCCTTGACGGTGAGCACAAATCCGTGCGACGACAAGAACACTTTGAAGTTGTTCTCGGCGGGATCGGAGGACAGCTCTTTATACACCGTGCCGGAGGCGGACTTGTCCACTTTGTAGCCCTCAGCGGCGATCGCGGGAAACTCGCCCACATAGCCGTAGCCCTCGACGGCGTCGGAGGCTTTGTATGTGCCGTCGGGCTGCTCGATAGAGACAGCGGACGTGAAATGCACTTTATATCTCGCTTCGAGCGTGACGGGAGAGGACGGCATGACCATATCCGCACCTATCTCCTTGCCGTCCATAAACCATGCGCCGAAGATATATCCCGACGGGGCGGCAGTCTGAACGCCGTCGAGGACGGGTCCCAGCGCCTGTCCGCTCTTGAGATATACGACTTTTGTCTCGGTAGCGGAAATTTTCAGGGTGAGCGCATACGCCGCCGACCATTTGGCATATACCGTCGTATCGCCGTTCATGATGACTTCTTTGACGGGATCGCCCTCGCAATTTTGATTGAGATACCAGCCCTCGAATACGAAATTCGCTCTCTCGGTCGGAGTTGGCAGAGTGTAAGCCTTGCCCTCCTCCACCTTGACGCTTTCGATGGCTTCTCCTCCGTTGGTCTCGAAGGACAGCGTATAGGAAGTCTTGTTGCATGCGACGAGCGACGCGATGAGCGCGATCGCCAGCACTACGAGCAATATGACCTTAAAGCCGTGCTTTTTCATGATACACCTCGTTGATATCGGGTAGTCTCCCGATAAATTGCTCCCCGCAGGAGCAAATTTGTTGCTTATTTTATTCTTCCACGCCTTGAGAAGGCGTTTCATTGTAGACTGCGTACAGCGTTATGCCGCCGTCCTGCCCGCCCAGCTCGGCGGTGGCAAATTCAGCCGAGCCGCCTTCGCTCCTTGACCAGCCCGCAAATCCATAGCCCTCGCGGTAGGGATCGCTTACGCCCATAAACGCAGTGCCGTTGTCAATATCCGTCGTCACTGCAAGGAGGGTCTCTCCGTCGAATGTGCATGAATAGAATGTGGGTCTGAACGTCGAGTTCCAGATGATGTTCCAACTTGTAGCGTCCTCTCTCGAAGGCGCCGAATATATCGTGAGTCCGTTGCAATCGCCAAACGCGTTTGCGCCGACATACGACGGTTTGCCCGCTATATATGCCGTTTTGAGAGTCACACAACCTCTGAACGCGGCGTCTCCCACGCTCTCGACGGACGAAGGCAAAACAAGTCGCGTTATGCTCATGCCCTCGAACGCGGCGGCGCCTATCGTCTTTACGCTGTCGCCGAGCGAGAGATCCGCAACGGAAGTACAGCCATAAAACGCGTGGCTCGCTATATTCTCGACGTGTGCTAACTCTATCGCTGCAAGCGCGTCACAATTTCTGAACGCGTACTCGCCTATCTCTTTGAGTCCCGTCCCGAATTCCACCTCGCCGAGAGAAGAGCAGTATCCGAACGCCCTCTCGCCTATCGAATTCACGCCGTTCGGGATGGAGACGTTCTCAAGCAACTTGCAGCCGTAGAAGGTGTAAGGCTCAATCTCGGTCATCCTGCTCGACAGCGTGAGCGTTGTCATATTCTCGCAACCGTAGAAGGCGTGATCGCCTATCGACGTCAGCCTTGTACCGCCCAGATCGACGTTTTGAACGGCTGTCTTAAAGAACGCGTAACGCCCGATAGTCCTAAGATCGCGCGGGAAACTCGACATCAAAAGCGAAGTACAATTGTAAAACGCGAACGCGGGGATCTCGCTCAAATTATTGTTGAGCTGGACGCTTATCAAGGACGTACAGCCCGAAAACGCGCTCCGCCCTATTTTCGAGACGTTTTCGATGTTTATGGATTGCAGGTTTTGACACTGATACAGCGCGTAATCCGACACGCCGACTATCTCTATATTTCCTTGCTCATAGCTTTCAAGAGAGCCGTCGAATTGCCATCTGCCCTCCGAATCGAATCCGACGATCCAGTTGCCTGCAACGACAAGTCCGCCCGTTCCCGCGGCAGCTTTCCAAATCGCCGTATCGTAAAACGCGAACGCGCCTATCCTCTTTACCGAGCGCGGGGTTATCTTTTCGGGATTATCGGAGTTATTTCTGAGATTACTGCACCCCGCAAACGCGCCGCTTTCGATGACTTCCAGCCCTTCCTTGAGGGATATGTTGGAGAGCGAATAGCATTGCTCGAAGGCGCTCGCCCCGATCGACAACAGCGACGAAGAATCGGTGCACTCGAATTTATACAGCTTTGTCGCGTAGGTGAACGCACTTTGTCCTATATATTTGACGCTGTTCGGCAGGATTATGTCGTAGAGGTTTGAGTAAGCCTCCGCTCCGCTCACAAACGCGCTTGCGGGCACAAACGCGTAATCTGCGATGCCGACTGTGCCGCTCTTGATCTCGAAATAGCTTTGGCGCAGCTCCTCGCTCTTGTCCTCCATGCGGAAGTCGGGATCCTGCTCCCACGAATCCGGTATCTTGTTGTTGTTCGTGTCGCCTGAAACGGGATCGTTTTCTCCCTTCAGATATTTGATATTCGTTTTGAGAAGTTCGGTCCCGCCGACAAGCCAATCGTCAACGTAGATAAACGACGCGCCCTCGGATTGCGCCGCCACTATCGCGGTATCTTCAAACGCAAATCCGCCTATGGACGTTATCGTGCTTGGCAGTTCGACTTTTGCGAGCTCTTTGCAACCGTAGAAAGCGTATGTCCCTATTGCGGTAGCGCCCTCGGGAAGAGCTATCTCCTTGAACGAGCAGCCCTCGAACGCGGCGCTTGCTATAGACAGCGCGGCGTCCGTATCTTTGAAATCAAGATCTGTGACCCCGCTGCCCACGAACGCCTCGGCGCCTATATATCTCAGCCCCTTGCCGAATTCGATATGCTCAAGCGCGCTCGTGACCGAAAAAGCGCTGCCATATATATACTCGAGACTGTCTGGGAGTTTGAACGACGTCACAGAGTTGCACTCGTAAAACGCCGAATCACCTATCTCTCTCAGCCCCTCGTGAAGAGTAACGGTCTTTAGCCCTCTGCAATAGCCGAAAGCGAGCGAGTTTAAGACTTTCACTCCCGCGGGGACGTCTATGCTCTCGAGGGATGTACAGCCTTGAAAAGCTGATTCGCCGATCTCGCTCAAGCCCTCGGGAAGGCTCACGGAAGTCATGTTCACACAATTGTAAAAGGCGTTCGCACCTATAGACTTGACGTTCGCGCCGACCTTGACGGTCTTTACAAGCGCCCTGCCTCTGAAGGCGTTGTCCGCGATTGCGGTGACGGGACGTCCGTGGTAGTAGTCCTCTATCACGACATCTCCGTTTGCTGTGCCTATGCCTGTCACGGTGTATTCCGAGCCGTTCACAAGCCCATACAGCAGTCCCGATTCAAAATCGCGCGAGAATGAGAACGGGAGGGTATACGCCGAAAATTTGTCCTTATTTGCGCCGCCGTACGCTCTTACACGCACAGTATATTCGCCCGCCTCGAGGTCGGACAGCGAGATGACGGGACGCGTGACTTTGCGCAATGTCGCCGCCTCTCCATTTGATGATATCTCCACTTCGTAGCCGCGCGCGTCGGCGACCTCTCTCCAGGTGAGAGTAAAGTTCTCGTCAAGATAAAGTCCTTCGGGCGTTTGGAGCGCGAATTTTTCGTTGCAGGCCGTAAATGCCATGACGAGGGAAAGCGCCAATATCAAGGCGACGGCGATCTTAAATCTTTTCATTTTTCCCTCCTCTTCTTTCTCGGCGGTCTCTGATGATCTCATGCAACCACTTGAACTTAAATTTTCGCACCCATATATCCAAAATGAACAGGATCATCGCCAAGATGACGAATACGAGCCTCGGGTCGTAGACGTGATGAGTATTTGCCACAAAGTTGTCGAGGGCCTTAAGCGGATTGTCGATCTCAATGATCTCGCCGCCGCCCTGTTGCGCCAGCTTTTTGAGCAGATCGGGATCGCCCTCGTTCGTGATGTCGTACTCCTTTGAAAACGCGAACGACTTGTACAGCTCGTCGCTTGCCGCCACTTTTCCGTCTGCGGTCATCTTTTCAATGACTATCCTGTACGTGCCCGTCTTTTTGATGACGAACACGGCGCGTTTGTTCTCGTTGTTCAGCGCCGTCTTGACATAGCATATGTCGTTTGCGGCGCCCGTTTCGGTGAGGGAAACGCTGCGCGTCTCCTCTCCGTCGCTATACTCTATCCTTCCGGCGAGCGTTTCTCCCTCGGCGAGGTCGCACGCGACGTACAGCGTATTGATATAATTTTCCTCAATAATGCTTGCTTTGACTTCGGTGTTTGATATATCTGTAGTCGGCATGAGGTTGGACATCGCGTTCATAAGCAGATTTCGACTGTTTTGATCTGCGAGGAAGTCCGCCGACCAGCCCCCGTACAAGTCGCACATAAAGCTGCCCACTCGCCCTGCGCCGAATTGCCATTGCGCATAGAGCGGCACGTCGTACGGTCCTGTCAACACAACGTTCGCGTCTGACTTTGCTCTGACTCCGAAATATCCGCCCAACTCAACATTCAGCGCCCACGCCTTGTTGCCTTCGCCGCCGTGCTCTATCCCCTTCACTATGGGGGAGCGAGTATCTGCGATCACGGGGTTGAAATCCTCCGCAATGTATTCGCTTATGTCGGGGTCTGTCAAGTCGTCCTTCATGATGCTCATGACCTCATTTTTGAGGGCGTCGCCTGAACTCTTGGCTTGCTTAGCCACTCCGCCCCAAGCCGTTGTGCATCTCTCAATCCGCGGGAAGTACCCTCCGTCATCGCCTATGCCGACGACGGATATTGTGATATCCGAATAGTTTTCGTTTGACGCAAGCTCTGTCGCTTCGTCAAGGTCGAACACCTGGCAGTCCGTCACAAATATGATATGTCTGCGATTGATACGCGTCTCCGCCTTTAGTACCTTTGTAGCCGCCTCTATCGCGGGACATATCGTAGTGCTGCCTCCGCCGCCCCCCAAACGGTCTATCGCGTCTTTTATGTCAGACTTGTTGGCGCAACTGAGCAGAGGTATCTCATAGGTATAATTGTTTGAGAAAGTCATGACTGCCACGAAATCGCGGTCGTCAAGCACTTCGAGGCAGCCCAGCGCGCCCGCCCTTGCCGCAGGCAGATACTGCGTCATTGAGCCCGAATCGTCCACGATCAATACGACGCCCATAGGCGGCTTGTAGTTGACGGCATCAACGGGGAGCATCTTCTGCAGCTTGCTGTCGAATAGGTCCTCCCTGTTGTACGCATGCGCCTTGTCGGTCTCGTCGTCCATGCCGCCGACGGTGAACACGCTGCCTCCCATATCGTAGACATAAGAGTAGAGCAAGTTCACAAATTCGTCGCCGAGGTCGCTGTTGGAGACGTTGTTGAGCACCACTTGATCGTAGCTGCAAAGCTCTTCCACGCTCGTAGGCATTTCGCCTGCGGACAGGACGTTCGTCACCGTGACGTCCTTGCCATATTCTTCCTTTATGATGCGCTCAAGCTCTGCCGACTGGCCGTTCTTTTGCTCGAGGATGAGTATATTGTCGTGTATTTGGATGTAGTAATACGCGCAATACGCATTGTTGACCTCACCGTTCTTTTCGCCCTCGTAGGAAAGCGTTGCTTTCAACTCGTGCAAGCCTTCCCTGCCGAATGTGACGCCGCTGAAGGTGAGCGTCTGATCGCCCTCCGAGATGGTGGTGCCATCTTGGGTGGCAACGCTATCGCCGTTGATGAACAGGTCAACATTGACGCCCTCCAACTTTTGCTTGCTGTTTATGTCAACGTATACCGTGCACTCCTCGTTGACGCGCACGTAATAATCCGGCGTAGTGATCGCGGACACCTGCACTCCGTCGTCGGCGTATATGGGATCCATCTGTGTGACGTCCACTTTGACTCCGTCGAGAGCGGCGCTCCTCACCGCAGCGAGCGCGCTTTCGTCCGTCTCTATGCCGTCGCTTAAAATGAGTATCTTGGCAGTGTCGGGATGTTGGAACTGCGCCGTGGCGTAGTCGATAGCGGCGGCGATATCCGTCGCGCCCACGTCGGGCATTTGCGCACTCTTAAACTGTTCGTATACGCTTTCTGTGTCAAAAGTCATAGGCGCGGCGTAGACCTGCGAAAATCCGAAGGTGACAAGTCCCACCTTGACATTGCTGTATTGCGCCTCGTTGAGAAGTTCTCTGAGATATGCGTCGCGCGCGTCGCTCTCGTCGGGCTGCGTGTCGGACATATCCACAAGTATGATCATCTCGTTTGAGTCGTTTTTCTTGTCGTACTCGAAAGTCGTCCCCGCCAGCACCGCGATCGCAAGGATCATGCATAGCGAGTGCGCCACAAGTGACACGATGCGGTTGCGTGTGTTGCGATAGCGCTTGTAGACCATGAAATAATTCATCACGGTCAGCGCTGCCGCGGGAATAAGCAACATGAGGAGCCATGGATGTTGGAAATTTATTGAAAAATTGTACATACCTACCTCCTCACCTGTTTTCAAACGAATGAAGTATCCACTCTACGAAGAGCAGCGCCACAAGCGCGATCGCAAAATAGAGAAGCAGATCTTGATAATCGATGCCGCTCTCCCTTGCCACGTACGGCAATTGGAGAACGTCCAACGTCATGAAGATGTTGCTCTCCATCTTGGGCAATCTGACGTAAATGCTCAAGTCTGTCCTCTCGTCGCTGAAATAGGACGACTGTTTGAACGTGTAGGTGCCCGGCTTTGAGAACTTCAACGTGAACGGAAATTCTTTATAGTCCGTTTTGTCGAAGGTGAGCACGGGGCCTTTAGAATTGAGCGTTACGTTTTCGTTGACCTCATATGCGTACTTTTGCACCGTTGACGGGAAGAAATAGTCGAATATGCCATAGATAAGATACACAAACTCCGGCCTGCGGCCTATGTTGGAGTAGTGCAACGAAAACGGCAATACGACAAGTTTACTATCATAGTTGTCACAGAGCAGTGCGACGGGATTTTGCTCGCATTTCATCAGCGTGGTATAGATCGAAGTGTCGTATGACACTTTCGAATACCTTGTGACGAAAATGTTGTCGGGATTGATGTTGTTTATTATCGGATGCCCTGCGTCGGACGTAAAATGAAATTCATTGCCGTTGCCGTTGATCGAACCTTCTACAGACACCGATATCCCCGGTATTATTCCATTTGGGGGATCCATTATTATGACAACGCCGTCGGTGGGCACGGTCTTTAGGTTGGAAAGATTTTCAAAAATATAAAAATCATACCCTTCCACGTCGTAATTGCCCTTCATATAGTCGTTTTGCGACACCATGCGCACCCTTATATCCCAACGGTCTGCATAGTCGCCCGGCAACTTGCTAAGCAGCGTCTCGTAGAACGGGTTCGGATCGCTCGAAACGTACTCGACGTCTATCCTTTCCCTGCTGCCGCCGTAGATGAAAAACTCGTCGTCCTCGCTGAAAGAATCGTTGGGGTCATCAAAGTACAGCCTTATCGACTTAAACTCCGAAAAGCTCGACAATCCCTCGATATTGTGATAGTAGTGCAAGTCCGCTTGTTTGCCTCCGCCCTCTATGAAGGTCACGGTCGTTATTTGATCTTCGGCAAAAAAGAGCATATCGGTGGAAATATTGTCGCCTTCGCCTTCCGACTTTTCAATTCGCATATTCAATGAAAAGTTGTCCGATCTGCCATAAAGCGCGACCTGTACTGTGACGGCGTACAAACCGTCCACAAGCTCCGCTTTTGCGTCCACAATGCCGATGTTCCACTCGTTCTCGTCTATGACCGAAATCACGTTGACGCCTTCGGGCACGGAAAGATAGTCCGAATCCGTATACAGATATATCTGCGCCTCGGGATTGCGTAGGAAAATATCCTCGGTCAACCCGATCGCTCCGTCGATATCGGCGGACGTATACGTACACGCCTCGTCGTCCTGCAATTTCATGAGATCGTCTACCACCCTAGCCGCATACTCGGGCGCGACTCCCTGCGCGATAAACCTCGGATTGTCGTCTGCAAATATTACGCTGGTATGTCCCTTTTTTGCCGCGGTCTTATTGACTTGATCTATGGCAAGATCCACCGCCCTGTAAAAGCGGCTCTTTCCCTCTTCGTCCACCACGCGCATACTCGCGGAGGAGTCCAAAATGATGACGGAATCGTTGGGATCTCCGTGCACGCTGTTGTCTATGACGGGCCACGCCATAATGAGCGCGAGGCTGATGACTATGAGCACTTGACAAATTATGAGAAGGATCTCCCTGACCTTGTTAGTGGTGAATCTTTTCTTTTTATACTTGAGCGCGAGCTGCCATATGTAGTTGCTCGAAGTGTATTTCGTGAGAAAATTCGGCTTTATGATGTAGATGAGCAAAAGCGCGATAAGTCCGATCAAGCCCAAAAGTCCAAGGGGCACAAGCAATTTCATCATGATACGATCTCCCCCCTCAACAATTCTTTAAACAACATATCCTCGATAGGCTTGTCCGTACGCACGCTTATAAAGCCCGCGTCTCGCTTGCTACAATAGGACCTCAGATCCTCCTTGAAATCTCTGACCGCGCGCTCGTAGTTGTCAAGCAGCGACCTTGTGATCTTGATCTTCAAATTGCGCTCGTCCATTATGTCCCGGGATTCGCAATCGACAAGATGCACCCTGCCGTCGAAGGAGGGATAAAGCTCTTCGGGGGAGAGCACTTGTACAAGCAACACTTGCCTATGCTTGTACACCAAATAATCTACCGCTTTCTTCCAACTGCTTTCCGTCAAAAAGTCGGAAATTATGATTGAAATGCCGTTGCTCTGCCCTGCGTCGCCGCTGAAAAGCACGCATTTTTCGATGTTTACCTCGCCGTCATAGGTCATATCCTCCATTTGGCTTATCGCTCTGAAGAAGGAGTTTTTGCCCACAATGGTGCCGTAGGGATTTTCGGACGCGTCTCCCCTCATAAATTCAAATGAGAGCTTGTCCATGCTTTGGACGGCGAGAAACCCCATTGCCGCCGCGACCGATTTTGCGTAATTGCCCTTTACGGGATCGTCCCTTCCCATTGACGCGGACATATCGAGGAAGACCTGCACATGCATCTGCCTCTCGTCGGTAAAAAGCTTGAGAAAATACTTTTCAAATCGGCTGTACAAATTCCAGTCAATACGGCGGATATCGTCGCCGAGCTGATATTCTCTGAAATCGGAAAACTCGACGGTCTGCCCATACGTTTTCACAAGGTGTTTACCGCCAAAATACCCTCTTAGATCCGATCTCAGATTCAACGACAGCGTCTCCAGCCTGCTGAAAAACGCGTCGTTCAAGTACTTTCTTGCCATATATAAGTCGAAATTTTACTTCTTAAAAAGTCCTCTCCTGCGGGGCTTTGTTTCCTCCTCCACGGGCGAAGTTTCTTCCTCTTCGAATGGAGCAGTCTCCTCCAAAGGAGTTGCGCTTACCGCCTCCGCCTTGGGGCGCTTGTCCATCTCGTCAATGATCATCTCAATGACCTTGTCGGCGGTGACGCCGTTGGCTATAGCCTCGAAATTCAGCTTGATGCGGTGACGGAAAACGGGATATGCGAGCTGATTGAGGTCCGAATACGCCACGTTGAATCTGCCCTTTATGAGCGCGAGCACTTTCGCCGCCGAAATAATCGCTTGACCCGCGCGAGGGCTTGCGCCTATGCGGATATACTTTTTGGCGGCTTGCGACGCGTACTCGCTGTCTGCGTGCGTGGAGGCGACGAGCCTCATTGCGTAACGCAGCACCTCTTCGGCAACGGGTATTTGGTTCGCTGTGGCGCGCATAGCGAGAAGGTCTGTACCGCTGCACGCGGGATCTGCGACTTCCGCCATTGTCTTTTGCGTCATGCTGACGATGTCCATCAACTCGGCAAGCGAGGGGTTCGGCACCAAGATCTTGAACATGAAACGGTCCATCTGCGCCTCGGGAAGAGGATAGGTGCCGTCCTGCTCTATCGGGTTTTGCGTAGCGAGCACGAAGAAGGGCTCTTCCATCTTTCTTGACACGCCCATTACGGTGACGGTGTGCTCCTGCATAGCCTCGAGCAGCGCCGACTGCGTTTTTGGAGTGGCGCGGTTTATCTCGTCCGCGAGGATGATGTTGCTGAAGATAGGACCGGGCTGGAACTTGAACGACGAATTGCCGTCCGGATCCTTGACGATTATGTTCGTACCCGTAACGTCCGCTGGCATGAGGTCGGGCGTGAACTGAATACGCGAAAACGGCAGATCGAATACTCTTCCGAGACTTCTGACCAAACGCGTTTTACCGACTCCGGGCACGCCTTCGAGAAGGACGTTGCCTCCCGCGATCATCGCTATGACCGTGTTTTCAACGACTTCCTTCTGCCCTATGATATCTCTTGAGAGTTGCAGAAAGATCTGTTTGCATTGCTCACTGAATTTTTGGATGTCCTGTTGCGTAACCATAATTTACCTTTCAAATGTTCAAATTTTGTAGATTTAGTTTTCCGACTCGCCTTCGTCGCCTTCGTTGCCGGGGTCAAGCGCGTCGAGATAGCCCGAAGCCGCGTCCTTATACATATCCGAAGTGCTGTCGCTGTTCATGGAGTCGTACGCCTCGTCCACCGCGCCCTCGTAACCGTGACCGTAGTATGTGCCGCCGTCGATGATCTGATTGCGTGAAGCGCTCGTTCCTCCGGCGCCGTCGCCGCTACCGTTGCCCTGTCCGCCCGGTTGGGAAGGGCCCTCCTGTCCGCTTGAAGCGGGCGGAGAAATGAGGTCGTCGAGGGGATCTGCGTCTGCGTCGGGATCATCGTCTATCGCCTCAAACAATGCGTACACGTCAACGTTGCCGTGCAGCGCGGCATCCTGCCTCAGAGGATTCGTTTTGCCGTCCGACCAGCCCGTGAAGATATAGCCGGGATCTGCGACCGCGATCACAGCGGGAGCGTCCTCACCCTCGTCTACGGACACCTTGTCGGTGACAAGTTCGGGCTCATCCCAATCCGCCGTGACATAATATATTTTGCCGACGTCCTCGCCTTTGACGGCGTAACTTGCGTAATACGTGACCGTTCTGCTGTCTCTGATGAGGTCCATGCCGCTTGGGATGACCTCCGCGTAGGCAAGCCCGCTTACCGTCGTCATGCCCGCCATCACAAACCCGCACACCGCCACGAGCACGATGACGGAAGTTGCGATGGAAAATTTGAGCATAAGGTGATTGACTTTTTTGAGGGCGCGCTCGGTGTCCGCTTTCTGCGCTTTGGCGATGTAGGAATCGTCGCCCTCAAGCTCCAGCATAGTCAGAACGCGCTCGTCGAGGCCAAGCTCGTCCACGCGCGCGGCGACCGCCTTGACGTTGGGTCTGTACTTTTTGTAGTACATGATAAGGCTTATTGCGACCGTCATCACGACAAACAGCGCGAGCGCAATATACAGCCCGTATTTTGCGCCCATAAACCACGCGACCAACTCGGCAACGGACGCCGAAATCATTCCGCATGCCAACCCTTCTATAAAGGCTTTGAGCACAGCCTCGCGCTTGACGCGCTTTTCATACTGTTTCAAATTTTCAGCTCCGTTCATATCCGCCTCCTTTCCTTATATCTTCTTTATTTATACGCGCACACGAATATAGGTTGTGTATTTATATATTTTAGCATTATATCGCTATATTGGCAAGCGATTTTTTTCTCCCTGCCGCATGGCATTGCCCTGTAAGTTTTACTGTTAAATGCAAATGGAAACCCTCGCATTTTATGTTGACATTTTTACGCATGGCATTGCCCTATGAAACACGTTCGGCGGCGTAAAACCCGCCGCCGAACCGTTGCTCTTTAGTGCTCGTCCGCGTACGCGACATTGCCCATAGCCGTTTGCATGAGCTCCTGCGTACCCGCCTCGCTCGGCGCGGATTGCCCCTCGCTATTCGGGTCATATCCGTACGTAACGGTGCATTGCTCTTCAAGCGAGACAAGCGGCGCGGATGTGCCCGTGATGACGCCATCGTTGTTCTTGGTGACCTTGTAGGTCAACGCATACGCGACCGCCTTTTCCGTCTGGAAGTAGATGTGCAGATCCTTGCCGCATCCGTTGAAGGTGGGGCTTGTGTCCGTCGGGGCGTCAAAGCTCGTCAGCAAGCGTGGCATTACAACTTTCTTGAGGCCCGTGCAGTTTTGGAACACGTTGCCACCGAGAGTCGTGAGAGATTCGGGTAGCTTGACAGACGGCAAGTTGACGCAATCGATAAACGTCATACTGAGTTGCGTTATGCCTTCGCAGAACGTCACCGAGGTGAGGTTGTCGCACTTCTTGAACATCTGGTTGAAGGATTGCGTGGTCGTGACATTGTTTTTGTTGGTGAACGTGACGGTCGTCAAGTCGTCGCAATCGGTAAACACGTTGTTTGCGGACACGTTCACGCCGATATCGAGAGTGAGGCTTGTGATCTTTATCCTCTGGAACACGCTCGAAACCTTGATCTCTTTGACGTTTTCGAGGTTATTTATGGTCGTAAGACTCGTGAAGGCGAACGCATTTTCGCATATCTCAACGCCCGTGGGCAAGTCGATTGTCGTGAGCGACTGGCAGTAGAAGAACATGTTCTTTGCAATCGATGTCACCCTGTTGCCGAACGTGACGCTTGAAAGTTGCAAGCAACTGTCGAACACGCCGCAGCTGGTGTTGGTGTGAGCGTTTTCGAGATTATACTCGCCCGTTTCTTTGTCTGGCGATGGGGCGCCTCCCGCACCGCCTGCAATTGTGATAGGATCGTCGCCGTTCTCAAACGTGACCTCTGTCAATGGCGTGTACGCAAATGCGCCTGCGCCGAGGGTCATCACGCATGAAGGAATGGTGAGTGTTGTCATATCGTTATTGTAGAAAGCGCACGAATCGACCGTCGTTATGCCCTCGAGCGAAACGGCTGTCAGCGAGGCGTTCTTGAAGGCATATTTGCCTATCGTCGCCACGCCGTTGAGGTCGATCTCGGCAAGATTTTCGCAATCCTTGAACATCCTTACGCCGATCTCCGCATCCTTCGTGCTTGTGTTGACAAACTTGGGCGCGCCCACGACGCTTGCGACCGCGGAGCCTTCGAATACGCCGAAGTAGTAGACGGTCGTGCCTGTCTCGCTCGCGGAGGTCGTCGCTTCGTTGCCGTTGCGCTTGAACTCCACTTCGGCGCCCTCGGTGGTGCCAAAGGTCACGGAAGTAAGTTTCGTGGTATTTGCAAATGCGGCGGCGCCGATATATTTCAAGCCCTCGCCCAAAACGACTGTGCCCGCAAGGCTGCCGAAGAATGCATAGTCCTCTATCCTTGTGACGTAGGTGAGGTCAAACTCCGCGCCGTTTTGCACGTCGGGATATTCCGCGGTGATGGCAAAGGCATTCCTTGGGATGGTCGTAACCCTGTTGCCCGCAGTGAACTTGGTGATGGGGTCGTTTTCAAATATGCCGAGCTTTGTGGCTTCGCCCGGCTTGGGGTAATCGCTCTTTGTCAAAGCTTTTCCGTTGTTGGTGGCGTCTTTGAGGTTCAACTTAGTTGTGCCGTCGTCAATGGTGACCGACTTCAATTTGGAGCAATTTGCAAACGCGGCTTCGTTGATCATTTCCACGTTGGACGGAATGATCAACGTTTCGAGTTGCGTATTTGCAAATGCAAACTTGTCTATCATCAAGACGGTGCGCGGGATGGTGACCTCTTTCAGTTGCGAATTTTGGAAAGCGCCTTGATAGATGTAAACTATTTCCGTGTTGCTGAGGTCAACCGTTTCGACGGAGCTGTTGGCAAACGTGTTTGCAGGTATCACCGGGAAAAACTCACCTGAATATGTGGGCAACTTCGGCAATATGACGGACTTCAATCCCTCGACGTTTTGGAACATGTACGCGCTCAACACGAGGTTTTCGACCTTTGACAAGTCGAGCGTACCGTTTTCGCTCAAAGTCGGGTTGTAGGTGTAGGTGGTCGTACCCGCCTTGTTTGTCAACGACTTGAACGTATCGTTAAACGCAAAGTTGTTTGCCGCGTTGCCGTTAAGAGTGACGGAAGTCAATTCATTACCAAGGAAGGAGTCGGTGGCAAGCGACGTGAGTTCTTCAAACGTAACTTCCGTGAAGGCGCAATTCTTAAACGCCGCCGCCCCTATCGTCTTGACCTTTGTCAAGCCCGCTTCGCCAAAGCTCGCCGCGCTCAGACCGCCGCAGTTTTCAAACGCGTTTGCGCTTATAGTTGTCACGGTTTCCGGCAACGTGATCGACTTGAGCTCGCTTGCTCCTTTGAGGAACTCTGCGGGTACGGATGTGATGTACGCGTTGGTGAAGTCGATTGAGCCAAGCTGTGTGCACCCTGCAAACATGCCCTTTGGCAACGTGCGATTTGCCGCGCCATCCGTCACTTCAAACTCAACTGTGATGAGAGAGGTGCAATTCCTGAACATGTAGTTTGCAACATTTGTTGCCACGCTGAACTTGGAAGGTATTATCACCTTTGTCAGCTTTTCGCAGCCTTCAAACGCGCTTGCGTTTATCGAGCTTGCCACAAACGACTTGTCGGGCAAAGTGAGGGTCGTGAAGCCCGCGCCCGCAAATGCGGATGAGCCAATCTTTGTGACAGCGCTGAAGTCAAACTCCGCAAGCGACGAACAGCCTTGGAAGGCGTTGTTGCCTATGATGGATATGCCTGAATCGGTCTCCCTGCCGTTTGCGTCAACGACGTTGATGGATTCGAGCATGCCGCAGTTTTGGAATGCGTTAGTGCCGATGCCCGTCACGGCGTTGGAGAGCGTCACGCTTTGCAAATTGGTGCAATCCGCAAACGTATATGCCTGCGTCGACAACGAGAATGACGCAGCGTACGGCAATGTGGATATGCCCGTGTTGGACAAGTCTATGCTTTGAAGGTTTGTGCAACCCTGGAATTGATACGTTCCGTCAAAGCGCGCCAGCGAATCGGGCAACTTGATGTTTGCAAGCGACGTGCAACCCCTAAACGTGTTATTATACAGTTTGTCGAACTGAGTCGCCGTCAAGTCGACGTTGTCGAGGCTCGTACAGCCGTAGAACGCGTTCATGCCAAGCACAGTGAGGTTCGAGCAGAGCGAGAAGTCCACGCTTTCAAGCTCAGTGCAGCTGTAAAATACGCCCTTATAGAAGTTGCCAGAGCCTTCGCTACCAGTGCCTAACTTTTCAAGCGTGGCGGGCAACTTGACCGACTTCAACTTGTTGCAACCGCTGAACGCTTGCGCGCCTATGGTCTTTATCTTCGTCTTGCTGAGGTCAAGCACGGGCGATTGTCCGTCCCCGCCGACAAAAACGTTTTCGTAGATAATTTTTTTATTCGTCCCATTGTCGTACATGTTGAACGCTTGTGCGCCTATCGACTCAAGGTTTTCAAGCTTGTCAAACTCAACGCTGACAAGCGATGTACACCACTCGAACATATGGTCGGCTATCGCTGTGAAGTTGTCTGTCGCGCCCTTTTCCACGTAGACGTGTTCAAGTTCCGTGCACTTTTTGAACATACTGTCTGTCTTTGTATAAACGTCCTGCGTGCGGATTGTCCACGTCTTTATCTTGGATTCTGCAAACGTGTCTGTATTTTCAAATGTCATAGTGTGATTTTTAGGAGGTGTGATCTGCACGTTGCCCGCTCCTTTGAACGCATATTGCCCGATGGTCACGTCACGGTCGCCAAACACAACTTTGACGTCGCCTGCGTTGTAGAACACATATTGCCCGAAATTCATATCAACGTCGCCAAACGTGAGTTGGACGTCGCCCGTTGCTTCGAAGCAATTTTTGCAAAGTCTGTTGACGTTTGCAATGCCATCCACCGTCGTGAGCGCGCTGCACCCTACGAAAGTATACTGACCAAGCGCCAACAATGTTGTTGGGAAGGTAACTTTTTGCAGGTTTGTCGCATACGCGAACGTCGCCGCATATTGGCTTAAACCATTGATGTCTTTCTTGCTGTCGGGATCTGTGCCGTCGGGGTTTGTCGCCAAATACTTTGACGGCGCGGTGGCTTTGAGCAATTGACAGCTTGAGAAGTCAAGCTCTTGCACTCCCGACCCGAAGAAGGTGTACTGTCCAAGGTGCGCCAACTTGTTGTCCTTCGCTTCGGGGAATTTTATTGTGGTGAGCCTTGGCGTATTGCCGAACGCGGCTTGTTCAAACTCTTCCAAATTGGTCGAGAGCGACAAGTCTACCGTTTTTACGCCCGATCCTGCAAACATCGCTACGCCCAGCTTTGTCACGCCGCTGCCGAGCTTGACAGTGTCAAGGTTGGAGCAGCCGTTGAAAATGCCGACGGTTTGCTTGATATTGCTTGCAAGCGAGCTTGTACTTGTCGTTCCTTTTGATACGCCGTCGCCGAACGTCGTTAACTTAGACGCGTTGGAGAAATCGACCGTAGTCAAGCTTGTGCAGTTTTGGAAAGCGTATGAACCGACCGTTTGCAGTTGGCTACCCGGCGCAATTGTTACAGTTTCAAGCGAGACACAGTTTTCAAACGCCCTGTCGCCGATCACTTTGACGGAAGCTCCTATCACCACGTGTTGTATGCCCGTTATGTTGGCAAGCGCGCCCGCGCCTATATTGTCACCCGAAAGAGTGATCGTGCCTTTGAGGTCAGCATACACAAGCGCGACAGACATATCGTCGCTCTGCCCGCTCTTTTCATATATGATGGGCAATCCGTTTGTATCCGCCACAAACTTGGTGTTGTTGACGTTGACGTTGATCTTCTTTATCGTGCCGTTGCCCGCAAACACGCTGCTTATGTCAAGCACGGTGGAGGACAGCGTTACTTCTGTCAATTGCGTGCAACCGACAAACAGGTTTACGCCGAGCTTCAACTCGTTGGGAGCGCTGCTACTGAGGGTCTTTGGGAATACAATCGATGCGAGAGGGGTGTTGCTGAACGCCATGTCGCCTATCGATTCGAGGTGACTGATGGTACGATCCGTATCGTAAGCGGGTGATGCAGTTTCTTCTTTCGTCTCGCTGTCTTTGACTCCCGCGAATTCGATTGAAGTCAGACCGCTGTCCAAGAAAGCGTTTGCACCCAAACTCTTCAAACGTATAGGAAGTGTGATAGTGCTAAGCGCAGTGTCCGACGCAAACGCATTGTCGCCTATCGCAAGCAAGATTTCATCGATGCTTACAGCCTTACCTTCATCGTCGGTAGTCTTGACCTTGTCAAAATCTTCAAAAGTCACGCTCGTCAACAGCTTGTTTTTATTGAACGCGAGTTTGCCTATCTCTGTTACGCTGGCGGGTATGGTCACTTGAGAGAGACTCTGTGACGCGAACGCGCTGTCGCCTATCGTTTTCAGTTTGGAGCCTTCCGCAAATAACAATTGAGTAAGACGCATGCTTTGAGCAGAGGCATTACCCGTTGACGAACCTGCAAACGCGCTTGCGCCTATCTCGGTGACATTCGCGGGGATGGTTATGCTTGCAAACCCCGGTTTGTAGAACGCATGGTCGCCTATCTTCGTCAAATTGCCGGGCAGAGTAAGCGACGTGATGTTGGGTGCGTCATAGAATGCAGAGGTGCCTATCTCAAGCGAAAATTTGTATGAACCATCCTCGTTTTTCGCCGGTTCGGTGAATGTGACGCTGCTCACCTTTGTGCAGTACAACGCCGCCTTGCCCAAGTATATGAGGTGGGACGGGAATGTGATGGGTGCAAGGTTGATGCCGCTCGTCGGAGTGACAGAACCGTTCACAAACAGACCCTTGTTCGTGGCTGTTGTGGTCGTGGAAGAAGAACTCGACTTTTCGGCAGGCGCGTCCTCTATGGTGAGTCCTGCTACCTCCTGTCCCTCTTTTGCCTCCGCAAACGTGACGGTGAGAGGATCATACCACCTGAAATAGCCGTCAAACAGCCTTGCGCCGATGAATGTGAGCGTGGAGGGGAAGTCGATCGCTTTAAACGCCTCCTCGTAACATGCCGACCCGGAGATGTTCATCTTTGAGAATATGTTTTTATGTTTTGTATCATCCTCAACTGTATCGGCAAGCGATGTCATGCCTTCGGGCAGGTGCAGTTTTTCAAGTTGCGGAGTGTTGTACAGCGCGCCCGCCATAATGGTGAGATCAACATGGTCTTCACCATCGACATTGGTGGTCTTTTCAAGGTCTTCGAAGATGATCTCCGACACCTGGCTGCCACTGAATGCGTTTGTTTGTACTCTGCGCACTGTTGAGGGTATAGTGACGGTGCCCGTCTTGCCACGAGAGCAGAACAAAAGCGTATTCTCAACAAATCCATAGACAGGATCTTCCTTTGCGGCGGCGGTGTTCACCTTGCGCAATTCGTACAGAACGTCGTCATACGCGCCGTACTTTTCATTGCCCTCGGCAACGGTGAGCACGGACAACGCGTCGCATTTTTCAAACATCGTGAAGTCGCCCACTTCGCCCTCTTCTGCAGAATCCGCCGATTTTAGCGCCATCTCTGCAAGCGTCGAAGGCAAATGCACTTCGCTGAGCGTCGTGCAACCGGAGAACACGCCTTCATCAAGTTTCGTAAGACCTTCGGGGAGAGATATTGTCGTCAATTTGACGCAATCCTTAAATGCGTTGACGCCGATCACAAGCGCTTCAAACTTCTCGCCTGCTTTAAGCGTTTTGTAGTTTTGGTCGCAGAATTCGACGGAAATGAGTTTTGCACAATCGTCAAATGCTAAGTTTCCTATGCTTGTGACTTTGTTGTGTATCTTGACGCCGGTTAGGTTACAACCTGTGAACAGTGAGTTGGAAATTGTTGTTATCTGGAGAGGTATGTTGAAAACTCCCTCAAACGACTTCGGGAAGTACACAAGCTTTGTCATCTCTTTGTTGTAAAGCGCGCCTTTGTTTGTGCCGTCGTTTTCGGCGTTGGTGAAAAATTTGTTTTGAGGATCAACTTCAACTCTTTTCAGAGCGCCGCCGAATACCCCCGAAATGTTGAAATAGGGCACGCCCGCGCCGAGATATAAGTCCGTGACCCATGCCGTTTTGTTGACCTCGATATCTACAAACGCGTCATCTTTGAAATCGACCTTATCTCTTTCGACAAGCACTTTGACTTCCTTTAAGTTGCCATGGTTGCCAAACGCCATCTCGCCAAGCTCGACAAGGTTGGCGGGCAAAGTCAATTCGGTCACCTTCGGCCAAAGCGCTGAGGACGGATTGTTTTTATAGTAGCCGTAGAATGCCTTCCTTGCAATGTGCAGGTCGCTCGATTCTTTCGTGCCGAGGAATGTCAGCGTGGTAAGCCCCATACATCCTTCAAATGCACTTTCGCCGATGTTGGTGACGTGCGCGCCGATGGTCACGTTCTTGATGCGCGTGTTGTGATAGAACGCCTTTGCGCCTATCTTAGTTATCTCAGTGGGTACGGAGTATTCGTTTGCGCCGTACAGAGGATATTTGGCAAGTTCAAGCGTGGTGCCGCTCTTCAAGCAAAGCACACCTCCTATACTTGTAAACTTGCCGCCCTCTTCTATGACATTTATTTGTTCGAGCCAACGGAATTCATCGAAAAGATCAAAGTTGGTCGCGTCAAAACGCGCGGGCAAATTGATGACCTCGACGTCGTATGTTGTGCTGTGCGTGTTGTCGCCGTCGCCCGTGAACGCGCCCAACTCAATGATAAGAGTTTCCGCCTTGGTCTCTCCCTCATTTACAGGCAAAAAGTTGATGGTGGTGATGCCCCTTATGTTGTAGAACGCGTTTTTCTCCACCCTCTCTACCGTCGCAGGGAAGTTGATGGTCTGCAAATGGAACGCATTGTATTGAAATGTCTCGCTGTAAAACGCGCCCGCCGCAACAGTCTTGACGCCTGTGGGAATGGTGAATTCCGTGAGGCGGCTCAACTTGCCGAGAGGACAATACATCAGCTTGACCGCATTGCCCTGCGCGTCGTTTTCAAGCAAGACGCCGTCTTTCGAAGCATATTTCACCGTGCCTTTATAACCTTCCGCAGGATACACGTTGATTGCCGTCAGCGCGGTATCGCCCGCAAAGGATACGCCTTGATCGCCAAAGTTGATTTGCGTGACGCTCGACGGGATGTCGAGAGTGACAAGCTTTGTGCAGTTTGAAAAATCGGAAACCGCCACGACCCATTGATCGTCCTGCTTGGCTGGGATCTTCACGTTGGACAAATAGTCGATGTAGTTGCCGTTTTTCTGTACGCGCCAGCCGCCTTCGACCGATTCAAATTTGAATATCTCCACCCATTTTGCAAAGAACGTGACTTTTCCGTCCGTCGGATTGTACGCAAAAGGAGCGGTCGCTTTGCCCGTATAGTCGGTTATCTTTTGAGCAGCGGAACTACCTCCCAAACTCATATACCAACCTTCAAAAGCGTGCTTGCCGTCTTTTGATGCGGTAGTAGGCGCGGGAAGAGTAAAGTTGCCGTCGTCAAACGTCACCTTTTGATTGTTGTATTTTGTGTCTTTAATCTCCTCGTCGATGGCTTGATCGGTGAGGTCGAACGTGATCATAAACTCATGCGGATCCCACTTTGCTTTGTACACCGTGTCCGAAATCCCGTTGAATGTGCCGTCCGTTATCTGAGTGCCGTTTTCGTCTACCCAATATTCAAAGTCGTAACCGTAACGCTCCGACGCGGGATTTGTTATGTGCAAACTTTCGCCCGTCGTCTTGAATTGCGAGGGGTGCGACGCGCCTTCATAGCCGAGATCGAATGAGATCTCAAACGCCTCAACCGTCGCGGTGTTGGATTCGCCGTTTTCGGGACGTACCGAAATAACGTTCGTCTTTGCGACAAGGGGCAACGCATTCGTGGAAGTGCCGTTGACTTCAAGCTCCTGCCCGTCGTTGATCTTGACAAAATATTTGCTTATGCCAAGCACAAAGCTCCAACTGATGACGCCCTTGTTGTATGTAATATTTTCAACGCGGTTGCTGACGTTCATCGCGTTGGATTTCGGCGAGTTGAGTTTAGGATCGCTGCTCTTTGCAACAACGTAAATATCTACTGCTCCGCCGCTCAAAAGCGAGCCGTCGAATACAAATGACTCTGTTGCAGGCTCCGCAAGCTTTACATCGCCTTTGTAGACGATATAGCCTACGCTGTCTTTGACGTGGTCCCAAACTATGGATTTGCCGTCCGTGCTCGGTTTGAGATTTGAAGGAGCGGCAAGTTTTTGCTTGTCAATATTTTTCGTCGTCGCTTCGGGTGCGTTGTAGCCAAATCCGAAAGGCTGTACTTCAATTGAGTACGTGCCCGGATCCTTATCTTTAAGGTCGAAAGTGACCGACGGTCCGTCCAAAACTTGCTCGCCGTTCAATTTGACGACGTAACGATTTGCGTGTTCGACTGCTTGCCACGAGAAAGATTGTGTAGCTTCGTCAAAGACGGGCTGCGCTACCTTGTCGAGGAAACGATTGTAGTTGAACGATTCGGACGTTGAATTGAGATACCCTTTGCCGACCGCTTCTACGGTGAATACATAGCCGTCCGCAGGGATGTCGTATGCGGAAAAATCAAACACCATTGTGTTGTTTTGCACCGTCGCCGCGTCCAGAGTCTCCTGCTTTACGCCGTCCTTAGTCACAATGCTGACGTTGTAGGACTGCGCGTTTGCGACATGGTTGAATTTTAAAGAGTTGGAACCGTTTTCGACCTCAAAACATGAGACCCTTGACAACCTTCCGTTGACGAAATAACGCACGGTAGCGTCGTCGGAGCCCGCCGCCTTAACGGTAAACTTATACTCGCCGTTTTGAGACAGTTTGTAGTTGTTCGAATCGAATAGATACTCGTTTTCGCGCCCTGTTATGGTCTCGGAAGTCACGCCGGCGGGAGATACTATGCTGATCGTGACGTCGTTTTTGCCCGTCCAGAATATGCCTTCCGCATTGACGGAAACTTCCATTCCGCCGACAAGCTGAGACTGCCACACAGGGAAGAACGTCGTATTTTCGGTGAGTTTTTGCCCCTCATATTGATAGGAGAGCTTGTCTTGTTCGTTTGAAGAGCTCACCCACCAGCCCACGAACTTGTCCCCATCCTTCTTGGGTTCGGGCAAGCCGTAAGCGACGCCTTTTATCGTCTGAATAGGTTCAAATCCGCCATCTCCAGCGAATTTTACGGTGAATTCGATAGGCTCCCTAATGGAGGACACGTAGTTCGCGTGAAGAGTGATATCGCCCGTGACGGGAGCGTCGAAATCGTATTTAAATTCGAATTTGCTGTCCGAATACCAGCCCTCGAAAACAAAGTTGCCGTCCTTTGAGGGCGCATCCGGTTTCGAGATGGTCTTGCCGTTCAAGACAGTGACGGGATCGATCTGGGTACCCCCCCCCGTATCGAATGTCACCGTAAATTCGGTCTTGCGCAAGAATGTGTACGCCTGTCCGTTGTAGGTGAATTCGAGAGTGTTATAATTGTTCGTCAGTTGCGCGGACAATTGCTCCGAGTCGTCGTCAAAATTAAGCAAAAGGGCGCTACCCGACAACGAATACCATCCGCTGTGAGTCTCGCCTAAAATGTTGAGCGTAAACTTATTGTCCGCTTCAAGGGACACGGTATATTCCTCCGCTCCCGCGTCGAAATAGTATGTTCCTCCTTCGGGTCCCGGCGGCACGGGATCTTTATGCTTGGGGTCGCACGCTGCAAGCACGCATACCAAAAGCACAACGACCATCAATGCCGCGAGAACAATTGTAAAAGTCCTTTTATTAGACATATGCTCTCCTCCTGGTCTAAATAATTTTTGTTGTTACGTAATCTTATTTCCCTGCCTCGCCACGGTTTTTCTCCCGCGCCGCGGCAGTAGGGGCTATTTATTTTTCTATATCTATTTTTCGCCGACAGCTTCGTCGGGCTCCTCTTTCAGTTATATTAATGATAGTGTTGCAATGTTGACGTTATGCATAAATAATGTATAATTCTGCATTTTTATGAATATTTGTGCATTACAAATATTAATATAGGTTCATAATAATCCCTAAATCCATATCTGTCAATCAAATTGAGACATAAAATCTTTTATAATTATGCATTTTTTAAAAATCATTTTAAATCCCGCTATTATCGGCTTATTATTGCTTCTTATTGCTCCGCCACCGCATTTTGAAATTCAAACATGCCGACGCTAAGTGCGAAGTATCTCCCTCTGCATTTGATATCGACCTGCGGCAGATGATATCGGCGGGTGGTAGTCTCTCTCGCGTGGCAAATTTTTCTTGACGATTTCTCTGCCGTCTGCTATTCTTTAAGAGCGAAGGGGAGGCAGGCGTCTCCTCCGCTCTGTAAACCGTCCGTTATGTAAGAGTGGGGCGGTTTTTCCTTTTGGTCGCTACTGCCGTTTAGTCGGTTACCCCTTCAAACAGAAACTCCACGATTTGTGCGTATGTACGGCTTTTGACTCAATTGCCGATGGCGCGGCGTAGTGCTTGCGACCATTAAAAACCACCGACACATCGGTGGTTTTTTCAAACAATTCAAGTGGACCGCAGCCCGCGTCGTATATTTACTTGGTGCCAAAGAGGCGGTCGCCTGCGTCGCCGAGGCCCGGCAGGATATATCCGACGTCATTGAGTTGGCGGTCGAGGGTGGAGACGTAAATTTTTACGTCGGGGTGCGCCTTATGCACTGTCTCTACGCCTTGCGGGACGCCGATTATATTCATGAGGCGGATACTTTTGCAGCCGCGCTTTTTAAGCAGGTCTATTGCGCCGACCGCGCTGCCACCCGTCGCGAGCATAGGATCGAGAAGGATGACTACGCTTTTTTCAATGCCCTCGGGCAGTTTGCAATAGTACTCGTGCGGCTCGAGGGTCTCCTCGTCGCGATAGAGCCCTATATGCCCTACTCGCGCCGTCGGGAAGAGCGTATGAACGCCGTTGACCATGCCAAGACCCGCGCGCAGTATGGGTACGATGGTGACCGCGTTGTCCGCGACCATAGTCTGCTCCGTTGTCTCAAGCGGAGTCTCGACCATGACCGTCTTTGTGGGGACATCCTTGAACGCCTCGAAAACCATAAGCGTGGTGATCTCCTCGACGAGCTCTCTGAACTCCTTCATGCCCGTGTTCTTGTCGCGCAGTATAGCGACCTTGTGTCTGATGAGCGGATGATCGAAAATCGTTACGTTGTCATATTTTTGCATAATTTCACCTCTTATTTTTGCATTGCGCCACACTCTTTGCGGCGCGTAGGGCGGACGCGAACCCAAAAACAAATTCGCATGGGCGCCCCATTTTAAAAACAAGGCATACGGAGTTTATGCCCCGTATGCCCTGCAAATTTTACTCGTTGTCTGAAGAGTCTTTTTCGACGGGCGTCTCCTCGGCATCCGCCGCGCCGACCTCATAGGTGCTGTCCGCGTCCACGGGAGCCGACATAATGCTTTCGGGTTTCTCTGTCTCGCCGCCCTTCTTCTCTATGGCGGTGATGATGGCGTTTGTCACGATACCCAAGATAAGCGCGGTAGCGATGGATGTGACCTGTATAGATTTTGTCACGAGACCATTGTCACCAAGCGCATACGGGATCTGTATGGAAAGACCGCCGATGCCCGCGATGAGGATAGCGCTGACGACAAACAAATTCTTGTTCTCGCCGAGGTCGATATTCTTGAACATCTTGAGACCGCTGACCGCGATGAAACCGTAGAGCGTGAGGCACACGCCACCCATAACGCAGTTGGGGATCGTCTGAAGCAGACACATGATCGGGCTGATGAAGCTCAAAATAATGCACATGCAAGCCGCGGTGAATATCGTCCAGACGGACGCGTTGCGCGTGATAGCCACGCAGCCGACGGACTCGCCGTATGTCGTGTTTGGGCAGAAGCCGAACACGGAGCCGACGATCGAGCCGACGCCGTCGCCGAGAAGAGTTCTCTCAAGCCCGGGCTCGCCTTCGACAAGGTCTCTGCCGATGATAGTGCCAAGGTTCTTGTGGTCTGCGATATGCTCCGCAAAGACGACGAGCGCGACGGGGATGAACGCAAGCGCGACTTCCGCGACGCCCGCTCCCGTGAGCAACTCATGTCCGTTGACATTGTCCTGTATGCCGTGGAAAAGCGCAAAGCGAGGATATGTGAGGAAGGACTCCACCGTGATATTTTTGAAGTTGTTTACGAGCGGATCCCAATTGATTATCTTGAGATACTCGACGTTTGCGCCGTAGCCTATCGCCGAGAAGAGAGACGCCACGACATAGCCCACGCCTATACCGATGATGAAGGGAATGAGTTTTGGCATCTTGAACTTCTTTTGGCTGGAGCAAACGATTATGGTGATGAATGTCACAAGGCCGCAGAGCAAGCCAACGAGGTTGTAGCCTCCGTTGACGGCGTCGCCGCTCGCCTTGACCATATCGCCCATAGCGCTGCCCGCAAGGCTGAGACCGATGAGCGCGACCGTAGGTCCGATGATGACGGGAGGCATGAGCTTGCTTACCCACTTAGTACCCGCAAAGTGGATGATGAGCGCAAGCACCACATACACAAGTCCTGCGAATACGGAGCCTATGATAATGCCGAAATACCCGTAGGCGACCGCGACTCCCAATGAGCTCAAGAATGCAAAGGAGCTGCCGAGGAATACGGGGCTCTTGAACTTTGTGAAGAGCAGATACACTATAGTACCGAGGCCTGCGCCCAAAATCGCCGCAGGGATATCGGCGGGTCTGCCTACGATCGTAGGCACGGCGATAGTCGCCGCCATGATGGCGAGGACCTGCTGGAAAGCGAATACGAGCAACTTTCCAAACGGTTTCGGCACATCTTGGACGTCATAGATGAGATTGTTTTCTTTGTTTGCCATAAACAATATCTCCTATTTAAATTTTTTCAAAAAAAGATGTCCCCGAGAGGACATCAAATTTTCACGCAAGCGTGGAAGCGAGAATTTGAGAGGGCACTTCGACCATAGTCGCACAGATGTTTGCAAAACGCTTTACGAGCGAGCTCCTCATTTCTGCCTCCGCAAATTTTATCGGGAGAAATATTAACACAAATTTCAAAAAATGACAACAAAAATCGACATTAAATCATACATTTCTTGCCGAAAACACAAAAAGTGCGCTACTCAAACAAAAATTCGCTCAACGCGTCGAGGTCGAAGGACGGCACATAATCCTCTATCGCGCTGTCCAGCTCCTGCGAAAATCCGTTTGAAAGCCCCGCGTCAAAGAAAGCCTGCGTCGCCGCGTCATATTCCTCCGCGGTCAGCCTGCGCCCGAGCGTGGGATGCTCCTTTACGGCGGGAGTGGGAAAATACTGCCCCATCACGCTGACGTACATGGACTTGTCTATCCCCGCAATGTCGAGCATTACGCCCGCGGTGTTCTCTGTCGCGCCCGGCAAAACGAGGTGCCGCACTATCACTCCCCGCCTCATAATGCCGTCCTCGTCGAATACGTCGTACGGCTGCTGCCGTCTCATCTCCGTTATTGCCGCACGCGCCACCTCTCTATAATTTTTCGCATGCGACCACTCCCACGCAAGCGAATCGTCGCTGTACTTGAAATCGGGCAGATATATATCCACAAGCCCCTCGAGTTTTTTGAGGTTCGCGTCAGTCTCATATCCGCTGCTGTTCCACACAATAGGCACTTTAAGTGTAGATTTTGCAACTTTAAGTGTGTGAACGAGTTGATTTGTGAAATTTGAGGGCGTGACGAGGTTGATGTTGTGCGCGCCCATATCCGCAAGCTTTTTCATGCCGAATATGAGCTGCTCCTCGCTCACCTCAAGCCCTTTTCCGCCGTGCGATATCTCAAAGTTTTGGCAGAACGCGCACCTTAGATTGCAACCCGAAAAGAACACGGTGCCGCTGCCCTGCTCTCCCGATATGCACGGCTCCTCGAAGTAGTGCAGACCCATTCTCGCGATCTTGTACGTTATGTCCATATTTGCCATTATCTCAAAATTTCGACCCCATTATCGCATTTACGCGCCTGCGCCGAGGCGTTCCGTATATTTTTTCGCCCACTTCGCAATCTTCTTCTCGTCATACTTTTTGGGAATATGCGCGGCGCAGCTCTTCGCCCTTAGCGCCCTCACCACGCACCCTATCGCGGGGAATGTTAGAGAAGGTCTGGCGAGCAACAGCCCTATCTTTTTGAATATGGACTTCGCGGGGATCTTCGGCTTTGCCCCGCTAGTATCCGTGCTCACAAGCGCGAGATCGCTTTTCTCGATGAGTCCGCCGCCGAACACCCAGTCTATCTGCTTGGGATCTACATTGAGCGCCCACCGCTTGAGCACGTCTATAAACGCGAATCCCGCGCCGAACTCCTTCATCCACCTCGTCCAATAGCTCCAAAGCCCCGCGGCGGAAAAGTCGCAGCCATCTGCTATGCAGTCCGCAAGCAGCTTGCCCGCCTTCATGGACGACTCTATACCGCTGCCCATGAGCGGCATAGTCTCAAAAGCGCTGTCCCCCACCGCGACGTAGCCGTCCGCTACGCCGACGGGTATAGTGCCGCGCAAGCATATCTGTACTCGCTGTCCGAAATACATATCCTTTGACAGTATTGCGTTGTGCGCCCTCAGATCCTCCATTGCCTCGGCTATGTCATTGTCGCTCAAACCTCCGAGCCTACCGATGAGCACGTCCACCCTGTCCTCGCCTACGAGGTTGCACCAGCTTATGCCCGCCTTGCCCATATGTTTCAAGGACATAGTGCTCTCAATGCCCTTCTCGAGCGTATCCGCGCCCGCCGTCCTGTGGAAAAATGCGCGATAGCCGTACAGTACGCCCTCTTCCTCGGGCATAGCCTGCACGCAATACTTTTGCGGGAGCTGACCTCTCAAGGGAGACCTCATGCCGCTCGCGTCTATGACGAGGTCGAAACGCTCCTCGCCCTCCGCCGTCCTTATGCCGACTACCTTATCATTTTCAATGAGCAGACCGCTCACGGGAGCCTCGAATTTGACCTTTCCGCCCGCGCCCTTGATCTGCCCCGCAAAGTACGCGCAAAGCCCCCGCCTATATACGGATATTTCCTCCATAGGCGGCAGAGGCGGCACGGGGAGAGAATGCTGCCAATTCGGAGAGACGAAAAGCCACTTGCGCTTTTGTTCGTAGACGTCCTCGCTCGGCATGGGCATATCGCAGAGCGAAAATATGTCCGCGCGTATGTCGTCCTGCCAGTCATAGCCCGTCTCTTCCCTTGCGCATCTCTCGAAAACGGTGACGTCGTGACCCGCCCTCGCAAGATGATACGCGGCGCACGCGCCGCCCTGTCCCAAACCTACAACCGCTATCTTTGCGCACATAATTTTCCTCCAAACGACGCTTAAAGCGCTGATTTCGCCACGTAAAGTCCGCTTTTTGCGATTTCGCGACTTTGTGCGGCGACGCATTTTTCGTCTTTTGATTATTATATCACACCCGTTTTCAAAAGTAAATGCCTTGAATTTTGGTATGCCCGAAGTTATTTTTCTTTACATATATTTGAAATGATGTTATTATAATAGTAATCAAAATGAGGTGAATGCGTTGAAGTATTCCGAGCTCAAATCTCATCTCAACAACGCCGTCAACGGAGGCGAGTTTGCCGCCGCCTATTTTCTCACGGGCGAGGACGAATACCTGCTGCATGAGGCAAAGCGGCTTTTCGGCGAGGTGCTGGACGCGGGATTCAAGGATATGAACTTCTCAAAGACGTCCGACGTCGGCGAGGCGATAGAGACGCTCTACACCTTCCCCGTTTTCGACGCTCGCAGAGTGTGCGTACTTGAAAAGGATGTTTTGAGCGAGGACGATACGACAAAACTCAAAACCTATCTGGACTCCCCCGCCGCCGAGGCCATACTCGTTGCGGATGTGGGCGAGGGCGCAAAGCTATTCAAAGGCAAGCATATAGAGTCCGTGTCCTGCGCGCCACTCTCCGATGAGGAACTGAGGGATTTCGTACGCGAGCAGTTTGCCTCCCCTCCCGCCGTATCCGCCGAGACCGCCGCCGTAGAGGAGCTCATCACCCGCACTCAGGGCTCGCTTGCACGCATAGTGGGCGAGGTCAAAAAACTAAAAGCGTATACGCCCGATGGCGTCACCCGCGCCGACGTCACACAAATGGTTGCGTCGGACATAGAATATCAGACGTACATTTTGTCGGAGGCGGTCGCAAACCGCGACGCGCAAAAGGCGCTATCAGTCACGGACGCCATTTTGAAGAGCGGCATACCGGAGCGCGTGTTGCTCTCCGCTATATACGAGCGCTACAGACGCATGCTCCACATCTCCCTCAACAAGGGTATGAGCAATGAGCAACTTGCAAAAATATTCGGCTTCAAAAAGCCGGGACAGGTATATTTTTTGAAAAAGAGCGCGGACAATTATTCACAGGTGCGACTGAAAGCAATTGTGGATCATCTGCACTCTCTTCAATACGAGATCGTCAGCGGCGAGCGCAGCGAATCCAGCGCGTTATATGACGCCGTGCTCACGCTCTTGGCGACACAATAAGGAGGTTCTATGGTACCCAACAAACTTGACAAAAAATATCACGTTCCAATACTGCTTGGGCTGTTTTTTGCGACTTTTGTGTGCAATTTTTACGACTTTTATACGACGTGCGCCACACTCGCTCAATATTCGGCTCAGCTCACGCGCCTCAACATCACGATAAGCGTCATCGAGATGCTGTTTGGGGACATCATTGTGCCCTCTCTTCTTTGCATACTATTTGCGTTTGTCGTCTATCAGATAGGTTTCGCGCGCTATGTGCGCTGCATTTCGCGCTCCGACTTCATCTATTTCGTCATGCTATTCATAGCGGGCTCCCGCCTGCTCATGGGCTTTGTCAACATATTCGGACTTCTCAACGTCAATGTCATGTATTGCACGACGGGCTTTTTGTCCACGCTCTTCAACGGCGCGGCGATGCTAATAATGTTCTTCGTAGTATTCAGACGCGTCTACCGCTTCAACCCCGCCGAGGAGTACAACGCCTTCCGCGCGTGGGCGACTGTATTTATGATAGGCGGCGGCATAGAGGCTGTCATAGGCAACGGCGCCGTACTCATACTCATGGACACGCCCGAACTTCTTACGGAGTATTTCGACATTGACATCGCCGCAAATGCCGCCGTCCTCACGGCGGGTTGCGTGACGGGTATAGTACTATACTTCGCCTATCTCATCGCTATAATAGTGCTAGGCGAGATACTCAAGAAAAAGGCGCGCCTCTTCATCGACCCCGCAACCCGCGGAGACTACTACGACGCGCATACAGGCGCCCCCTACACCGTGCGCACGGACGCGGCGGACGTATTTGGGGACAGCCCCAAAAACGGCTCGGATACGGACGGCGACGACAAAGTCTTTGACGAATTCGACATCTGACTCTCGTCGCCCAAACAAAGCGGTCTGGCAGATCATTCGGCAAAAAACATAAAACAAGACCAAACGATTCGCGGACAAGACCGCTCTGATCGGACTCGAAATAGCCAAACTAAAAGACTCACGAACAAGTTTTATCCCAAACGGGATGAGAGGGATATATGGATTACAATTTTGTTGAATTTGCAAAAAATTTGGGGCCGTTTGCCGCTATAGACGCGGTCATACTGGTCATAGTACTCGTAGTGATGCTACTATTTTTCATCTACAAGCGCAATGTAAAGGTGCTTTTCCTGCTCCTTCTCGCCTGCGTGCTGGAAATAGCCGTGCAAACGCTGTCGGCATACTACCCTGATGAACACATCCTCGAACTCTCAAAATATATAATGCACTATGTCGTCATCTTCGACATCGTGTGTTCTTGCGTCGTGTATCAAAACGACTTCAAAAATATCTTCCAAAAGGTGTCCAGCCAACAGCACCAGTTTGAGATACACTCAAGCGACGACGAACTTCGCGAGGCTACCGCCGAGATACTCACCGCTTGTCAAGACATGTCCAAACAGGACGTCGGCGCTATCATCATAATCGACTCCGTAGGCGATATACACGATAACATCCTCGATACGGGCACCCGTCTCGGCGCAACGCTCTCCGCTCCCCTGCTCGAGAGCATCTTCAACACCAAAGCGCCCCTGCATGACGGCGCCGTCATCGTGCGCGGCAATAAGATAATCGCCGCGGGCTGTTTCCTCACGCTCACCCAGCGCAACGTCAACAAGGAGATGGGCACCCGCCACCGCGCCGCTATCGGCGTGACCGAGGAGACGGATGTGCTCTCCATCGTCGTCAGCGAAGAGACGGGCATCATATCCGTCGTCAAGCACGGCGAGATCAAACGCTATATGACCATGGACAAGCTCAAAGACGAGATCGAGGAAGCCTACGGCATCTCCCCCACCGCCATCGCCATGCGCGAAGCCAACTCCCACAAAAAGAAAAAACGCAGCAAGACCGGCAGGTTTTATTGATCGTCACTGTGGGCGCGCAGCCCACGTATACGCCTTAAAGCACAAAGCGGGCTTTTCGCCCGCTTTTTATATGATCGCCGACAGGAGGAACCTAATCGGCGGAAAATTTCGCATATATCGCGTTTATCGCTTTTTCATAGTCAAAGGTGTCCACGCCTATGATAATGTTGAGTTCGGATGAGCCCTGGTCTATCATGCGGATATTGATATGTTTTTCGGCGAGCGCCTCGAAAATTTTTGCGGCGGTGCCCTGCCTCGAAGTCATATTGTGCCCTACCGTAGCGATGAGGGACAATCCCGATTGCACGTCTATGATGTCCGCCTCCGTAGCTCGCCAAAGCGCGGCGATGAGAGAGGGCAGCTTGCCTTCGAGGTACTCATCCCTTACGACGACGGACAGCGCGTCTATGCCCGACGGCATGTGCTCGAAAGATACGCCCTCTTCCTCTAGCACGGACAGTACGCGGCGCGCAAAGCCTATCTCGCTGTTCATCATCTCCTTTTGGATGTTGATGATGGAAAAGCCTTTCCTGCCCGCTATACCCGTTATCACGCTCTTTTCGCCCATATGCCGCACATTCGACACTATGACGGTGCCCGCCGCGGACGGGTGGAAGGTGTTTTTGATGTTTATGGGTATGCCCGCGCGGCGCACGGGAAAGATAGCCTCGGGGTGCAGCACTTCCGCGCCCATATATGCAAGTTCTCTAAGCTCGTCATAGCTCAGGCACTCGATGAGTTTCGGCGAGGGCACGATGCGCGGGTCCGCGGAGAGAAAACCGTCCACGTCCGTCCAATTTTCATATACGTCCGCGCCCACAGCGCTTGCGACTATAGCCCCCGATATGTCGCTGCCGCCGCGCGAAAACGTCTTTATCTCGCCGCTTGGCATAGAACCGTAAAACCCCGGGAGCACCGCGCGCTCAACGCCGTCCAGCGCCGCGCGCAACCGCGTAAGGGACTCCTCGAGCATCAGTTCTCCGTCATTTGAAAATACAATGAGCCCCGCTGTATCCACAAAAGGCACGTCGAGAGCGGCGGCAAGTATGACCGCGCTCAGATACTCTCCTCTCGACGCCGTAAAATCGCGCGACCGCGCCTTGATAATATCCTCGCGCACGCCGTCTAAAATCGCCGAAATGTCTATGTCCAAGTCGAGCTCGCCGCATATGTCGCAAAACCGCCGAGCTACCCTCGCAAAGTTATCCTCGAAATCGCCGCCGTCAAGCGCATTGAAACACCCGTACAGCGCGTCCGTAATCTTTGTGTCCGCCTTGCTCCGCTTGCCGGGCGCGGAGACCACAATATACTTGCGGCTCTCGTCCCGCCGCACTATCTCCATGACTTTTTTTATACTGCCGCCGTCCGCCATGGACGTCCCGCCAAACTTGCATACCCGCATACCGCGCTCCCAAACGCTTTTATCTTCTGTTATATTCTATTGTTTCGCGCGCGAAGTGGTGAATATATGCGGGCTACTCGCCCGCTTGCATATATTTGTCTGTGGAGCGCTGCCTCCCTATGTGGGCTACTCGCCCACGCCTCGGCAAGGGACTTCGTCCCCTCACCCCAAGCTAAAAAGCGCGAATGTGGCTCTTTCATCGCCGACATTCGCGCTTTTTGGATTGTGTGTATGGTATGAACTCCTGCGTGAGAGCTTGATTTTTTACGTTTACCGTGTCCGAGCGTATAACGCAACCTCTGTCCGAGCTTTCTTATACGCCGAGCGCTTTCCCAAAGCCGCTCATATGAAAGCGGATATATTCCCTATTCTTCGTTTTTATCGCCATTTTTTTGATTTTCTCTTTTCCTCTAATTCCGGGAAAGGTTCCTCGTCTGTCTCGGATTTATGTTCGCTGCCGGGATAAGGCTCAAACGCGCCCGTGGCTAATTCCGTTTTATAGCCGGGGTTTTGCTCGGGACGGAGGGCGTTTGGATAGCTCAGATCTGAGCGGATATCCGTCGCGAGCTTTTCCAGCTTTGTCGCGAGACCATACGGGTCCTTCTGGTCGAAGATGACGCCCGCCGTGCCCGCCGCGGTGATATAGATGTCTCCCACCTTGCACAGCCTGTCAATAAACCCGACCTTCGCGACAACGCTCTCTATCTTGTCATAGTAGAAAAATTTGAAGTCTATGCCGATGACGCCGCTGCGCACGATTATGCGTTTGTCCGTAAAGGCGTACTCGATGTTTTTGATCTCAATTGTGGAGCGTATTATCCTGTACAGCCACATCCACACGGGCGCAAGATGTATTATGAAAAACGGTATTACGAAGCCGAGCATTGACATAGGCATTTCGCCTCTGCTCAGTTCCCGCCCTATGAAAGTGAGAAAAAACGCGTCCACGCACAGCCAAACGATTGCCAACGGCAGCATTTTTATCCCCGCCGCCAAGATGTACGACGTTTTGTTCGGCTTTGAGCGGAAGAGTATCTTCTCCCCCGTTTCAAGCACACTTTCCAAAGAATTGTCCGCCTCAGACGGCGCAAAATATTTTTCGTCTATGTTCATATTTATCTTCTCCTTTTCCGTGTATTTTGCAAAATAAGATGTTTATATATCCATTTTGATGTGCTAAACTTTGTTTACAGCAATTTCATAACTTCTTGCGCTACGGCGGCGCAATCGTCGTCGATGTATATGTCCGCCTTGCCGCCCATCGCCGTATCGCCCTTATTGATTAGCGCGAGCGTGTCCCCCGAAAATGAAAACAGCAGTCCCGCGGCGGGATACACTTTGAGGGACGTACCAATGACCATCATGACGTCGGCGTGCTCTATACAGCGCTCCGCACCCATAAAGACGTCGTTGTCGAGATTTTCCTCGTACAGTACGACGTCGGGCTTTATTATGCCGCCGCAATCGCATTTCGGCACGCCGTTACATCTTGTGACGACGTCCGTCCCGTCGTACTCCTTGCCGCACTTCATACATCTGTTGCGCCTCACGCTGCCATGCAACTCGTATACGCGCCTGTTCCCCGCGTCGGAGTGCAAGCCGTCTATGTTCTGCGTGACGACGGCGGAGAGTATGCCCCTCTTTTCAAGCTCCGCAAGCATGAGGTGCGCGGGGTTGGGTTTTGCGCCCCCATATATCATTTTTTGCCTGTAGAACTCAAAGAATTCCTCGGGATGCGCGTTGAAAAAGGAGCGGGACAGCATAGTTTCGGGGTCGAATTTGCCGAATTTTGTGCTGTACAGTCCGCCTCCGCTTCTAAAATCGGGTATGCCGCTAGGCACGGATATCCCCGCGCCCGTAAGCGCGACTGCGCTGTGCGCTCCCTTCAAAGCGTCGGCGAGCCTTTTCACCGCTTCTATGCTTGAACTTTTAAGAGCCGCCATAACTTCCTCCTTGACGGCTATATTTTAGCACCCCTTTTCCCGCTTGTCATCAAAAATATTATAGACCCGAATTTTTTTTATTTTCCTTTGCAAACGGATATCAAAAACAATATTACCGCCGCGCCCGCCGCCAAGACCAACATAGTTGATACCTCCGAAAAGATTTTATGCGCCGCCTTATCCGAAAATTTGCGCTCGCAAATTTTTGTTTTGAGTATTGCTTATGACAATATGTTATCCTATAATATGTACCGAAAACGGGACATCAAATTTGATATGCTCATTTCAAGACATAGGGGCGCGAGGCGTCCAAAAGCGAGGCGAATATGGCGACAAAAACTCTGCTCATCCAAATCTACAACATTTTGAAAAAGTACTCGTCCTATGACGAGCCGCTCACGCAACAGCGCATAATCGACCTGCTGTACGACGAATACGGCGTGGTGTGCGAGCGCAAAGCGATCGGGCGCAACATCTCCCGCCTCAGGGACTTCTACCCTCTGTCCGAAAGGCGGCGCGGGGTGTATCTCATACAGGACGAGCCCGCGCTCGAGGAGTACGAGATACGCTGGCTAATAGACAGCGTACAAGGCTCCAAATACATCGGGCAGCGCTACTCTTCCGATCTTATTGACAAGCTCATCGCGCTGGGCGGTCCCGACGTGGGAGAGCACATAAAGCACGTGCACTCAGTCAACGATTGGGGCAAGTTTGAAAACAAGGATTTCTTCTTGAACATCGACATCATCGGCGAGGCGATAGACGGCGGCAAGCAGATAGCCTTTGACTACAACACCGTGGGCACGGACAAAAAGTTGCTCTTCAAGGAGCGCTATGTCGGCTCGCCCTACGGCATGCTTCTCAACAATCAACGCTATTACGTGGTTTTCCGCAACGAGAACAAGGGCGGCAAGATAAGCTATCTGAGGATAGACAGGATAACTCACCCCGAGATATTGCCCGACGCCGCCGTCCCCGTCACGGAAAACGCGGGCTTCGAGCACGGCTTGAACTACCACGACCTCACCACATGCCTGCCCTATATGTTCAGCGATAAGCCCGTCCGCGCGACGCTCAAGTGCGACAAGAACTTCGTCAAGGACTTGACGGACTGGTTCGGCGACGGCTTCACAGTGACCAAGCAGGAGGGCGACTCCATAACCGTGCGCGTGCGCGCAAGCGAACAGGCTATGCTGTACTGGGCGCTCCAGTACAACACCAACGTCGAAGTCCTCTCCCCTACCTCCCTCCGCAACAAAATAATCGCCACCCTCAAAGAGACGCTCAAAATGTATCAAAACGATTGACGCCTAAGTCCAAAATACAGACATAGAAAAATCGTAGTATAAAGCCACCCCATATGATGGAGTGGCTTTTCATATGTAACTTTTCAATACTCTCTTAGGTGGGGAAGGCGCGCTCGCAAAGGGACTCGATATAGTCTCGCTTTAGCAAGGAGGCTCGCCACTCTTCGGGGATGGCTTCATAGCCGTACAGCGCGCCCGCAAGTCCGCCCGCGATCGCCTAATCCATAAACTCCTCATGACTCAATTTTTGCCACATAATGCGTGTCGCTCCTTGAAGTTGGGTTTTTAATTTTGACTTGGATGATTTACTTCGTTACATTTTCGACAATTTCTATAATAGCCGATGGGTATTGTTTTTTATTTCTTAAAGTTTATTATAACTCATCTGCAATATTTTGCAACATGTTGTGTGCCCTTAAATTTGATTTGGAAATTTTATAGTTAGTATGTTTTGCAAAGTTATTGAGGATTTTTCTGTCAAAGGGAAGCATTTTTCATTTATGGTTGCTTGAAAAAACTTTATTTCTGTGATATAATAATTTATAAGGATAAATATGGGAAAAAAAAACGTTTTAAAAAGTATAGAACTCTTTGCAGGAGCAGGCGGATTGGCGCTTGGATTAGAGCAAGCAGGTTTTAAACATATAGGTTTGGTGGAGTACGACAGAAGCGCCGCCAATACTTTGATTATGAATCGCCCGCAATGGAATGTTTTATGTGAAGACATCGCTTTAACAACTCAGCGTGACCTTGAATCCGAATTCCATATAAAGAAAGGCGAATTAGACTTATTGTCTGGCGGTCCACCTTGCCAATCTTTTAGTTATGCAGGTAAACGGCTTGGATTACAAGATGTTCGTGGAACAATGTTTTACCATTATGCTACTTTTTTGGAACAGTTACAACCGAGAATGTTTTTATTTGAAAATGTCCGCGGTTTACTCACTCATGACCACGGTAAAACATATCAAACAATATTAGGAATATTTGAAGAACAAGGATACATAACCTCTCATGAGATTCTTAATGCGTGGGATTATGGTGTTCCACAAAAAAGGGAACGCTTAATAACTATAGGAATACGCGAAGATTTGATAAGCAAATGCAAATTTACATTTCCTCAAAAGCACGACTATAAGCCCGTCATGCGTGATGTAAAACTTGATATAAACCCGTCGAGTGATGAATGCGCAAGATATTCTTCAAGCAAGGCATGCGTTTTTGCCCTGGTTCCACCAGGTGGATATTGGCGCGATATTGACCCCCAAATTGCCAAAGAGTATATGAAAACTTGTTGGAATATGGGCGGTGGCAGAACTGGTATTCTTAGGCGAATAGGTCTTGATGAGCCTTCTTTAACGGTGTTAACAAATCCTGGAATGAAGCAAACGGATAGATGCCATCCATTGGAAGTTCGACCTTTTTCATATAGGGAAAATGCTCGGATACAAACATTCCCCGATGAGTGGGGCTTTTGGGGTACTCTATCTGAGAAATATCGACAAGTAGGAAATGCGGTTCCCGTAAAGTTGGCTTTTGAAATTGGTAGCAAAATCAAAGAAGCATTGGAGGGCATATGAGCTGGAATTTATCTTTTATAAGCGAAGAAGATTTTTCTAATCATGTCAAAGAAACGATTAGGAAATATGGCGAAAAACTGAAATCTTTTGATTTAAAGAGATTCAACAAAAATTTAATCGACCCAATTAAATTAATCTTTGACAAGACGGTTTATCATTCTTCTTGGGAAGAAATTGTAAGCAACGAAATATTTAGACAGCGTGATAAATCAAACAACAATGATATAGGGTATTTTCATCAAAGAGTATTTCAATATATCGCCAATTGCCATGTCCCCCAAAATGGTGAAGAAGGCGGTTGGGATGTCATATACACCAATGAAAACGGAATTGAAATTCCTGAGGCAGGAATAGTTCATAGGATTTATGTTGAAATGAAAAACAAACATAATACCATGAACTCATCTTCTAGTAGTAAAACTTACATAAAAATGCAGAATCAAATTTTGCATGATGACGATTGTGCATGTTTTTTGGTCGAAATCATCGCCCAACATTCTCAAAATATCAAGTGGGAAACTACCATAGACAGAAATAGAGTTGGGCATAAGCAAATCCGAAGAGTAAGTGTCGATCAGTTTTATTCCATTGTAACAGGACAACGTAACGCTTTTTATGAAATGTGCATGGTGCTTCCCTTTGTAATTGAAAAAGCAGTAAATGAACTTGACAATACCATAATGCCGCATGACACGGTCATGGAGGAATTAAAAGCAATGGCCGTCGCAATGAATATAGTGCCGAAGGATTTGTCCATCGCAATGGCAGCATATATGCTGGGATTCAGCACCTACATGGGCTTTAAAGATGCGCAATAACGTATATAATTTTATACTTCGTTTGCTTTATATTAAAAAAAGCCGAAGCATTTCGGCTTTTTGTATACAGCAATATATTTTATGTGGTGCAAGAACATATGCTTTGCAGGCGCCTAAGGACTTACATTTACGTTTTGGGTTTTGAAGCGTCGCATACAGGATTGGCGGACTCTTTCGTTGGCTTCCTTTTCCAGCCTGTGGGACAATTTCTCCATCTTCTCCTTCATTTCGGGAATCAAACTGTAGAAGTATATATTGACTTATTATGCTCCTTGCCCTGCCTTTGAACTTGCTTTTTCGCGCGAGGCGTATTATAATTTGGATATAATTTGATTTCGGCGGGGCATATGACGAAAAGGCAAATATTACAGGACATGTACAGGAAGAGCGTCACAGTCATGCTGGTCGGCATACTTACGGGGCTGACGGTGGGCGTGGCGGTCACGTTTTTCGCGCTTGCGACGGAGGTACTGTCCGAGCATTCCTACAACATCTACGAGAGCGTGCAGGCGCATCCCGCGTATGTCCCGTTGCTATTTTTGGTGCTTGCGGTAGGCGCGTTTATGGTGGCTACGCTCAATCGTTTTCTGCCCATGCTCGGCTCCAACGGCGTCCCGCAAACGGAGGGCGTGACCCGCGGGCTTCTCAAAATGAAGTGGTATCAGATGCTCCCCGCTATGGCGGCGGCGAGCCTTATAAGCATATTTATGGGTCTTAGCGCGGGCGCGGAGGGTCCGTGCATGTTCATAGGCGGCATGTGCGGCGACGCCGTAAGCAGACCCTTTGGCAGTACGGATATGGAGCGGCGCTATCAAATCACGGGCGGAGCTTGCGCGGGCGTAGCTGTCGCGGCAAACGCGCCCCTAACGGGCATAGTGTTTGCGCTTGAAGAGGCGCACCGCCGCTTTACGCCGTCCATACTCATATGCTCCTTTTCCGCGGTCATATCCGCTGTCATAACGCGCAACCTGCTGCACCTCGCGCTCGGGCTGGAGATAGAGAGCGAGCTCATAGGTTTCAAACTTGCGCACATGCCCGCGATAGGCTATCTTTACGTCGCACTTGCCGCGCTCGCAAGCGGGATAGTCGGCGTGCTCTTCTTTTATCTCGTCAAATTCGGCAGAAAACGCATAATGAAAATAACCGCGCTCAAAGGCGCCGCGAGATACCTCATCCCCTTCCTCTTTGCGGGCGCGGCGGGACTTATAACGGTGTACGCAACGGGCGGAGGGCACTCCCTCATCAATATGCTCGCCACAAACGGCGGCGAGGGGCAGATGTCCCTGGGGCTCGTATTCGGCGCACCCATAGCGGCGACGCTCGTCATCATCATAGTCCTTAGGCTCGTGAGCCTTGTTCTCGGCATAAGCACGGGAGTCCCGGGCGGCATATTCGTCCCCATCATATCCTTGGGCGCGCTCGTCGGCGCGTTGATGTCCCGCCTTCTCGTCATAATGGGCATGGATGCGGCGTTTACGGACTACATCGTGCTCATATCCATGGCTACAATATTCGCCGCGACGGTCAAGGCGCCTCTCACAGCGATAATCTTCGTCGTGGAATTTACGTGGCAGTCCACTCTGCTCCTGCCCGTCGTGCTCGGCGTATTCATAGGCTATATGTTCAGCGAAATATTCTCCGTCAAGCCGCTCTACGACTTCCTGCTCGATGATATGGAGGAGCGCTTCGGACACGGCATGAAACGCGGCATACACGAGTACACGACGCGCGTGAGAGCCGGATCCCTTGCCGCCGGCAAACCGCTCGGCGATATGCTTTGGCAGGAGGGCACGTCTTTCAAACTGCTTGAGAGGGACGGCGACGCCATAGTCCCCGGCTCGGATACCGTGCTGCAAGTGGGCGACAAACTCACTATGTGTGCGGAAGTGAACGACCCGGAGAATTTTGACGCGCGCGTAGAGGAGATAGTCAGTCCCATCAACCACCTCAACAAACTTAGGCACACGGGGATATTGCACATTCTTTCCACGATAGGCGCCTCCGACGAGGATCCCTCACAATTCAAGCAGGAGGCCTCGTCGCTTGCAGACGGCGACCCTCTTGCAGATATTGAGCAATCTGTAAAAGACAACGAAACGCGCGCCGAAAACGCCAAAACTTCACCAAAGGATGGCAGTCTCGAAAATTCAGCTCGATGCGAGAATTCTGACAAAAACCACTCTTTAACACCTCAAAATGAAGAACAAACTGCCGATTCGGTTGTTTCTGGCGCCCGTTCTCAAACTCAAAATTGCGACGCGACCGATAGAGAAGTCCAAACGGCTACCGTCGCAAATGTAGGCGATGACGAGAGTCCGCGCGACATTGCAAGCGTAAGCGACGACCGCTCTGACAAAGGAGACAAAAATGAATAAGATTGTCGCGTTTTTTCAAAACGGGGATCCTGCGCTCAAGCTCGTCCGACTTGCGCTTGGCAAATTGAATGAGCGATTTTCCCTATCCATAGAGCTCGAAGTCCTGCCCGCGGTATGCGGCAAACTTCAAGCTATGGACGCCGCAAAAGCCGCGGGAGCCGTACTTGTCGGCGCGTATGCAAATGACATCGGCAAGGCAGCGGCGCTTCAAAAGGAACTGGAACTTCACACTTCCCTGCGCGCGGGAGCTATAAAACTCGTGACAAACGCGACGTCAGGCATATACGGCGACAGGAGCGGCTACGACAACAACGCTAAGTTCGGACGCGCCGCCTACGACGTGGAATATTTTTCGGAGCTCGAAATAGAGCGCACCGCCCGCGTCGCCTACGAATTTGCCATGCAGGAGGACAAAGGCGTCATTTTGCTTGACAGGGGCGGACGGCTTGTCACCTCTCTCCTCTGGCGCAAAATAGTGTCCGACATAAATGAGGATTATCCTTCCGTCCCCCTCAAAATGTGCGATATATGCGACTTTTTGCCAAATTTCGACAAAAATTCACGAACTCTTCTCCTTGACGGCGAAAAGATCCGCCTCGACGACCATCTGCTCCTAAGCTCCCGCCTTTTCGGCGACATCGTATGGTCCGCCGCGGACAATGACGGTTTCGAGGCGTATTTCGGCGACAGCGCGCTCGCGCTCTACTCGCCCGTCGTCTGCTCGTCAAACCTCATCCTCGCCCTGCCGCATATGCTCAGACATTGTTTCTCGCTCGACACAGCCGCTACCGCGCTCGCCGCATGCTTCACACCCCTTACCCGCAAATCTCCCCCAAGTGATTTTGAAGCTGCATTGAACGAATTTTAATTTATTTGTGGAGCGCTGCTCCACACCTCGGCAAGGGACTTCGTCCCCTGCACCCCAAGCTAAAAAGCGCGAACATCGGCACTTTCAGTCGCCTAGTTCGCGCATCTTGGATCATGTGTATGGTACTAACTCCTGCGTGAGAGCTTTGATATTAACGTGCGTATTGTGTGAGGTTTTTACTTAAAACGGGAATGTTTCGACTTCGCTCAACATGACAGAATATAGAATGTCATTCCGAGCGTAGCGCAGCGCAGTCGAGGAATCCCCAAGTTCCAAGATATGCCCTTTATCATGGGGATGTTTCGACTTCGCTCAACATGACATGTCATATATATTGTCATTCCGAGCAATAAAGGGTCCCCACGAAATTACGCAGTGATTTTGCGGGGTATTGATACGGGGTCCCCACAAAAATATGAAATGTTTTTGTGGGGTAAAAAGTCGAGGAATCCCCTTATCCGAGCATTCTTATACACGGACGGACGCCTCTGCCCCAGCGACCCCGCGGAACAAGCCTTTTAAGTCTATTTTGCGCACCTGTGTGCGATTTTCAGCGGATCCTGAGCTCGTCGGAGCGGGTCAAGTAGGGTCTCCAGACTTCGTGGCCGTCAAAATTTGGGCTGTCCCCTTTTGCGAAGGCGGCAAAGCGGGAGGTCATCTCGTCCGCTATATCGAAGTCGCGCTTTTTCATGGGTCTGTCGCTCGCTCCAAGCGAGCCTATGGCATACCAAAGGTCGGCGCTGTGGAATGTCCCGCCGTCCTCGGGCAGGCTGTGCGAAAATTCGTAGAGATACGCTTTTACTCCCGCCTTCGCCATACGCTTTGCCATTGCCCTCTTCATATGCCTTAGCACGGGCGGGAGCAGGTCTTTTTGCACTGTGCCGAATATACACTCGACCTTTGGCGAATCATGCCGCGCCTTTGCTATGAGTTTTCCGTCTATGACGGGGGCTGTCGCAAACAGCGCGCCTATGCCGCTCGAGCTTGAATACGCCTCGAAAACGCGCTTCGCGTCCATAGCCGCAAACTCTTCGACGCTGTCCGCGCCCGCCTTGCGCATAACGCCCTGCCAAAAGCGGAAATTCGGCTTTTTTAGGGGCAAAAGCAATTTTCTGTCCCCTCCGCCGCTCAGCATTATCCCGCGTTTTACTCCTTTCGCGAGGTCGAAGGAGAGCACGGTCTGAGCGATCATCGCGCCCGCACTCTGTCCCATAAGCGTGATATTGTCGCCGTCGCTGCCGAATATGCCAATGTTTTTGCGCACCCAACTGAGCGCGGCAAGCACGTCGCTGACGCAAAGATTTTGCGCCCTGCCCTCCGCCGCGAAGTTGCCAAAAACGCCGAGCCGATAGTTTATCGTCACAAATATCACGCCCTTTTTCGCATACGCGGCGCCATAAAACTGTTTCTCGTCCGCGCTGCCCGAGACAAAGCTGCCGCCGTGCACAAAGACGATGACGGGCATATTCTTCCCCTCTTTCGGCGCGTAGACGTTGAGAAAAAGGCAGTCCTCGTCGTAGGAGAACTTCACGCCCTTGCGAAATTCGTTGTAATAAAACTGCTTGTTTTGCAAACTGCCCTCGTCAACGTAGGCGCGCTTTTGAGGACAGCACGCGCCGAAACGGCTTGCATCTGTCTCCATACTCGGCAGCTCGCAAAGCTCGGCGGGCTCAAAACGTTTCGCCGAGGCGTATCTTATGCCTTTGAATACGGCGATACCGCCCTCCTCTCTTCCGAGGAAGGGACCCGCCTTGAAAATTTTCTCTTCCATATTCATTCGACCGTCAGCTAATCAAAAAGCGGACGTTTTATTTTACTTTGCTCTTGAGCTCGAGCACCTTTTGCATGGAAAAACGCATGCTCTTCATGGGGTTGGGCGACACGTCCAGCTCCACTACGCAATTTTTCACGCCCGCGTCCTTCGCCGCATAAAGTATATGCTCAAAGTCAAGATCGCCCTTGCCTATCGCTCTGAACAGCGGCAGCCCGCACGTCTTTTTGTAATCCTTGAGGTGCAAGGTGTCTATCCTACCCGCAAGTTTTTTGAGGTAGCCCTCTATGTCCTGCCCCTTGAACCGCATCCAATATGTGTCGGGGATGAAGAGGATGTCTGGCGCTTCCTCGATGAGCACGTCGTAGATCTTTTTGCCGTCTATCTCGTCAAATTCAAACCAGTGATTGTGATAGGAAAGAGTCATTCCCTCGTCCTTGAGTTTGAGGGCGATCTCGTTCATTTTCGAGGCAAAACTCACGACGTCTGCCATGTTTCCCGTGCGGAAACTTTTTGGCATCATGCCGAGCCCCAGATTGTTGCATCCAAAAATTTTGTGCTCCGCGACGAGCGCGGCGAGGTCGGTCGTAAGCCTGTCCCAAGGGTCGTGCGTGACGCACACGGGCAAGTCGTACTTCTCGCTGACCCGCTTTACGCATTCGGGAGATATGCTCCCTCCGCCCGTTGCGGACAGCTGCACGACCTCCGCGCCCATATCCTTGACGGCGGCGAAAGTCTTGTCATAACCCTCCTCGTCCTTCAACATGCCGCGAAGAGAGAACATTTGCACTCCGTATTTCATATGCCCTCCGAATCTAATATCTTATCGATTGGAAATACTTTAATTTTTTCGCTTTAAATTTGAAAATACGACTGTCCGAAACTATTGCCTCGGACAGCCGTAAAACAGCGTCATTCTACGTCGCCGTCAGCTCCGTCGGACTTCTCTTCAGTCTCGAGAGTCTCGACTGTTTCCGCCTCGGCGGGAGCCTCTACAGTCTCTGCGGGCGCAGTATCGTTTGTGAGGTTGATAGCGTTGCTCTCATATGCCTCTTTAAGCCTCTGCTCCTTGAGCACTTGCAGCTCCGCGACCTTCTTGCGGGAGAGCGGATACCATACGAGCAACACTATCGCCATGATGCCAAAGAGCACCGCGGGGATTATCGTCGCCATATCGTACATTATATGCAGGTTTGCCAAAGTTTGTTTAGCCCCCTTGCTCGTATCATAATGCATGCCGAGCAATGCGCCGTTAACCGCGACTGCCGCGAGCACTTGTCCGAGCTTGCGGAAGAACATGAAGAATGAATATGCCGTTCCGTCGTCCCTTCTGCCCGTCTTGACCTCTATGTCGTCTATGGCGTCCGTAGCCATTGACCACACTTGCAACACGAAGAAAGTCATGCCGCATCCGCTGATGAAGCAGAATACGAGGAAGAGATACATCAATACACTAGGTTTAATGCCACGCATCGCAAACATAGCGAGGTTTGCCACTGCCGCGAGGATCATGCCTACGCCGCAGATCTCTTTCTTGCCGAACTTGCGCACCATTTTTGGCGTGAGGAACATGAGTATCGCCATAGGCGCATATGTGCAGACCGTAGACACTGTATTCATCCAGTTCGCTCCGAAATAGTCGTCAAACAGATACAGATAAAAGCTCTGTGTGAACATCTGTCCCGCAAGCAGCAACATGCCCGCTACGCTGACCGCGAGGAAAGCCCTGTTTTTGAAGAGGTTTTTGATTATTCCCAACGTCTCTCCCTTGGGACGCTTGCCGCCGACGTCCGTCGCGACCACTCTCTCCTTGTTGAACTTGAACGCAAGCATCAACATTACAAAGCAGATGAGAGACAGCGCAACTACGCCGATTATGACGGGCAGATATTGCATGTCCTGCAAAGGTCTGCCGTTTTCGCCCATAATTTTGTTGCCTGCCTCGTCCAGTCTGTTTTTATACGCAAATGACGCGATCAAAATGACGGGAACGCTGCCGAGGCCTGCGCCGATAGAGCGGAACACGCTGAGCTTTGTCCTCTCCTTCTCGTCTGTCGTGACGACGGACGCGAGCGAGCCGTAAGGGATCTGCAACATAGTGTAGCTCATGCCGAACATGACATAAGTTATCGTCGCATAAACGCACATGCCTACGCTACCCTCGCCTATCCCCGGCCACTTGACGAACATCAATATGGACGAGAGAACAAGCGGGAATGACGCGTACAAAAACCAGGGACGATATCTGCCCCACTTGTTGGGCTTGATGCTGTCGCATATCCTGCCCATGATCGGGTCGTTTACCGCGTCCCATACGCGCGCGCCTATGAACATCAACATGATGAACAGCGGGCTTAGCGCGAAGATGTCCGTGTAGAACTTCTGCAAAAGCGAAGTCACCAGACCGAACACAAGACAGCATGCGGTGTCGCCGAGCGCATAACCGACATAGTCCTTACCCTTGAGGCCGCTCGTTCTTGCTATGTAGCTCGTCTCTGCGGCTGAATTTTCGTTGCTCATAATTTACCTCCCTTAAGGGTTTATTTTTGATTATCTTTTAAATTTCGCCTTTGTACATTCGTATTTTCTCGTTACGATGTGATTTTTTTACAAAACTCACTACGTTTGAATGATCTTACTTTTTCTCGTTTGCTTTTTCTTCCTCTATGCGTTTTTGGAGTTGCTCGAAGTAGAAGTCGTCGTCAAGAGGTATGTGCACTTCCTGTCCCGTCCAACCCGCAAGGTGTATAGCGTTTGAGAATGTGAGTCCCGTGATGCCTTCCTTGCCGGGGGCGATGAATTTGTCCGTCTTGCCAAGCAGGTAGTCCGTGTAATTCTTGATTATGCCGATGTGCTGAGGCGGATATTTTTTGAGTCTGAGATAGTGCCCGATGCCCCTATATGTGCTCTTCTTCGTCTTAGGCTTGCCCATGAACACCTCGTTATGCTCGGAGAATACGGGTTCGAGCTCCGCATTCTTCGTGAAGGTGAGCTTGCCGTGCTCTATGACTATCTTGCCGCCCTCGCCCGTTATCTCGAGGCGGTTAGTGCCGGGAGCGTCGTGCGTAGATGTGATAAACACGCCTGTCGCGCCGTTTGCAAATTTGCAATACGCCGTGACGTCGTTTTCAACGCTTATATCCCTGCCTACTGTGGACGTCGTGGCGGTCACGGACACGGGGAGCCCCGCAAGCCATGTGAACAGGTCGAGCTGGTGCGGGCATTGATTGAGCAAGACGCCGCCGCCTTCGCCCCACCAGGTGCCTCTCCAACCGCCTTGAGCGTAGTACGCGCGCGGGCGATACCAATTTGTGATTATCCACACTATGCGCGTGAGTTTGCCCAGCTGCCCGCTATCGATAATTTGCTTTGCCCTGATGTAGAGGGGATTTGTGCGCTGATTGAACATCATTCCGAAAAGCAGATCGGGATGCTTGTCCGCCTCCGCCATCATCTCGCGGACCTGTTTCAAATAGACGCCCGCGGGCTTGTCGCACAGCACGTTTAGCCCCGCCTTCATAGCGTCAATTGCTATCTGGGGGTGGAAATAGTGAGGCGTCTCCACCATGACGACGTCGATAAGTCCGGACTTGAACATCTCTTTGTAGTCCGAAAAGACTTTGACGCCCTTGAGGTTTTGCTCCGCATACTGCCGCCTGTCCTCTGCGATATCGCAGACCGCGGTGAGCTTGGCGCCCTTCACCAGGCCTTTGAGCTTTGTGAATATCTTCGTGTAGAAGGTACCCTGCTTTCCGACGCCGACAATGCCGTATCTTACGACTTTTCCGTTCATTTTGCTCCTCCTTCGCTTAAAAGCTTTTTCAAATTTTGATATTGCCAACAAAAGACCTGTTTTCTTGACGCTCCCTTGAGCGCCTTAACGCCCATAGCCTTGTCTATGAGTCTGAACGCCTTGAAATATTTGTTCATGAAAAGCGGCGCAAACGGGAAGAGATAGACAGGCAGTTTCATCATGGAGTATTTGAATGTGTGCGGTTCGAGCGTCATAAATCCGTCGTAGCCCCTCTTTACAAGTTCGCCGATAATATACGGATAGCACCCCTTGCCCACGCCGACGGGAACCTCTATGCCGTACTCGCTGCAATCCTTGATGTGATAATAGCTCACCCTGTCCACGAGACTGTCAAACGCCTGCTTTGGGTCCACGTCGCACTGGATGTAGTTGCTCGCGTCAAAGCAGAGTTTGAGTCCCTCGTCCTTGAGTGCGTCGTGCAATTTTATGACGCGCGAGGGGACGTCGCCGACTATCTTCTTTTCGTTTTCGTGCATGAGCGAGACTCCGCTGCCCTCGGCGATCTTCAAAAAGCCTCTCAGTTTTTCTATAGCCTTGTCCACGCATGCGTCGGGGTTCTGCTTTCCGTAATAGAAAGAGAATATCCTTATATACTTGCATCCCATAAGCGACGCAATGCCGACAAGCTCCTTGAGCTGCCCTTTCTGTTTTTCATACGCCTCTTCGTCGTCGATGTCGATCTTTCCTATCGGCGAGCCTATCGACGAAAAGCGCACTCCCGCCGCCTTGAGCCGCGGATAGACCTCCGCCTTGAACTCGTCAAGCGTGAAGTCCGCGATGTTTTTGCCGTCTATATTTCTGGGGCAAAGATAGCCCTCGCCAAGCTCCTTGATAAGCGCTATCTGCTCGTCAAGTTTGCCCGAAGCCTCATCGTAAAAGCCTGAAATAGTGACGCCCATAAATATCTCCTCCAAAAATTTATTTCTTTTCTTCCGCCTTTTTCCTCTCGAGGTATTCGGCGTATTTTTCGTTGTTTATGGGGAGAGCAACTTCCTCGCCGCTGTCCGCGGAAAGATATATGCCGTTTATGATCTGCATAGCTCTCTCTCCCTCGGATATGTCCGCGAGCATGTCTCCCTTGCCGTTTATCGCGTTTCTGAACGCTTTGAGCGAGCGCAGCTGTTGCCCGAAGAATATGTCCGCAAGCAGTCTGAAAAAGCCGTAGCCCACGCGGTAGCTCCACGACGTCGCAAACCCGTAGCCGTGCTTTGTGGTGGCGTTGACTTCCTTTTGGCTCTTGTGCCTTATCACTTTCATGCTCAGCGGGCCTATCACAAGCCGCCCCTTGTCGCAAGCTATCTCAAGCCTGTTTATGCCCGAAAGCTCATGCGTGGACGCCGCAAACGCCCCGTCAAAGCCATCGAACCTCATCGTAGCCGTCACGTCGTTTTCCACGGTAATGCGCCTGTCCACCGTGCGCGCGGCGGCATAAACGCTCTTCGGCATGCCGACCAGCCACTGCAATATGTCGAGTTGATGTATGCACTGGTTCATGAGGCATCCGCCGCCCTCGCCGACATAGCTCGCTCTCCAACCGCCTTGATCGTAGTACGCCTGCGAGCGGTACCAATTGGTGATGATGAAATCCACGCGCTGTATCTCGCCGAGTTTGCCGCTCTCAAGCAGCTTTTTCGCCCTCTTGTACATTCGGTTGCTGCGCTGATTGTAGCTCACTCCCACCTTCACGCCGCTGTCCTTCGCGCATTCCGCGATATCCTGCACCATCTCGACAGTGGGCGACGCAGGTTTTTCTATGAGTGTATTCACGCCATAAGCTATGCACTTTTTTGCGATCTCGGCGTGCGCGTAATGCGGAGTCGCGATGATGACTCCGTCAAGATGTTCGCATTTCAGCATTATGTCGAGATCCATATAGCGCTTTGCCTTCGGCGCATACTTTTTTGTCCTTGCAAGCGCCACTCCGTCGATGTCGCAAACGGCGGCGAGCCTTACGCCAAACAGCCGCCCGCGAGCGATATTGCGCGCGTGCCTCGACCCCATTCTTCCAACGCCTATGACAGCAAAATTCAACATTTTATCCCCCATGTACGCAAAATGCGCACTATCTTTGCACTCTGCCGCTCGAGTTGCCATTTTTAAGCGCCTCGACTTCCGCCTCGCTCACTCTGTTGAAGTCGCCCTCGACGGTGTGTTTGAGCGCGCTTGCCGCGACTGCGAATTCAAGCGCGTCCGCATATGTCCTGCCCTGTCCGAGCGCATGCAACAGTCCCGCGCCGAAGCTGTCTCCGCCGCCAACTCTGTCCACAATGCGCACGGGATAGCTCTTTGAAAAGTGCGCCTGTCCGCCCGCATATATCATCGCGCCCCAGATGTTGTCGTTTGCGCTTATGCTCTGCCTCAGCGTTATCGCGACCGCCTCCAGCCCGAATTTGTCCGCAAGCTGTCTCGCCACGCTCTCATAGCCCGCCGTATCCAACTTGCCGCCCTCGACGTCGCTCTCGCCCGCGCTTATGCCAAACACGTCGTATGCGTCCTCTTCGTTTGCGATGAGGATGTCCACATACGGCATAATCTCCGTCATAGTCTTTCGCGCGGTCTGCCTGTCCCAAAGTTTTTTCCTGTAGTTGAGGTCGCAGCTGACCTTGACTCCCGCCTTTTTCGCCGCCTTAGCCGCTTGCAAAGTGAGCCCCGCGACATTGCTCCCAAGCGCGGGCGTTATGCCCGTGAAGTGGAACATGTCCGCGCCCTCGAATATGCTCTCCCAATCGAAGTCGCCCGTCTCAGCCTCCGATATGGACGAGCCCGCCCTGTCGTATATGACCTTGCTCGGCCGCATGGACGCGCCCTTTTCGCAGAAATATATCCCCATTCTGTCTCCGCCGCGCGCGATATGGTCTACGCCCACGCCAAAACCTCTGAGCTGTCTTATCGCCGCGTCCGCGATATCGTTTTGAGGGAGCTTTGTCACAAACTCCGCCTCGTCGCCGAAGTTTGCAAGCGAGACAGCCACATTTGCCTCTCCGCCGCCGAACGTCGCCTCGAAGCGCGGCTCCTGCAAAAACCTGAGGTAGCCCTCGGGGGCGAGCCTCAACATTATTTCGCCGAATGTCACGACTTTCATATCTTCAACCTCTCCTTTGCCTCTCTTGCGAGCTTTTCCACGTTTTCGTCGTCGCCCTTGACGAGCCAGCTCCCGCCGACCGCGACGACATACGGCTTTTCGAGGTACTCCGCCGCGTTTTCAAGCGTAACCCCGCCCGTAGGCATAAACCCGACTCCGGGGAAAGCCGCGGCAAGCGCGCCGAGGGTCTTTACGCCTCCCATTGCGCCCGCGGGGAAAAATTTCAAAGTCGTCAAACCCATGTCGAGGGCGGTCATTATCTCGCTTGCGGTTGCTACGCCCGGGATATAGGGCACGCCGTGCTTTTCGCACACCTCGGACACGCTCTTTGACAGCCCCGGGGAGACGATAAACTTCGCGCCCGCGGCTATCGCACGCTCGCACTGTCCCGCATTCAGCACCGTGCCCGCGCCGACGATCATTTCTTTGCACTCGCGCACGGAAAGGCGCACCGCCTCCTCCGCGCAATCAGTACGGAAAGTTATCTCGGCGATGTTTATGCCGCCCCTGCTCAAAGCCTTCATGGAAGGCAGTACGTCCTCTATGCGCTTGAAAACCGCCACGGGGACAAGCCTGTTGTTTTTCAAAAATTCTACGTTCATATCAATATCCGCACTTTATGCGCTCATTTTGAGGGTTTAAACCCCGCTGTATGCGCTGAATCCGCCGTCTATCGGCAACACCACGCCCGTGATAAACGCCGCCTCATCGTCGTTTAGGAGAAGCTTGACCGCGCCCATAAGCTCCTCAACTTTGCCGAATCTGCCCATAGGCGTCGCGGCGAGTATCTTGCCCGTGCGCGGAGTGGGAGTCCCGTCCGCCGTATAAAGCAAGTCCTTGTTTTGCTTTGTGACGAAAAACCCGGGAGCAATGGCATTCACCCTTATATGCGTGGGAGCGAGATGCACGGAAAGCCACTGCGTAAAGTTGCTCACCGCCGCCTTTGCGCCGCTGTACGCGGGTATCTTTGTGAGAGGAGTAAATGCGTTCATGGACGAGATGTTGAGCACTATGCCGCCGCCCTTTTGTACCATATCCTTTGCAAACACCTGCGTCGTCAAGAAGGTGCCGAGGAAATTGAGGTCGAACACAAAGCGCACTCCCTCCTCGTTGAGAGAGAAGAAGTCCTTGCC
>CANRBM010000002.1 GCA_947628855.1 uncultured Clostridia bacterium | reverse complement strand
CTGCCTGAGCGACACCGGGGTCCCCACGAAATTACGCAGTGATTTCGTGGGGGATTAAATCGGGGTCCCCGCAAAAAATACGTAGTGTTTTTGTGGGGTAAAATTGGGGTCCCCGCAAAAATATGAAATGTTTTTGTGGGGTAAGTAAGCGGAGTGGCGCAGCATTTGCGGTGAGCCCTTATAGACCTTGCTTCGCAAGGGTCGCGGGCTCTGAGCAAATGCAAGCGGGCGCTATTGACAAAAAACCGAGCCATATTTATACTATAAATGCAGATTTTAACAAATTTAAGGGAGAAATGTTATGGACGAAAAGGAAAAGAACATAGATGCCGTCCCTTTAATAGAGAGCGAAGAAAACGTCTCGGAGTGCGCCTCGGACGAGACTAACTGCATGCAAGCGGACGAACAGGCTGTGCTCAAACGCAAGCGCAAGCTCCCGCCCCTTTTGCAAAAGATCGCGGACTATCTGCGCGCGCACGAGGACATAAGGCAGATGGTAATGTTTTTTATGTTCAGTTTGATCTGCGGCGGTACGCAATTTATCATCACGCTCGTATTGCCGCTCCTGCTCAACCTCATCCCCTCGCTCAAACCCTCGTTCTCCTGGTTTTTGTTTGCATATCCCACCACGGGCGAATTTATAGGTTTCCTGGTCGGTTCAGTTATAGGACAGGCGCTCACGTTTGCGCTAAACCGCAAAAAGACTTTCAATGTGCCAAACTACCTCGTGATGCGCGCCATAATGTACGCTGTAATGGCGATACTCATCATCATTATGCAGACCTACCTCGGCGGAGTCGTCACGTCGGCGTGTCAAAAGGCCGTCCCCGACGCGAACGAATTGCTCTCTTCCGTGTTTAACATCACAGGGCAAGCCGTAGCGGGCATCGCCGCGCTCATCGTAAACTTCCTCGGCAACAAATTCTTCGTAATGCGCGATTGGGGCGGAAAGATCAAAAAAGCCAACGAGGAAAAAGCGCGCGCCGCCGAGCTCGCCGCCGGATCGGACCTCGCTCCCGAAACAGAGCCCGCCATGGCAGAGCTCGTCTCTCAACCCGCCGCGGATGTGCTCGACGACAAACCCCTCGACTGACGATATGAAATAAGCATCGAAGATCAAGCTTAAAATGTGTTGATCACGTCAAATGCGCACAAGAATTTTGACACTTCCATACAATAAAAGCCGTCCCTTTGACAGGACGGCTTTTTATTGACGAAATCATTTTTGTTTGTTGCCCTTTGCGTTTTGTCCGGGCGGTTTATTTTCTGTCGCAGGATCTACGCTTTCGCCATTGAGGATGGAATCAAGCAAAGCGAGCATTTTTTCTATATCTATGGGCTTTGCAAGGTGACCGTTCATACCCGCGGCGAACGCATTGGCTTTGTCTTCTTCAAATGCGTTTGCGGTCATGGCAATGATCGGCACTTCGGATAACCTCTTGTCGGGGAGAGTGCGTATATATTTGGACGCCTCGTAACCGTTCATGATGGGCATCTGGACGTCCATAAGCACGAGGTCGTACTTGCCGTCCGACTTTTCCATCATCTCGCAAGCGATCTTGCCGTTCTCGGCGCTTTCGACCTCGAATCCCGCCTCGGTCAATATTTCCTCGGCGATCTCTCTGTTGAGCTCATTGTCCTCTGCGAGGAGTATCCTCTTCCCTTTGAATGAGCGGTTTACGACTTCGGGTTCGACGGGCGCGGGAGCTTTGCCCAAGCTCCTTTCAAGCGCACGGTGCAGGTCGGACGCAAACAGCGGTTTGCTGACAAATCCCGTTACGCCCGCTTCGCGAGCTTCCTTCTCGATGTCCGCCCAATCGTAGGCGGACATGAGGATGATGGGCGATTCGTTGCCGATTATTGCGCGTATCTGCTTAACGGTGGCAATGCCGTCCATATCGGGCATAGCCCAGTCGATGATGTACACCTCGAAGGGGTGACCGAGCTCTATTGCTTCCGCAGTGCGGACGACGGCTTCCTTGCCCGTCATGGTCCATTCGGCGTGCATTCCTATGTCGCGGAGCATCTTGGACACGCTTTGGCAGGAAACAAGATCATCGTCTACGACAAGCGAATACAGCCCGTGCAGCTCGTTGAGCGACATGAGCTCCTCGTCGGCGTCGGCGAATTTGAACTCAAGCTTAACGCAAAACTCGGTGCCTACGCCCTGCTCGCTTTCCACGGTGATCTCGCCGCCCATCATGTCCACGATATTCTTTGTGATCGCCATGCCGAGACCTGTGCCCTGTATGCCGCTGACGGTAGAGTTCCTCTCGCGCGTAAACGGATCGAATACGGTCGAGACAAATTCTTTGCTCATGCCGATACCTGTATCCTTAACGCTGAATTCATACTTGCCAAAGCCCTCTTTTTCGGAAGGTTTTTGTGTGACTTTTATTGCCACGGAGCCGCCGCTCTTGGTGAACTTGATAGCGTTTGAGGTGAGGTTGAGCAATATCTGATTGAGCCTGAGTTTGTCGCAATAGATCTCCTCGTTGGTGACGTCCACGATGTCGATAAACAGCTCCAAATGCTTGGAATGTATGTCGGATTGTATGATGTTTCTGATGCCTTGCAAAATATCCGCAAGGTTTTCGGGACGCTCGTCGATGTGCACCTTGCCGCTCTCTATCCTGCTCATGTCAAGCACATCGTTTATGAGGGAAAGCAAATGATTTGACGCCTGCGAAATTTTGCCAAGATAATCGAGCGCGCGCTCCCTGTTGTCAAGGTGCGTTGTGGCGAGCGCCGTAAAGCCTATTATAGCGTTCATAGGAGTGCGAATGTCGTGGGACATGTTGTTGAGGAAGGTGGTTTTGGAGCGGTTTGCGGCGTCCGCGGCATGCAACGCTTGCGCCAATTCCTCCTTCTGCGCTTCGAGTTGCGAGGTGGCTTCGGCAATTTTTTGTTTGAGTCTGCGCTGGTTCACACTTCTCACGGCAAGCATGGCGATCGCAAACAGTAAGATCAACGCTACCGCCACTATTACCGCGATATATCCGGGATTTCTTCTGAGAAAATAGATAAGCCCGCCGGAGACGTTGGGACGGAATTTGGTGACTTCCGCGTTGACTATCGAGGAAGTCGTGCCTTTGTCCATACCTGCGACGCATTTGTTGAGGATGGACAGCAGAATGTGCGCTCCCTCCTTGTTGTTTACGCCAATGGTATAGCTGGTGGACGCCTCGCCGATAAGTTCGGACGCCAACTCGTTGTTTTTGTCCTGCCATATAAACAGCTCTGCGACGTAGGATAGCGCGATCGTAGCGTCGCAGTCGCCTCTCTTGACCGCATTGATGCTCTCCTCAAGCGAATTGTAGCCTTTGTACTGCGTGCCGTCGCCGACGTAGTGTTCAAGATAGCCCGAATAGTAGTTGTCCGCATAGGTGACAGTGGCGAATTTGGTGGGCGTGCCCTTTGTGTCATTCCTCTTTATCATGGTGTGCGTGGTCGTGTAATACACATCGGTTATCTTGTAGCCCGCTTCCTCGGCAATGAACATGTCGTCCGTGAAGTCTATGACTATGTCGATATCGGGCGATTTGCGCAACTCATAATAATCTTTGCGATCCTTCGCTTGAACGTATTCATATTGGAGCCCCAATTTCTCGGTCATTTTGACAAACAGCGCGGGGAAAATGCCCTTCGCTTCGCCGTTTTCAAAGTATGAGTAGGGCTTTCTGTCGGGGTTGAACAGCACTTTAAGTTTGCTGTCCTTGTGTTCCTCTATCCACGAGCGCTCCTCGTTTGTGACGATTATCTCGCCGTTTTTGGCGGTTGAATAATATTTGTTTTTAAGCACATTGCGCCAATCGGGCTCCTGCAAATCGAGTTCTTCTATAGCGACGTTGATGGCGTCCATCAGTTCTTGCCCGTCTGCTCTCTTTTTTGACGTGCAAATATAGAAAGATTGCGGGTCAAGGGATTCGATCAACCATTCGTCGCCCATCGCCCTGAGACTGCCCGAAACTATGCCGTCCACCTCTCCGCTTGCGAGCGCGGCGGAAAGCTCCGATTCGGTCTCGTAGAACGTCTCAATATATGTAAAGCCTTCCTTTTCGGCAAAATCCTTAAACGTCGCGTTTTTGGAATTGCCTTTGAGCATACCTATTTTCAACCCGTTATATGTGGTGTAATCGTCCTTGATGACATTCGTATTGCCCGCTTTTACGGTGAAGATGGTGGAGTTGGTGCCTATATCCTTTTCTGAGAACAGGAAAACGTCGCCACGCTCCTCATTCCAGGATACGGAAGTGAGAATGTCGATTTTGCCGTCTTTAAGGTCTTGCACGCTATCCGCATAAGACTTTTCATACCCTACATACTCAAATTCCCAGTCGAGATATCTTGCGAGGAGCTGCAAAAACTCGTAGCCGTATCCGCTGCGCTTTCCGGACTCATCCATAATGTGATATCCCGAAAACGCAAAAAAGCCGACCTTGACCGTTTTCGCGGAGGAGGCCGCCTCCGCAACGTCTGTCGAAAGCGGAAATATGACAAGCGCCATACATGAAACCAGCATGACGATAAACAACGTAAAGGATAATATTCTTCTGAATTTCATAGCGATATTATAACTTAACGTTATATATTAGTCAATTAGTTATCCTAAAATCTCTCGCGCCAAACGCGTGTTTTTGACAAATTTGTCGTACCTCATCGATTTTTGCGCGCTTAAATTGCCTATCCGTCGAGCTCCTGTGCAAGACGCTCTCAGCGGGAGGCTTTTAACGAGGGACGCGGCTCATTTGCCGTACTCGAGGTGCGGAGAGTGCTCTAAAGCGTCAAGGTATAACCTCGTATAATACTTTGCCATGCTCAAATTCTGGTCGAGGTAGTTGCCGCACTCGGCGGGTCTCGCGCCGGGGATATCTCCCTCATAGGCGATAATAAATCGGCACATATTAAGCACCAGGTCGTAAACGTCCTTCGACGTCAAGTCGCCGAACATCACAAGATAGCACCCCGTGCGGCAGCCCATGGGCCCGAAATAGACTATCTCATCCTTGCGCGGGCAATTGCGCAGATACGTCGCGCCGAGGTGCTCTATCGTGTGCAGAGCGGCGGTATCCATGACGGGTTCGCGGTTGGGGCGGCGCATACGCAGGTCGAAGGTCGTCACAGTCAGTCCGTCCCTGCTGTCCTTGCGCGATACGTATAGCCCGAGCTCGAGCTTGAGATGGTCGATGGAAAAACTTGCGATCCTGTCCATAATTTTTGCCTCTTTATCGATTTGGTTTTATTTTTGTACGAAATGTTATCGCTCTCTCTTTAGATCGCGACGAGGTAGCGTCGCTCTTATTTTATTGCGAGGAAAATTTGTTTGTCAACGGAATTTTTTCTCGCGCACAGGAGAATAAAATTTGTTTACGTTATGCAAGGAAATTTTGCATATGCAATTAGAATGTCCAAAACTCAAAATCGAGCTTGATACATTGCCGAAATATGGCTTTTTTTGGAAATGACCAAAAATGCCAAAAATCAACAAAACTACAATATGTTGTGTTTCGCAAAAATGTTTCACACACTATTTTGCGTTTTTCCCTTGACATCTGTGGATAGCGTGTTACAATGAAAAAGCAAATTTTCCTAAGAGGGGTTCAAAGATGTTAAACGTCAAAAAAAGAGACGGGAGCATAGTCCCGTTCAACCTCAACAAAATAAAGGTCGCTATCGAGAAGGCGTTTGCCGCCGTCGGCAAAAACTACAACGACGACATTCTCGATCTTTTGGCGCTTCGAGTGACCGCGACCTTCAACAGCAAGATCGTTGACGACGTCGTCACGGTCGAGGACGTGCAGGACGCTGTGGAAGTCGTCCTCATCCAGTCAAGCTATGTAGAAGTAGCAAAAGCATATATTCTATATAGAAAACAACATCAGAAGTTGCGCGACGTGCACTCCACGCTCATCGACTACAAGAACACCGTCGACAACTATCTGAAGATCAACGACTGGCGCGTCAAGGAGAACTCTACGGTGTCCTACTCCGTAGGCGGACTTATCCTCTCCAACAGCGGCGCCGTCACGGCGAACTATTGGTTGAGCGAGATCTACGACGACGAAATTGCAAACGCGCACCGCGAGGCGAAGATACACCTGCACGATTTGAGCATGCTTACGGGCTACTGCGCGGGCTGGTCTTTAAAACAGCTCATAAAAGAGGGCCTCGGCGGCATACCCGGCAAGATAACGTCCGCTCCCGCAAGCCACCTCTCCACGCTGTGCAACCAGATGGTCAACTTCCTCGGCATCATGCAGAACGAGTGGGCTGGCGCGCAGGCTTTCAGCAGCTTCGATACCTATCTCGCTCCCTTCGTCAAAGTCGATCACCTCACCTATAAAGAGGTCAAGCAGTGCATACAGTCCTTCATCTACGGCGTCAACACTCCGTCGCGCTGGGGCACGCAAGCGCCTTTCACAAACGTTACGCTGGACTGGGTGGTGCCAAACGACCTCGCCGAACTCCCCGCTATCGTGGGCGGCAAGGAGATGGACTTCAAGTATAAGGATTGCGTGGACGAGATGCGCATGATAAACAAGGCGTTCATCGAGATAATGATAGAGGGCGACGCGAACGGACGCGGCTTCCAATATCCCATCCCGACTTACTCCATCACGCGCGACTTCGACTGGTCGGATACGGAGAACAACCGTCTGCTCTTCACAATGACCGCAAAATACGGCACTCCCTACTTCTCCAACTACATCAACAGCGATATGGAGCCGAGCGACGTGCGCAGTATGTGCTGCCGTCTGCGCCTCGACCTTCGCGAACTCCGCAAAAAGTCGGGCGGCTTCTTCGGCAGCGGCGAGTCTACGGGCTCCGTCGGCGTCGTCACAATAAATATGCCGCGCATAGCATACGTCGCGACGACGGAAGAGGAGTATTTCAAAGAGCTCGAGCACCTCATGAACATAGCGGCGCGCTCCCTCAAGATCAAGCGTAACGTCATCACCAAGTTGCTTGAGGAAGGGCTGTATCCCTACACGAAACGCTATCTCGGCACTTTCGCGAACCACTTCTCGACGATCGGTCTCGTCGGCATGAACGAGGCGTGCCTCAACGCGCGCTGGATAGGCTGCGACCTCACGCACAAGGAGGCGCAGGAGTTTACAAAGAAGACCCTCAACTTCATGCGCAACAAACTTTCCGACTATCAAGAGCAGTACGGCGATCTGTACAACCTCGAGGCTACGCCCGCGGAATCCACGTCCTACCGCCTCGCAAAGCATGACCGCGAGAAATATCCCAACATCATCTGCGCGAAGTCTGCGGACAACACTCCCTACTACACCAACAGCTCGCACCTGCCCGTCGGCTACACCGCGGACATCTTCGAGGCGCTGGATATACAGGACGACCTGCAAACGCTGTACACGTCGGGCACCGTTTTCCACGCCTTCCTCGGACAGAGAATGGACAGCTGGCAGGCGGCGGCAAACCTCGTGCGCAAGATCGCCGAAAACTACAAACTGCCCTATTACACCCTCTCGCCGACATACTCCATTTGCGCGGATCACGGCTATCTCGTGGGCGAGCAATACACCTGCCCCATCTGCGGCAAAAAGACGGAAGTGTACAGCCGCATAACGGGCTACTATCGTCCCGTCCAAAACTGGAACGACGGCAAAGTCGCCGAGTTCAAGGAGCGCAAGGTGTACGACATCGCCACGTCGCAATATCACGGCAAGCCAATTAATGAGCACGTCTGCTGCGAGGAGGCTCCCATGCTCAAGGGGCGCCTCGAAATAGAGGCGGAAAAGAAAGCCGAAGAAAAGCAAGCTCCCGCCGCTCCCGCCACGAACGACAACGGGTTGCTCATCTTCACGACTAAGACCTGCCCCAACTGCAAGATGGCAAAGGCCATGCTGGACAAGGCGGGCATAGGCTACACCGTCATCGACGCGGAGGACAACGCGGACGTCACGAAGTCCTACGGCGTCAAGAAGGCTCCCACCCTGCTCGTCCCCGACGGCAAGGGCGGATATACAGCCTACGACAACGCGAGCAAGATCAAGGGCTACATCGAGAGCGCAAAGTAATATAGACAAATTCGCATGGGCGGGCAAATGCCCGCTCATTTCATAAAAAGGACAATTATGCCAAAGCATTTCGACATCATCATTATAGGCGCGGGGCCTGCGGGCATGACTGCGGCGCTCAACTGCCTCCGCGCGGGCAAGACAGTACTCGTGCTCGAGGGAGAGAATTTCGGAGGGCAGATAGCCCTCTCGCCGCGCGTGGAAAATTTCCCGTCCTACCCCGTCGCGTCGGGCGCGGAGCTCATGGACAAGCTGTACTCGCAGATAGAGCAATGGGGCGCGCAGATAGAACTTGAAAATGCAAAATCGGTAGTTAAAGGTGACAAAACGTTCACTGTAACTACGGATTATGCGACATACAACTGTTATTCCGTCATTCTCGCAACGGGCTGTAAGCATCGCAAAATAGGAGTGGAGCGCGAGGAAGAGCTCGTCGGCAACGGCGTAAGCTACTGTGCGCTTTGCGACGGCGCATTCTTTAAGGGCGAGGACGTTGCGGTCATAGGCGACGCCAATACCGCCCTGCAATATGCTCTGCTGCTTGCGGGATATTGCAGACAGGTGCACATTTGCGCCCTCTTCGACCGCCTTTTCGCGGATAAGGCGCTCATCGACCTCGTGCTGTCAAAGCCCAATGTCGACGTCACCTACAATATCTCCCTCAAGGAGTTTGTCGGCGAGGATGAGCTATCCTCTCTCCGATTCGAGAATACTCTCACGGGCGCGCCCTACACCGTGGACTGCAAATGCGCGTTCATCTGCGTGGGACAGATCCCTCAAAACGAGCCTTTCAAAGACCTCGTTGCGCTCGACGCCAAAGGATATATAATCTCGGACGAGAGTTGCACTACCTCTTGCGAGGGCGTATTCGCCGCGGGCGATTGCCGCACCAAAAAGATACGCCAGCTTGTGACCGCCGCCTCCGACGGTACCGTCGCCGCCTACGCCGCCTGCGCGTACGTTGATGCTATACCCCATAAAATCACTGCGTAATTTTGCGGAGGGCCCCGATTTAATACCCCATAAAATCGCTGCACAATTTTATGGGGACCCCGATATCGCTCGGACTAACTTGAATATATATTTTATCCCCCTTTTATACCCAAACATAAAGCGGAGCGCGAGGCGCTCCGCTTTATGTTTGGTGTTTTATTTTCTTTTTTACAAAGGGACTCCGTCCCTCTGCACTCCCAAGCAATATCATTCGGAAAATAAAGGAACTTTGGTCACGCCGGTATATTTTGTGCCGTTCGCAATATCGCTTTCCTGTTTGGCGTAATTGTTGTCGCTGTCGGCGGCATACAGCCAGAAGTTGAAATCGTGGGTTCCGGAAGCGAGTGGTAACAGACGCGTCTGCTTGGACGTGGTTTGGTTGCTTGATGTCGAGAATTGCTCTATATTGATGTTTATATGAGACAGATTGTTCAGCTCGGATTTGAATTCGGACAAGTCTATCAAAGAGTAGTTGCGCCCCCCGCCATAATAAGCTATGCCGCCGTGCACATATGTCGTGCCGTCGTCCGTCTTGTACAACAGTTTTGCATATTCGTCCTGCCCGTCCACTTCCTGCAACATCGCTGAGATGTTGAAGCTGAGTATGCCTCCCAATGGATCTCCGCTACCGTTGCCGGACTCGATGAGTGTGCTGCTGTCCACTTGCGACACATCCTTCCAATCGTACATCCGCACGTCGCCCACAAGTCTTAGCATGGAGGCAAACGATGTTCCGCCGGAGTTCGCCCAGCCTTCCGTTTTCAACTTGCCTGCATAAAGACTGCTCGAACAACCATCCGTGAGCACCTCGCCCGCGAAGTTGCTCTCTACTCCTATGCAGAACAGTCCGCTCGTTTCAAGCACGCTGTCCTCAAGCGTGAGGTCCGTCATAACATAACGCTTGTAGAAAAATTCATCGTTTGTGATGTCGTATTGGTTTGTTCCAACTGTCTTTGGATGGACATTGCCCGCGTCATCCTGCACGGAGATCTTCTTTGTAGTCTCTTTATATGCACGGTTATTTTCATCCCTCAATTCGGGATGCGCCGTGTTTGCGCGAGAGCCCTTTATCGCCCTGTTTACACCGAGTTTTACGATAAACTCCCTGCTTTGCGTAAGGATGCAGCCCTTGATGTTGACGATTATACGGTCCGCGTCCGCTATGTCGAAATTGGGGACAGAATTGATATAATAGCTCATCGAATCAAGATCTGCATTTCTGTTGCCGCCATATGCGCGCACGACGTTGCGCCCGTTTTGCAGTCTGCAATTGATGATGTCGCAATCCGCGTTGATCTCAAGCGTCGTCCCGACATAGTTGAGGTGGTTCAGCTCATAATTGTTGCCTTCATACAAGCTGTCGTCGCTGCAACCGCGCAAATTGACTCCATACAGTTTTACGCCGTCCGTGCGGATGAGGAAGGCGCAATTGTCCTGCGCCGCAACTCTCGCCGCGGAATATTGATCTTCGCCGAATCCCACAAATGACAATGGTCCTGTGAATATCAACGGACGTCCCGTCCCATCCACCGCATTGGTGAAATACTCTGCGTCCAAATATTTGCCGTTGCCGTAGACATCCGCTTTGAACTCCAGCGCATACATCACCTTCGCCTTGTCCAAATTGTTCTTTTGTTTGTACCACGCGGTGTTGTAGGTGGAATTGTACTTGTGCTCTGCGGCGATCTGCTGCCTCTCCTCAAGGGGCAACTCCTGCCCGTTCTTGTCCGAACCCAGCATAATATTGTTTGTGAGCACAACCTTATGTCCGTTTTCCGTCGCGGTGCGGAGATTGGGATAATTGCTTACCTCCACGGCGTCCTTCACTACATTCAGCTTTATGGCGCTCGTAGCTTTGCCGCCAAACTCCTCGTTGTATTTCCACCTTGCCGTGACCTCAATTGCTCCGTCTCCCTTTATATCCAGACACGCCATGCCGTCCCGCATTGTTACGGATGCTATTTCTTCATTGGACGAGACCACCTCTATCCCCTCATAGTCGTTGGGATGCGGGGTCGAGCCTTTCTTGCTTACCATTATCCTTATGGCATAACCGTCGTTATCCACAATTTCGCCATTCTCTGCAAACTTCTTGCCGCCCACAGTATAGCGCTCCGCAAGGTCTACTACCGTCGAATTGTTTATCCATACGCTGTTCACTTTTGTCGTTACGGTCACGTTGAGCTGCTTCGCCGCGCCCAAATTCTCGCCGTTTCGCTTTGCTTGCACGCTCACGCCGTATTCTCCGTCTACGCTCGCCGTAAAAGCGCATTCCGCGCCGTTTCGTGCGGGCTTGAGCTCAAGCGATGCTGCGTCCGTTTCCCACACATACTCTACGTCCTGCACGCTTACCGCAGGCACCGCGTACATCGTCGTAACAGTGTCCTTGAGTATTACCGTCCCAAATCCCGCAACGTCCTCGCGCATTATGGGAGCGCGCAGATTGAAGTCGAACTTCTCAAAACTGAGTTTTACAGGCACGCTCTTGCCTCCCGCTTTCAACTCGGCATGCAACTCGCCCTGTCTGTATCCGTCCTTTAAAGTCACCTCGAGCTTGTGGTAATTGCCGCTCGCGGCGCGCGTGTTTTCGTCCGCGCTCATCGCCTGAGGCTGTGTGCTTGTGCCGTGCACAAGACAGCGCACGCTCGCTATGCCCTCGCCCGTGAGCTCGGGTTCGCCCGCGCACTCTACATACATAGTCGCCTTGTCCGCGCCCTCGGCAAGCAACACCGTGTTGCCGTCCGCCACTCCGTTCACGATCATGCCGCTTGCAGACTGCGCTTTTGCCACATTAAGTTTTATGGTGCGCGTCATCGTCTGCCCCGTCATGCCGTTTACGATCGCGTCCGGCACTTCGAGCTTTAGCGTGGCGTCGTCGCTGAAAGGAAACATTATGCTCTCTTCGCCCTCGTTTATTATAGCCTTTATCTCGTCCTCCGCCTTAAGCGTGTACTCCTTTGAGTCTCCTCCCTCTATGTCTACTTTGTATGTGTATGTGCCCGCGGCTATTTCGCCCGCAACGGTATATGTCGAATTGTTGGCGTTGTAATTCATCTTTACGACGTTTCCATCCCCGTCATAAAGCGAAAAATCCACACCATATGCCTTAGAGGACGTCACCACCACGGGTACGCTCGCCGTAAAGCCCTTGTCTTTGCTTGTAGCCGTGACGTTTGCCGTGCCTTCGCTGAGCGCCTCTATATATCCTATCTCTCCGTCTTGATTTATTGTCAACACCTCGGGATTGTCGCTCTCAAGCGTAAAGCCCTTCTCAAACGCATTCGCGGGCGTGACCTCCGCCCTCACCATGTGGTCCTCCATATCCGCCATATCCACATATAGCGCCTCTCCCTCGGGGAGTGGATCGCCGTCCGCAAATATCTGTATGCCGTTCACGGACACCTTCACGCTTATGCTCACAAGATTGGCGGATGAAAACAGCACCAACACAAATACCATAGGCAAAACTATTATCAGCGCAATTACCAACTTCCTCATCAGATCTCCCCTCCTTCAAACTCATAGTACTTCTTGCCCAACCTGCCCACAAAATACAGGCACGCCAGCACCGCTCCTATCACCGCAGCGACCGCGCCTATCAAATAGGTGAGCCACGGCAAACTTTGCCCTTTAAGCTCCGTCATAAGGCGCATTACCACCTCAAGGCCGCCCACCAAAAACGCCGTCACCATGCCGAATACTATTATCGTGGACACAACTCCGCTCGATTCCTTTATCTCGCCGTCCTCTTCCGTCGAGAAGTGCGCGTGGTTGAAATCATATCTCGTCGCCACGCATATGTTCACAAACCCAAACAGCGCGCCCACGATGAACACGAACAAACCGCCATACCAGCTCACGCTGGACGTGCATATGAGCACGATCGCGTTTGCAAGCTGAGACAGAGTCGTAACAAGCATGCACAAAAATATTTTGGAGAAAAATACAGACTTATATCCCAGCGGATACGCCTTTACGGAGTAGAACATCTCGCCGTCTCGGCTTATGTTCGTCGCGCAAAATACGTTTGTAAGCGCGCCGAAAAGCAATGTGAGGAAGAGCGCAAGCTCCAAATTCAGCTGCACTCCCACCAAGCTCTCCAACATGGACGCGCCCACCGCCATGCAAAAATACACCATAAGCGGCATTATTACCGCTACGGACAAATAACTGAACATATACGCCGGAGTGCGGAAAATGAGCAAAAATTCCTTCTTCACCAAAGCGAAAAATCCATACTTTCCGCTCTCAACATTGCCGCCTTTCTTCAAATAACTGCTGCTGCCCGTGTTGCGGGATTGCAATGCGCGTTGCAACATGAACCTCAGCATTACGAGCGCAAGCGCGATACACGCCGCCAACACTCCCGCTATGCCAACACCCGCAATGAGCGGCGTATGTCCAATGTGCAATGCGGACGGATCCAGCTTTGCAAGCATCAGGTCCACAAGCCACTTAACGGGATATAACCCGCTCACAAGCTCTACGATGACCGTCATCTTGGGTTCGTCAAAGAAGTATTTGAGATCGTCTCCGAGCAGCATCTGCTTCACCGCGTCCAGCACTATCGAATACAGCCAGAACGCCACCGCCATTATCGCCGTGACCAATATGAAGTTCAACAAAAACTTGTCCTTCAAAAACCGCTTTACAGCATTGACGGGCAACGCGAGCAGAGACCCAACTGCTATCGTCAACAACGGGAGCAAAAAGCACATCACGCCCGTAACAAGCCAATATTGCCACCCAAGCGCGACCTTGCTCATTACGTTTATCGCCGCCGTGATGTTGACAGTCAGCACTACGACCGTAGATATGACAAGCTGGGACGCATATATCGTTATCATCTTTGCAACATACAGGCTTGTTGAATCCACAGGCATAGCCGCATAAAGCCTTGCTCCGTCCGCGTCAAATATCTGCCTGTTTATCTGCATTATCGCCCCTATCGTCAAAAAGATGAACACCACCGCATAGATGAGCGTCATGAGTTCGTATATCCTCAGATCGTAGTGGAATGCGGGTCTTGCCTCTACGCCCTCAACGCCGAATACGCCTTTCACTTGCATGTATATTCCTACGAATTTGCCAAAGAACACCACAAACAGCGCTATTATCGCCGCCGCAAGCAAAAGCCCGAGCAAAAAGCCCATTATGTCGAATTTTCCGCGACGATATTTATACGAGCTCTCTATCCGCTGTTTCTTGAGCAACGCGCCGATAAGCTCGGTATCCAATCTCTTCATTATGCCTCACCTTCCTGCGCCTTATGCTCCGTCTCCTCTTCCGCGCGGCGTTCGCCCTCAAGGAAGTAGCCTTCGAAATCGAAATTGGGATTCTCCGTCATTATCTGCCTTATGTTGAGCGCGTCCACCTGCAAGCCGCGGCGGATGAGCACCACTCTGTCACATATCTGCGCCACGCTGCCTAAAGCATGCGAGCTGAAGATTATGCAATTCCCTTTCTTCGCGTACTCCTTCATAAATTCGCGCACCGCCTTCATCGTGCGGGGGTCTAAGCCTGTCAACGGTTCGTCCAATATCCACAGCCTCGGCTCGTGCATAAGCGAACCCATCATGCATATCTTCTGCCGCATGCCGTGAGAATAGCTGCTTATGAGATTGTTCACCGCGTCTCCCAGCTGGAAAACCTCTTCCAACTGTTCATACCTCTCCTTCCTCACATTTTGCGGCACTTTGTATACGGTAGCCATAAAGGACAGATACTCCTTGCCCGTCATCTTCACAAACACCGCGTGGTTGTCCGTGACAAATCCCATATGCGCCTTTGCCGCGATAGGCTCTTTTTTGACGTCGTGCCCGTCTATGCGTATCTCGCCCTCTTCATACGGCAACATGCCCTCAAGACATTTGAGAGTTGTACTCTTGCCCGCGCCGTTGTGTCCCAAAAGGCCCACTATCTCGCCCGCATAACAGCTGAACGTGACGTCCTTTATAGCATAGTCCGCCTTCTTGGAGTACTTCTTGTAAAGCCCCTTTATCTCTACGACGGGCACTTGCCCTTCATTCCCGCTTGCCGCTTGAGCGTCTGTCATCGGCTCGGCGGAGTTCGCCTTTACGCCAAGGTCTGCCGTGATATTTCTGTTTGTTCTGTTCTTGCCCATAAGTTGATTTATTTCCCTATATTTTATTGTTCTTTTTATTGTCTCTTTTTACGACAACAAGGGCGGCGCACAAAAACGTCCCCTTGTTGTCTCTTTTACTGTCTTTTACCCGCGACCACCTATCAATAGGTCATCGTGAGCGTTATCACAACGTGACTCCCTTCAGAATCGTAACTTATGCGCACACTTGAAATGTGTCCGCCCGATACGCTCATCTCAAGCATGAGATTGTCCGTAGGAGCCTTCAGCTCGCCCGTGGCCCCAAACACGTCCTTGACGTTCGCCTGCTTGACATTCGCCGTGAGCCCCGTCTCCGAAAGACGATAGTCGCCCTCAAAATACATCTCGTTCAAATTGAGCGTAGGCTTGGCGTCTACCGCCTTCTGCACCGTCTCGTTGATCGGCGTCTCGTCAAACAGCTTGTCCACGCCGTTAAACTTCTTCTCCGTCCCCGTGACTGTGTACCCGTCATCAGTCTTGGTGTAGGTCTTTTCGCTCTCGAACTGCGTGATCTCCCCGCTCTTTATCGTGATGCTTTGCACTATCGCCTTCGCCGTGACTATATCGTTATACTGCTGCTGTATTAGCGCCAGCCCCGTCACTTCTTCCTCCGGATCGCATCCCACAAACGCCACCGTCACTATCGTAAGCAACATTACTGCTATCGTCAAAAGTATGAGTCTCTTTTTCATTACATCAATCCTCCTTTTCCTACTACGTACAACGCCGCAAGCAGTACGCTCATCTCTGCCATCGCGAACAGCCACTTGATCGGCATGTCCGCTATATTCTTCGCCGTCTCAATGACGTCGTCGCTTATATCAGCCGCGGCATCCCACGTCTCAACAAGCTCTTCGTATTTCGCAAGTTGCTCCGCTCCCGCTTGCTTGTCCTCTTCGGACAGCGCGTTCAGTATTGCCTTAACCTGCTTTATGATTTCGAAATGCTCCTCGCTTGATGTAAGCGCGTCCGCAGTTAGGTCTCCGACTTTCTCCTCAAGCTCCTTGAGCGCGTCGCTGAGCGCTTGCGAATAGCCTTCTTCCGTGAGCACCTCTACCGTGAACGTCCTGCTGCCTTCGTAGTTTACATCGTTTATAGTGACGACGATCGTGTATGTGCCGGAGGCGGTCAGAGTGCTTTCGCTGAGTTCATAGCCTGTGATCTCACTGAGTTCTGAACCTTCCATCACATAGATACGCGCGCTGAGCTCTATATCCTCGCCAACAAACTTGACGGATCTCTTTTCTTCAACGTCCACATCATCGCCTATCGCAAGCATGAAGATGACATACTCTCCGTCATGGACCAAGGTCTTCTTGGCAACCGTGTATACGCCCGCTTTGCCCTTGTTGCCATCTTCTTGCGCCCATGCGCCTTCAAACGTCACATTGTAGTTTGGATTGTCGCTCGCGCCGGTTATCGCATATTCGCCGGCGCTCGTGATGGCCACGCGAGCAAGCTTGACTTTGAGGGCATTCTTGGTTTCGCCGTTTGCAAGACTCTGTCCATCTGCAAGCTCCCACTTCGTCTGATCCAAATCATATTTGCCTTCAAAATTGTAGGTCGCGTTTTGATCGTTTATAGTCACCGTGACATCCTTCTTGTTGACAGTGTATTTGGCGTTGTTGACAATGTTGATGGTGTAGTTTTCCGGATCGCTCTTCTTCGTGCAGGTGATATCGTATGTGCCGTAGCCCGTCTTTTCATTGACTTCACAAGAAAGCGTGACATAATCGTTGATGTTGAGCGTGCTGTCGCTTGAGCAAATACCCTGTACTTCAATCTCGAGTTTTGCCGCCGCGTCGCCATAAGTGGAGCTCGCCGGCTTCACCGTGACGGTTATCGTAGCGGGAGTTATTTCCAACTCAGCCGTTTCGGGAGCCCACTTCACTTCGTAGTTCGGATTGCTATATTTCGGATCTATGACGTACGTCTTTGCCGCCGCGGTAAGTCCCTCCGCGCGCAGCTCTATGTTGAGGTCGTCTCCCTCGCATATTGCGTCTCCATCGACCTCCCAGCCAATGCCCTGTTCGGAGGAGACAGTGGGCGCGACGCCCGTATACACGCTTGTCTGCTTCAACAGCTTGACGGTTATCTGCTTCTTGTTTATCACAAAGCTCTTGCCCGTCACCTCGCCTGTGAAGTTGCTGTTCGCTTTCGCCTTGACGGTGAATGTCACCGTGCCCGCGTTGGTATGCTCTTTCTCGGCAGTCGTGTATTCGATGTCATAATCGTCCTTGTCAAGCGTAAGTGTTCCGCTCTTGACCACCAGCGTCGGCTCGATGGGCGTCTTGTTGTAGATGTATGTTTCCGGATTTTGCACCTCTACGCTGTCTATCTTCGCTTGCTGTATGTCGAATTGCGCGCTAAGTTCGCCCACGAAGTTGCCTGTGCCCTCGACGGTGACCTTAGCCTTGCTTGCGGACGTCGTCGCGTTGGTGTTGTTCTCATATCCGCCCTCTTCCTTGACCTTGAATGAGACATTATCAAAGCCTTGCAACGTGACGGAGAGCTCATCGCCTTGAGGCGTTTGCGCATTGCCGTTGTAGGTGTAAGTGCCCGTGACAGTCAACGTGCCGCCCGAAATGTTCTTCCTTGCGATGTCAAAGTTGCCCGTCGCCGTGCCTGTGTAGTTGCCTTTGCCCGTGATCGTGACGGTTGCCTGCTTATCGGTAGTGGCGTTGATGTTGTCCGCATAGCCTTCCGCGTCGATGTCGAAATCGATCGGCAAACTCCACGCGTCAAGTTTGACGGTGATATTCGCTTTATCAACCGTTATCGCCTTGCCCGTGTAGGTGTACTCGCCGCCCACCGTGACGGTCGCGCCCTCGATATTTTTCGGCTCGATGGTGAGCAGCCTTGTTTCTTGATATTTGCTCTCATGGTCATCGACGGTTATCGTGACTCTGATGCTGTACTTGCCCGCGTCCGTGAATCCGCCGTCGGGGATATCTTGCCACGCGTTGTCCACGGTGCTATCGCCTTTTTGATACTTATACTCGATCTTAGGTGTACCCTTGATCTTTTCCGTTCCTTGCGCGGTGAGCGTATGCTTGCTGCCGTCGTAGGTGACGGTGCCTGCCGCAAACGTGACGCCCGCGAAGATGGAGTCTGTGACGGTGTAAACGCCTTCTTTGACCGTGATCGTGTAGTTTGTCAAAGCTGCTTGAGCGTCCTTGATGTCAAGCGTGATCTTGTATTGATCGCTTATCTGATCTTTCTTTGCGTTGGTAGAATATTTGCCTGCGATCTTTTGGTCGAATGTCGCATTATCGTTGCCAAAGAATTTTGTGCTGTTGAGGAAAGTATATCCATAGTCCGTACTGAGTTCATCGCCCTGCGCGGAGCTTAGCGAATTGACTTGGATATCGACCTTTGCGGGCTCTATCGTGAAATCGCCTTGCTTCGACGTGCCTGTGTAGTTTTCCGTGCCCGTGACGGTGAAGTGCGCTTGTCCCGCGTCCTTATTGCTTGTCGCTTTGACTGTGAAGGTGATGGGCTTGTCCCAGCCTTCGAGCGTGACCTCGATCTCTCCTACAGCGGGCGTGATCTCCTGGCCGTTGTAGGTGTAGGTCTTGCCTTCTTTGATGGAGACCGTCGCGCCATCTATGCTCTTGGCATTGACGGTGTATACTTTCTGAACAGTCCAGCCATCCTGCGATCTGTTTCCGTTCTTCACGTTGACTTCGTAGTTTTGCAGCTCGCCCACCTTGACATTTACGGCGTAATTGCCCACGCCGCTGTTGCTTGTCGCGGTATGCGTGATCTGCACGGCTTCTTCAATGATAGCCTTGTCCGCGTCGACTTTGTAGTCCGTGACCTCGAATGCGATATTTTCAGGCGTGTCGCCATAGGTGCCTGCCGCCGAAGTAAGCGTGACGGTAGCCGTGGCTTTCTTGATATCGAAAGTTTCAGACAATTCGCCCGTGAAGTTGCCTGTGCCCTCGACGGTGACGTGCGCCGTACCCGCATTGGTATTGTCCGTAGCTTGGATATCCACGGTTATGACGCTATTGTCAAAGCCCGCCACGTTTAGTATGATCAAATGGTCTCTCGTCGGAGTCTGCGCCTGCCCGTTGTAGACAAAGTTGGGGTCTTGCACGGTCAATGTGCCGCCCGAGATATCCGCAGGATCGATCTTGAACTTGAGTTCAAACGACCCTGTGAAGTTGCCTGCGCCTGTGACGGTGACCGTGCCGCCGTCCTTGACATTGACGTTGTTGCCAAAGCCCAACGTGTAGTCCGTGCCTTTTGCGAGTTTTTGATTTGCGAATTGAATGTCCACGTCACTGACTGTGATCTGCTGTCCCGTATACGTTTTCGCGCCGATATCTGTGACGGTCAAGCCTGTCTTCTCGGATATATCGTACTTTTGAATATTGAAGGTGAAGGTCCTTGCGTACTCATATTTACTACTTCCCGCAAGCCACCATCCGGCGCCTGTCAGCGTGATCTCGATTTGATATGGCGAGACAGGCACATTCTTCAGCTCGTCGTGCTGACCGATCACGATCGTGATCTTGCCTTTCGCCGTATTGGCTTGCTCGCCGAATATCATCTTGAGGAAGATCTCTTTCAATTGCTCATCGGTGTACGCCTCGCCCTTGAAGGTCTGCGCGGTCAAGACATTGAGGTCCTTCAACAGATACATGCTTGTGCTATGGTCGCAGCCCATCACGGAGCATTTGCGCGTGAGCTCACAGAAGTTTGCGCGGGTGAGGCTGCCAAGCTCCTCCGCTGTGGGAGTCCAATCGAGTTGATGTCCCTTGTGATCTTCCATCCAGCTGCCGTGCATTTCTTGATCGAGAGTGAGGGTCAGCTCATCCGTCTCGCTCTGTTTTGTATTTGTATACTTGATAGAATCCAGCGTGAAAGTGACGTCATTGCCCTCTTTGCCTTTAACAGCAGTATATGTCTTGCCCGCTTTGAGGTCCGCAAAGCACCCATGCGCCGCGTCCCAAACACGCGCGGTGGAGTTATAGGCGAAATAGTTTCCGCCACTCGGCCCCTCCGTGCCGTCAAAAGGTCTGAAAGTCAATATCGCTTGCGAGTCAATGACAATCTTGCCCGTATTGCTCGTAGTTTGAACAAGTCCGACGAATATCGCGGGTTGCAAATTGCTTTGATCGGGAAGCGCAGTCGAGTTGTTCAATCCGAATTTCTTTTGAATTTCCAAAGTACCGTCAACAATGAGGTTGCCGCTCTTCGAATAATTGCCATTTTCGAGATCGGAGGCGGTGGGATAGGTTTTGTTTGCCACTGTGGCTTGTTCAAAGCCGTCGTATATCCAAGCGTTGGAATGAAGAATCAGCTTTGCCTTTTCGCACACATGCACGACCGCGCCCGGCATGATCATGAAGTCGGTTTTTGTCTCATAAGTTCCTTCTTCTTTCCCGTTGACGTCAAGTTGCAGATTGTAGTTGTATGGAATAGAGAAGAACACGCCGCTTGTGGGGACTGTGATTCCCATTGCCGTGAATTGCATATAGCTGAACCATGCGCCGCCATAGAAATGCAATGTTGTTTCGCCTATCTTTTCGGTGCAGTTGGTTGAAGTTGCGCCTCCGACAACCTTGTTCGGGTCATATGTGGCGGTCACGTATGCGCCATCTTTGAGCATTATCATCGTATCTCTGCCGTAGTCGTCGCTCATGCCGATGAACGCTTGATCCAACGATATAAATTCTTGGAGCGCATAAAGAGTTGCATGTCCGACAAGACGCGCGCCATAGTGGATGGTAAAATCGCACTCGATATTTATCATTGCATAGCGTTTGAACGGAGTTACGCCGTCCATGAACAATCCAAGCGTTTCTGTGCCGCCCATGAAATCGAGGATGAGGAAAGGTTGTTTGAGGTCGCCCGATTGCACATCGATGTCGCCCGTGCCTCTCACTCTGCCATAGACGTCCATAACACCCTTATCTTGAATGACAATATGTCCGTTGTTTATCACCTCGGCATATGCGCCTGAAGTGTGTCCTTGATAGCCCTGCCCGACGTGATTTACAACGCCGCCGACAAAGAAGTTTCCTTTTACTGTCAGCGTGGCGGTATTGTCGATGAAGAATGTCAAATATTTGTTGGCGTTTTCATCGCCGTCCGCCCAAGCTATTCTGTTTTCCGTCTTATATTTGTTGCTTGCCGCCGAACCGAAGTACAATCCTTCGTCCGAGAAAGGCAGAATTAGCGAAATGCCCGCCGATATCTCCAAATCGCTTGCAAGATGTATTTTGTCCTTTACGATGACTATATCCGCTGTTCCGAGCTCCTTCGCGGCTTTAACGGCTTCGTCCAATGTAGCATAGAAATGCCCGCCAACGCGCGCCTCATATGCTTCGCCGTTGCCAAACCACGCGACCACCGTCACGGGGTCGAGCACGGTGTAGCTCAACTTGTATTCCGATCCGCTCACGCTTGTAGAGGCATAGAATGTTGAATTGTTGTCTTTGTCGATGATTTCCCAACCGTAGAACTTTTGTCCGTCGGTCTCGGTTGCCGTCAGCTCCACTCTGCTGCCGAAAGCGACTGTCTGACCGCTTGTAATGGACGAATCGCCCACTTTTGCCGTGACATTGCCGTTGTTTTGTGGATCGTTCGCATTAAATTTGAATTCTGCGTCCGTGCCGTTGCGGAATGTCATATTGCGTATCGCATAACGCGCAGATACGTCACCCGAAAATCCGAAAGAAATGAAATATTGCAAAGTATCATGAGTGTAACTGTCGTCTTCACTGAGGTAATCGCACTCGCGCACCGTGGGGAACGCGCAACGATACCAACCGTCGCCCAAATCCGTGACATACGGATTGTTCATCCCCCAAATTTGCGTTTTGTTTGTATATTCCAACACCGATGTGATGCAACTTCTATTAAAAGTACCATCTTTATAACTTAGACCAGTGGTAGGGGTGTAATCCACATCAGTACCTTCAAATCTTTCCGGACCATTAGTTGCCGTATGATCTCTTCTCTCGACCACGACAGCGCCTTTTCGGTCGCCGTTGCCTCCTGTTATGTCAAGTCGAATGTCAAACATCAAAACGCCTTTGCGCTTTGCGCCGCCATTTTGGCTGATGCCGATTCTAACATATGAGTAATACCAAAATTTGTCTCTGTCTTGTCCCGAAGTTATGCCGGGGCTGTACTGCTCCAGATTGTTAATATTGTGCAAATTGTTTTCAAATACAATAGAGCCGTTGTCGCCTTCCCATTCACTTGTAGCGCTCCAAAGCTCATCGCCTTCCCCCTTTGGATTGCTTGTTGTGATATATGCTCCATCTTCGCTGTCGGAAGTGAACACATTGTTGAGGGAATTGTTGGACAAGCCGAGATCTTTCGCGTCTGCGGTATAGGTGAGATACATCGTTAAAACGCTCTCGCCAAAATAACCATCGCAAGTGTAAGCAACTTCCAACACAAGCTGTTTGCCCAAATTGGGTTGCACCCACCATTTCAAATCTTGCACTTCGTCGTTGAACTCTGACAAAATTTCTTCCGTCATAAGATCGCCCAACTCTCCAAGAGAGTCGTTACGTTTGACTGTTTGCAAAGACGTGTTTGCACCGTTGACTTTAAACACGATCTCTTCATTTTCCTTGCCATAGCCCGCGGTGATGAGGCGAAGCTGAGTCTCCGCCGCTTCATTGATATTAAGTTTGACTTCATCGCCGTCTGTGATCTGTTGCGTGTCCGATGTCTCTTTTGAAATTTGGCGGAAAGCTGTCGGCTTTATCGTTTCCTCCTGGAACAACGCCTTCACCTCATTTGCCGTCAACTCCTTATCGCCATATGTCAACTTTCCGTCTTTGAACATCAAATTCAATGTTGTATCGGTGGGTTGACTGTCACCAACCGTCCAATTGATAAAATGAGTGGGAACTTGCGTTTTTTTGTCAAGGGAGCTTTCAACCTCTGTTGTGCTTGCCTCAAACGTAATGGGGAAACCGTCATATCCCGTCCAAGAATTGCCCTCACCTTTTTTTGCCCCAGTTACGATTATATTGCCCAAGTTATCATCATAATCAAGTGTAAATGTATGCGGTGTAGGGTCTTTGACTTGTATATTTTCAACATAGCATTTGGTCACATCTTTATAAAACGGGATGCCGGTCGTTAACATGCTGACAATAACAAATTCGACCTTATGATGCCCCTCCCCCTTTATCATTGCTTCTATTGAGGTAGTCGCTCCTGTTCCCGCCTGTTCATCTGTAACGGCTGCGGTCTCTTTTAATCCTGTACTACCCTTTTCAAATTTATAGTTATAAGGCTCACTCCAAAACTCCTCTTCACCAGTGGGCTCTGCTTTTAACGAATCTGTTGTTACACCTTCTCCGTCTACGATAAAATACAGACGGAGCAATTGTACCGGATATTCAATTATTTCTCCGCTCGTTTGTTGCATAGCGCGTTCCAAAAGATAATCAAAAGAAACTACCTTTTCCCCGTCAAACGTGAGCGTAAGAGTGAGTATGCCGGGAGCACTCGCATGCACATTATTACCTGTAGCAAAATGTTTTATATCCGTCAATTCATAGCGACCTTCTGTGTCGCTCTTTTTCCAACCGAAATCCGCTGTTTCGTCGAGAGTACTGTCGTATGTTATTTTTGCTTGTCCGTCCGAACCCGCGCTCACATATTTCTCAAATCTTACAATATAATTTGTTTCTGCAAAAATCATATCAGTTGTGAAAGAATTTTCACAACCGACGACTTTTCCTGTTGAATCTTGCCAAAATGCGTAGTAATCGTCATCGGGTTTCACCGTAAATGTCGCTGTATGCCCTTCTTTAATATTCGCTGAAACGCTGTCTTTGTCTGCGCTTGTGACATCGTCCCCTATTGAAACAGTTCCGTGAGCTTCGCCTTCTATCTTTGCTGTCACACTATATTCTTGCTCGTTCATCTTCAATCCGGAAATCGTTGGGGAGCCCTTCTTAGCATTATGAAATTTTATCTTAATTACATCACCAGGGTAAAGTTGATTTATGGTTATTATATCATTTTCATATGTGAGATTATCCATGGGCTCAGGTTCAACCAATTCATATCCTGGAGCATGGATTTCTGCTATATGAGGCAAATATTCATCGCCGTCGTTTATTTCAAAACTGTCGTCACCATTATGTGAAAAATAAACATCCAAACCGTAACCACTTGCTAGACTACCGTGGACAAACTTAAATTTAAGAATACCAAGACTTGTAGGGGCAAGAACTTTAAGCACTATCACAGAATCCATACCTTTTGGAGCTGTATATGTGTTGGTCGTCACATCATAGTTTTTTTGGAGATTTTCATCTGCCGTAACAATATAATCTGCCGTTTGACCCTCAAGCACAAGCGGCTCATCCGCATTTGCTGTCCCAATCGGAACATTCACAAATGCAAATGTCAGCGTCGCCGCCACAACCACAAACAGCAAAATCACAAAAATCTTGCTCAACTTGTTTGTCCTTGCCATATTCTCCTCCCTGCGCGCTCATCGCGCACACTTCGTTGAAATTTTGTTTTTATATTGTTTTTATTTTGTTTCTATCTACGTTTTTTATTTATATACGCACATACGCGCGCGCTTTCTCCGTTTGTGGCTACCCTTAGCAAGGGGAGCTGTCTGCTTTGCAGACTGAGGGGATTGTCTCACTTCGTCACCCTATGCACTAGGGGATGTTTCGACTCCGCTGCGCTCCGCTCAACATGACATTTGATACACTGTCATTCCGAGCGGTTTCGAAGTACCCATTGTCATTCCGAGCTTGTCGAGGAATCCCCCTTGAAGAGGCACTTCCTCTGCACTATGGGATGTTTCGACTCCGCTGCGCTCCACTCAACATGACATTTGATACACTGTCATTCCAAGCGTCCACGGTGTCCCCGATGTCATTCCGAGCGTAGTCGAGGAATCCCCCTGTCCGAGCTGCTTCGGGGTCCCCGCAAAAAGTATTTTTGTGGGGTATTGGTTCGGGGTCCCCGCAAAATTACGTAGTGATTTTGTGGGGTACAACGAAAAATAGAGGGTCTATCCCTCTATCTCATCGCGTTTGTATCTGTTTTGTTCGGATTTTACTTGGAGAGTCGCCTGTGCGGCATATGCGACAACAATACCCCCCCCCCGTGTATGAAGGAGCAGTCACCTTGTCCATCACTTTGTCCGCTATCTTTATCATCATTCTCCTTTTTTTGTGCGCCGTGCCTTCCTTTGTATACGGAAAAACACGTATATATCGCTACCATTTGCCATAATATTGCACGATTGAACAAATATCAAGCGTTTTACGCAAAAACTTTCAATTCTAAAGAAAGTTTTAGATTTCCGCCCCAATTCTAAAGATTTCTTTAGATTTCTCCTTCCCCGCCGCGCGCAGCAACTTTGCCGTACACAACTCCGCATTACAAAATCAAATCATGCCGCAAACTCATAGATCCTGTGAAGTGAAGGTTTCCCGTCACTTCTCAGCCCTTACGGTGGCGGTGGCGGCGCAGCCGACAGCGGGACGAATCCACCGCCGTGCAAGACTTCGCCGCAGGCGGATCGGCACACGATTGCGCAAAAAACCCTCGCCTCGCGAGGGTTTTGGCGTTCCTGGCGGGATTTGTCTTACAGCGGAGCGTGAGAGCTTGCTCTCGGGAGCGAAGCGTGCAGCACGACCGAGGTCGTGGCACCGTGAAACGGTGCGCGCAATTTTACACCTAAAATTGCGCAGGTTCGAATCCCGATAAGGAAAGAAAATCCTTCTCAAACTTGGTTCAAGTTTGAGAAGGACTGGCGTTCCTGGCGGGATTCGAACCCACGACCTTCCGCTTAGGAGGCGGACGCTCTATCCTGCTGAGCTACAGAAACATTGCTATGTGATTATACATCTTTAAGGCGCGTTTGACAAGCAAGTTGAAAAATATCTTTGCTTTTTCGCCGATTTCACGGAAATTTTCCGACGCGGCGGCGATTTTCGGCGGCTTTTCTCGGCTGATAGGCGCATTTGCGTATTGACGGAAATTTTTTAAGTTGATATAATTAAAAAGTATTAAAGCTTTGCGAGGTCGATTATGAAACGAAACGGCATGTGCCCTATGTGCTATTTGAAACAACTCTTCATCAAGAGCAAGTCCACGAGCGTCAAGCCCGAGTTCGAGGACCACGAAAACGGCGTGGCAAAGACTCCGCCTATGGGCTGGTCGAGCTGGAACACCTTCCACAACCACATAAACGAGAAAATGGTGCTCGAGATGGCGGAGGCTTTGAAGGCGCAGGGGCTGGATAAGGCGGGATATACATACGTCAATATGGACGACAATTGGCAGTCGAACAAGCGCGATATAGCGGGCAATCTTGTCGGCGACTACGAGACCTTCCCGAGCGGCATCCCCGCGCTTGTGCAAAAGGTGAACGCTCTCGGGCTCAAACTTGGCGCGTACACCTCAAACGGCACTCTCACCTGCGAGGATCTGCCCGCTTCCCTCGGGCGCGAGAGACAGGACGCGCTGCAACTTGCGAGATGGGGCATTGAATATTTCAAGTATGACTTCTGCCACCACATCTATCTGCCCATATACGCGCCGCTCGTGTACAGCATAAGCGTGTCGCGCTTCGACGGCAAGGCGACGGAATACTCCGTACAGAACGCGCGCCTCAGCGGGCTCGCGCGATATATGACGGACAAAAAACTGCCTACGGGTTGCTATGTGGGCGGGCTGGACAAGAACCTCGGCAGGATAACCTATGAAAACATAGACGCCCCCGAGAACGGCGAGTACGTCGTCACCCTCAACATCAAAAAGCACGGACAATACGAGAAATACGCCGTCGTCAAGGTCAACGACGACAAGGAGTACGAAATAGAATTTCCGTCTCAAAAGAAATACAACGTCACGGCGCGCTTCCAGACGATCGTCACCCTCAAGGCGGGCAAAAACAAGATCGAAATATACAATCCTATCGCCTCTAAGGCGGACAGCGAGATGTATCAGTATCGCCGCATGGGACTCGCCCTCAAGGAAGGCGCTAAGATAGCCGCGGAAGAAAAAGGCACGCCCGTCAAGCCAATCGTATTCTCCATTTGCGAGTGGGGCTGGGGCAAGCCGTACAATTGGGGCGCGAAGGCGGGCAACCTGTGGCGCACTACCCCCGACATCCGCCCGTGGTGGTTCTGGATCAAGATAATATACGAGCACAACGTCAAGCTGTACAAATATTCGAGCGTCGGGCACTACAACGACCCCGATATGCTCGAAGTCGGCAACGGAGACCTCACCTACGATCAAAACGTGTCCCACTTCTCGCTGTGGTGCATGATGGACTCCCCTCTCATTCTTGGCAACGACCTGCGCACTATGAGCGAGCAAGTCAAGCAGATCGTCACAAACAAGAACCTCATCGCAATAAATCAAGACCCGCTGTGCAAGCAGGCAAAACGCGTAAAGAAAGGTAAAGTGGATGTGCTTGCCAAGCCGCTCGCGGACGGCAGCGTGGCGCTTGCGCTGTTCAACAAATCAAACGGCAACAAGAAAGCGAAATTCGATCTTACTTCCCTGCTCAACGACAAATATGTAGCCCTCAAAAAGCAAAAGAGCTATCACCTCACGGAGCAATGGAGCGGCGAGGAGCTCACAACGGACGGCGTCGTGCAAACCGAGCTCAAAAAGCATCAGACAAAGGTGTACATCATCAAATGACCAAAAACGCACTTTAACATGCAAAAACGACACATAAAACACCCGTTTGGTCCCGTAATTACAAAGAAGGCGCGCATCCTCATTTTGGGGAGCGTGCCCTCTTTGAAATCTGTGGAGCACGGGTTTTATTATATGCACCCGCAAAATCGCTTTTGGAAAGTGCTTGGGGAGCTGCTCGGCGAGGAGCTGTATTCTCTCCCTGTCCCCGCCCGTATCGAAGTTTTGAACAGGCGTGGGATAGCCCTGTATGACAGCGTGGAGGAGTGCGATATCGAAGACAGCAGCGACAGCGCGATCTCAAGCATAGTACCCGCGGATATTCCCGCCCTAATGCGCGGCACGCAAATACGGCATATCTTTTGCAACGGCGCCGCGTCCTACCAAAGCGCCGTCAAATACCACCCCGAGCTTGCGCCCATCACCCAAAAACTTCCCTCCACCTCTCCCGCTAACGCCGCTTACTCCCTCCAAAAACTTTGCGACGAATGGCGTACCATCCTGGAGTGGCTTTGAGGTGTGTGGACGCTTTGTCAAAGACGAGAAACTTCCACCGTCGGATTTTTTTGCACTTGATCATTCGTCTACATGTTTTAAACCGAAAATGTCTAAATTTTTTCGTATCTTATTGTTAAAAAAATTTTGTAGGCGCTCCTAATCACAAAAATCAATATTTTGTGCCTCAAAAAATTTTTACACACCAAATGTTGCATATTTTCTTGTTTTTGACGAAACGCATAGTTTATGATAAAAAAGCGCGTATAAAAATGTACCAATTGGTGCAAAATTATCATTGACAGGCCGGCCGCAGATTGATATAATAAATAAACAAGGAGGATGTGTGAAAAGTGACTGTGACCGACAAATTCGATGATAGCGAAACTGTCCAAATGCTGCTCGAAAACTTGAAAAGCGGTCGCGCAAGCATACAAATTCTGGAGAGGAATAAAAATCTAAATTTCTTAAGCGATTATAGAATAACCGACCAAGACGAAATGTCTATAATTCGCAAACTCACGCTCGCAGATTATAAAGAGTCAATTTTTTATACATACGGAAACTTGGCAATAGATAAATTGCATATATTCAAACATAATGAGATGTTGCTGCCCATAAACGGAAACAGGAAAAAGAGAGTTACACTGTACATCAAATTGGGTACTGTCGCAAGCGAAGAACTGAAAAATAAACTGGTAATAGTGGTATCTTTTCATGAAGCGGAATATGAATGATTGAGAGGTGAAAACAATGGAATTCTGCGTGTATTGTCTAAAAAATGTCGATGTAACAATAGAGGAAAAAGAAGAAGAGATCGTTTGGAAAGGCGAAAAGTTGACCTGCATCCAAAAATATGCACATTGCAACGAGTGTGGGGAACTTGTGCATATGGGAGAGTTGCACGATTTCAATTTGTTTGCAATTTATGACGCATACAGAGCAAAAAAACATCTTATATCTTATAGTGATGTGCTAGTATTGGCAAAAACATATAAACATGTCGCAAGCAAGAGAAATTTGTCCAAGATCTTGGGCATGGGTCCCCACACATTTGAAAGATATTGCGACGGCTATATCCCGAGCAAGGCTTTTTCGGATATATTGAAAGAATTGCAACAGAAGGGCGCGACATATCTTTTGGAAAAACTCAAGAACCATCGCGATTCATTCAAAAGTGAAGAGTATGTCAAGATTGAAAAGAAGTTGCTGGACATGGTATTGTCGGAGCAACCGCCTGTTTTGACTTTGGATGTCGATTTTGGCGAAACAGGTTGGGATAAACCAAAAAAATTCGCCTTTGCGGCTTGAGGAGGAATTTATGGACATCAATGATATGAGAGCGGAAATGCAGTTGAAAAATCTGTACTTTCCATCAATCACATTTAAGAGAGAGGCTGTTGTTGCAGGCGGCGAACTGAAGATCGACGTTTCGCGCAAGTTGCGACATGTCGACGATGCATACGAAGTGCAGTTGACCGTCGATATTGCAAAAGACGACATATCTTTGTCTGTGATAGCTATCGGAGTTTTCGTATTTACACAAGCAGTTCAAGATGAGGAAAGTCGAGACGATATGGCAAAAATAAACGGTGCTGCGATTATATTCCCCTTTATCAGAAGTCAAATCACTTCATTAACTGCACAACCTGGAATGGCGCCTATAATCATTCCTGCGCTCAATATCACCAAATTGATCGACGATTGAATCCATGCACCTATAAAAACGTCCGCCCTTTCAAAAATGGGGCGGACATTTTTTTGTGATGTTTGCTTTTTTGATCGTGATTTTATAAGCTACGTCAGACACACGGTTCATTTTATCGTGAAACTGAGTTCGTGGGTGCGGTTGGGCAATATCTTGTATCTCTTCTTGGTGCAGGCGAGAGCGGGGACGTCTCCGCCGACTCCGCGTTGTGCGCCGTCTATGCAGACCTCGATAGTGCCGCCGTGCGCGAGCTCGTGCGCGTGCGTTGCCGTCTCAAGCTCTTCCTGCGTATAGTCGTGGACGCTGAATTCTATTGGTTTTTCGACTGCGGCAAACGTGACGCCCTCGGCTCCGCCGACTGTGACGTAGCGCGTATCGCAGTGGTTTCCGTTCTCCTGCGGGACGAGGTAGTTATGCTCGAAATCGGCGACGCTGCCCTCATATATGCCGAGTTTTGCGGCGGCTTTGCGGTCGCAATAGTTTTCGTGCGGTCCTCTGCCGTAGAATTTAACGTCGTCCGAGGCGCTGAGCTGCATTCTGAACCCGTAGCGCGGCAGGCTGAACATATTGTTTTTGACGCGCATTTTGATGTGCAAGCCGTCCTCGCCTATCTCGTATACCGTCTTGAGGGCGGCGAGCTTTGGCATACACGACCAGTCTATCTCTACCGCCTTATCCGTGCAGGTCATCTTGGATTTGACAAGCCTCTCGGCGCAAGTCTTGAAATACACCTTGCCCAGAATACGTCTTGCGATGGGCGGGACCTGCGGAGTCTTATCGTTGTCTATGGGCGCGCGCCAGAAGTTGGGACGTATGGGCGCGGACAGTTTTTCCTTGCCGTCTATGACGAGCGATGTGACAAAGCCGCTGTTGCGGTCCACGGTAGCCTTGATATTGCCGTGCTCGAGCAGGACTTTGCCGTCCTCTTGGAAAACCGTCTTTCCGTCCGCGACGGCGAATGTCTTGGGAGAATAATCCTTGAGCACGAGCTGCTCCTCCGCAACAATATCCCCTTCTTTGAATACTTTGTCGGCATGCAATACGCTCGCATAGCAGTTGATATATACTTCGCCGTCCAGCTTTTTCGCCTCGGCGACAAGGTCGTACGGGAGCGCCAACTCTCCGCTTGAGAGCGGCTTTATGGCGGGCATCTGCAATGTGTAGGTCTTTACGGGGGCGCCACCATGCACAAGCTCCAAAGTGAGCCCGAAAGCGTCGAGAGATGTGAACATATATTCGTTGATGAGTTTGAGCTTGCTGCCGTCAAGCGAGAAATTCACCTGCTGCTGCACTTTTTTGACTTCGTAGAAGGCGGGGTTGGGAGTGCGGTCTGCGCGCACTATGCCGTTGAAGGCGAAGGTGCCGTCGTTTGGCGTATCGCCCCAATCTCCGCCATAGGTGTATTCGATAGTGCCGTCGGGGTGTACTCTCTTTATGCCTTGATCCGCAAAGTCCCAGATGTAGCCGCCGCACAGCCTGTCATGCGCGCGGTAATGTTTCCAATAGTCCTCGAAGTTGCCGAGGCTGTTGCCCATGCAGTGGGCGTATTCGCACTGTATGAAGGGTTTATCCTTGTAATCATGCGGAGTGAGAATGTGCCCTAAAGGCGCCCAAAGCGCCATGGAGTGGAGGTGGAACCTGTTGTTTGCGATCTCCTCCATTTGCTCCTCTTTGGTGTACATCTCGCTGACAATATCCGAAGTCTTGATATGGAAGTCGGGCTCATAGTGTATGGGGCGGGTGGTGTCGAGCTCGAGCGCCGCCTTCTTCGCCTGTACGAAAGACTTGCCGTAGCCGCTCTCGTTGCCGAGGGACCAGAAGAGTATGCAGGGGTGATTGCGATAGGTGCGCACCATATTTTGCATGCGCCAGCATATGCGCTCCGTCCAGAATTTGCTGTTTTTGGGTACGCGCGTCGCGATGCCGTGCGTTTCGAGGTTGTTCTCGCTCATGACCATGATGCCATACTTGTCGCAGAGGTCATAGAACGCGCGGCTGTTGGGATAGTGGCTCGTACGTATGGAGTTCACGTTGTTGCGCTTGAGCAGTATTATGTCGCGCTCGGTGTACTCCGCGGGGACGGCGTGTCCGAAATCGGGATGAAATTCGTGACGGTTGACGCCTCTTATCTTGAGCTTCTGCCCGTTGAGCATTATATAGGGCTCCTTGCCGTCGATCATGGGCACTATCTTGACCTCGCGGAAACCGAAATTTAGTTCGCGCATATCCGCGAATGTCTTCTTCCCTCCCTTGACGGTGTAGAGGGTAAGGCGCAGACGATAAAGATACGGATGTTCGCTGCTCCAAAGCGCGGGCGCGTCCACGCTCTCTTTGGCGGCGACGTGCTTGCTCTCCCCTTCATCAAGCCCTACGACGTTGAATTCGGCATGCGCCTTGACCTTGCCGTCGGCGTCCAAAAGATCCATAACAAGAAGGACATCTTCTGCCGTCTTGTCCGCGACGTTTGAAATATCCGCGCCAACGATAAGTTTTGCCTTTTTATAGCCGTCCGAAAACTCGCTGCGCGCAAAGACGTCCGCTATCCTCACGGCGGGTTCGAATATGAGCGTGACGTCGCGGAAGAGCCCCGAAAGCCTCCACATATCCTGGTCCTCGAGATAACTGCCGATGCAATAGCGGAAAACAACTATCTTGACCTCGTTCTCGCCGACGCGCACATACGGCGTGATGTCGTACTCTTGATAGTCGAAGGTATCCTCGCTGTAGCCGACGAAGTTGCCGTTGATGTAAAGTTGCGCGCAACTGTTCGCGGCGAAGTTTATATGTACGCTGCCCTCTATCTTGTCAAGCGTAAAGGTGCGGCGATACAGTCCGCAGGTGTTTGTCGCCTCGTCGATGTGCGGCTTGCCCGTATGCTTTGCGTCTATAGGCTTTGGATAGTTTATGTTCGTATAGATAGGTTTGTCATAGCCCTTTATCTGCCACTCGGAAGGCACGGATATCTTGTCCATAGCCTCGGGCGAGAGGTCGAGCATGTCAGCGGACACGAAATACTTGAAATCCCATTCGCCGTTGAGCAGGCAGACGCACTTATTTCCGCTCTCGTCGAGAGGAAAGCCCGCGCCGTGCTTTTGTTGAACGTTCAGCTGATACACCTCGGCTTTATTGAAATACTTTTCCATAACTCTCTCCTTTTTATTTCTAGTTTGGCGTGAGCCTTAATCCTGTTTGGGTATAAACAGCAATCTGCCGCAGTTTGGGCATTCGGCGTGATCGCCGGGCTGTTTGAGTTTTGCCTGCGTATCGGCGTAGATGTCCATTTGGCACAACGCGTATGGGCATTTTTTTGTCTTGGGGTCGTATTCGAGTACATAGGGCGCCCTGTTGAGGGCCGCCTTTGTCTTGTCGTACAGCGCCATCTCCTCGGGAATAAGCTTTCTTATGGCGTCCATCTTGGACTTGAGTTCCTCGAATTGCGACTGATAGGTCATTCTGCGCGCCTTGAATTTGTCCTCGGCGCCCGCCTTCATGTCGCTGAGCTTTGCCCCGCGCGCGCGTACTTCGTCGTACTCCTTGAGCGCGGCGGCGGCTTTCGTCCTCACCGTCTTGAGCCCCGACTCCAAAGAGTCTATCTTGTCCTTGAGCTTTTTAGCTTGTTTGAGATAGTGCTCCATTTCGGTAGCGTCCACCTCGTCGAGGTCCTTGTTCTCCTCGAATATGTCCGCAAGATCGTCAAGCTCCCTGCTGCTCTCGTCAAGCCTCTGCTTGATGGAGTTAAACTCGTTGAGGAGCGCTCCCGCTACGTCGTTGAGCTTGTATATCTTTGCCACAGCCTCATTAAGCTGTTTGTTTATCGCGACGATCTTTTCATTTTCCTCGCTGTTTTTGAGTTCCCTCATGAGGGAGTCGCACTTCATGTCGTAACTTTGATACTCAAGCAATTTTTGGAAATTCATACTTCATCCAACCTCCAGAACGGACATATCTTTGCCGCTTTGATTATATTTATCGGATATGACGCGAGCGCGTCACTCAAGATATCCTGTGCCAAGATCTCGCTTGCGAAGTGCGAAAATCCGACAAGGCAAAAGCCTTCCGCCTTCGCCTCCACAAGCAAATTATGTTTTATTTCGCCCGTGATGAGCACGTCCGCGACTTCCTTTGCGCGCGCGTACTCGCTCCCGCCCGAGCCGCCGACGACGTATGCCCTCTTTATGATCTTATCGGGATCGCCCACGGCGTACACTGTTTTGTCGCTAAGCCTCTCGGATACGCGACGCGCGAGCTGTTTCAATGTGACGCCTTCAAGGAAAAAAACGCGCCCCAGTCCATCATTTTGAACATCCTTCCCTCCTAAAATAGCCGCAAGGCAGTCGTTTATGCCGCCCTCCGTCTTGTCGAGGTTGGTGTGCATAGAATACACGGTCATGTCCTTTTTGATGAGCTCCGCATACATAGCGCCGCGCGAAGTCTCCTCGTCAATGCGAGCGATGGGATCCCATATCAAGGGATGATGGGACACTATGAGGTTCGCGCCCTTCTCCCACGCCTCTTTTATTGTTTCGGGCGTAACGTCGAGAGTCACGAGCACGCCCGTATTCTCGGCTTGCAAGTTTCCCACCATAAGCCCTATCCTGTCCCATTCCTCGGCAAGAGAGGGAGGCGCGAATTCTTCAAGAATTTTGATGATGTCGCCGTTTTTCATACTTTATCTCTCATTTTTACAGTCATTAAGTGCGGATCTGAGCATTTCCGCCCTCTTTTTCAGCTTGTCGGATATCGCACCCGACGCAAGCAGTTCTTCAGTATATTTCAATTCTTTTTCCGCTCTGCAGACAAAGTCCGCGTCGCTTTTGTAAAACGCTCCGAACGCCTGTTGAAGTTCGCTTAAACTGTCCTCGCCCTCGCTCGAGGCGATGACTGTGTACAGCTTGCCCGCGCACACCACCGCGCTGTCGAAATATATCTTTTGTCCCACGCTCACAAGTGTGCGGCGCACCTTTTCGGGGTGCGTGTTGGGCGAGAGTATGTAAGCCTCGAACCTCTTGCCGTCCTCATGCGCGCGCGCTATTATTTCGGATATGACGTCGCCGCCAAGCCCCGCTATGACGACGGTATCCACCTCGCCGCTCTTTATGGGCGCAAGCCCGTCGCCGAGCCGTATGTCCACAAGTTCGTCCGCGCCGTTTTCAAGCACGAGGTCCCTCGCCTTTTTAAGGCTCTGCTCGCTTATGTCCGTCGCAACGACCTTTTTCGCCCTGTCCGTCGAGACGAGATAGTAGGCGAGTTTGCCGTGATCGCAACCTATGTCCGCCACGCTCCCTCCTTTGACGAGGGAAGCGACGGCGGATAGTCTTTCATCGAGTCGTATCGGCATCAGTCGAAGTCCTTGAGCTTTTTGAGGCGGTTGGGGTGACGCAGCTTGCGAAGCGCCTTTGCCTCTATCTGGCGTATGCGCTCGCGCGTGACGTTGAATTCCTTGCCCACTTCCTCGAGGGTGCGTGGGTGGCTGTCGTCAAGCCCGTATCTCAAGCGCAGCACCTTTTCCTCGCGCGGAGTGAGTGTGTTGAGCACTTGGATGAGCTGTTCTTTGAGCATATTGCTCTCTGCGACGTCGCTTGGCGAAAGCGCGGTATTGTCCTCTATGAAGTCGCCGAGGTGGCTGTCCTCCTCCGCGCCTATCGGGGTCTCGAGGGAGACGGGATCCTGCGCTATCTTCTGTATCTCGCGCACGCGCTCCACGGGGCAGCCGAGATACTCCGCGATCTCCTCGGGGCTGGGTTCGCGCCCGAGCTGTTGAAGAAGATGCCTTGTCGCGCGCACCTGCTTGTTTATCGTCTCCACCATGTGCACGGGGATACGTATAGTCCTCGCTTGGTCCGCTATGGCGCGCGTTATGGATTGCCTTATCCACCACGTCGCGTATGTGGAAAATTTGAACCCCTTGGTGTAGTCGAATTTGTCCACCGCCTTCATGAGTCCCATATTGCCCTCTTGTATGAGGTCGAGAAATTGCATGCCTCGCCCGACATACCTCTTCGCGATGGACACGACGAGCCTCAAGTTCGCCTCGCTCAAAGTAGCCTTCGCCTTCTCGTCGCCCGCCTCCATGCGCTTTGCAAGCTCTATCTCCTGTTCCGCGGTGAGGAGCGGCACTTTGCCTATCTCTTTAAGGTAAATCTTGACGGAATCGTCCACCGTACCGTCGGGCATGGAGGAAATGTCCGTGATGTCCTCCTCCTGCGCCTCGATGAGAGTTATTCCCGCGTCCGCGAGCGCCTTGAATACGACTTCCATATCCTCCGCCGTGGCGTTGATATGCTCGAGTTTTTTCATTATCTCCTCTTCGCTGACGGACCCTTTTTCCTTGTTCGCCTCGATGAGTTTGTCGATCTCCTGTTTCAAAAGCTGTTCTCTTTCCATTTTCTTGATCTTCCTCCTTTATTGTTTATCCGTTATCGACCGAGAGCCCAATTGTTTTTGCAACTTTGCTATCTCTAAAACCGTAGCCTTCTTTTCTTCGGGATCGGTCAATGAACCGTATTTCGCGTTGAGCGCTTTGAGTCGCGCCGAGATGTAGCCGTCCGCGATGCAGATGAGGCAGTCGTCATACAGCTTCTTTGCCGTCGCCCCGTCCTCGGGGAGCTGCTGCCCTACTATCTTGTCCACTTCCGCGTCCGGTTCCACATAGCTATAAATGCTGCCTATCGAAAAATCTTTGTTTTCGCATAGCGCCTCAAATATCATCACGTGCACCGCCATGGGCAGCCACGCCTTTTTCACAAGAGAGATGTCCGCGTACTCCCTCTTTCTCACGAGCGAGGCGAGCACTACTCTCGCCGCTCTCAGCTCGCGCGCGTCCGCCTGCCGCACTTCCACCGCGCCGCCGCTCGTCATAGGTCGTCTCGAAGGCGGGTCGAGGTTTTGCACACCCGACTTTACGCCCGTTATCGACGTCTCGAGTTGTTCCTCGCTGAGTCCGCTCTTTTTTGACACGATCGACACATAAACTGCCCTTTGCGTCCTGTCATCTATGGTTTTGAGCAATTTCGCCGCCTCTCGCGCATACTTCGCCCTGCCGTCGAGAGAGGAGAGCTCGCTCGCTTTTTCTATAAGTTTCAGCTTGTATTCGATGACCGGGAGCGCCGCGTCGAGATATTTCAAAAAGCCTTCTTTCCCCTCGCTGCGCACTGTCTCGTCGGGGTCCTTGCCGTCGGGCAGCGTGACGACTCTTACGTCCAGCCCCGCCGCCGTGAGCGTATCGAGGTTTTTGCCCGTCGCTTTCTGTCCCGCGCCGTCGCCGTCATAGCACACGTATATCCGCTCGGAGAGGCGTCTCAGATCCCTCGCCTGCCCCTCGGTGAGCGCCGTGCCCATGCCCGCGACCGCGCCGTATATCCCCGCCGCGCCGAGCGCGATGACGTCCATATATCCCTCGACGAGTATGAGCCGCTCCAAGACTTCGCCCTGCTTGCGATCGCGCTTGACGTAGTTGAGCCCGAATATTATGTGCCCCTTGTCGAAAAGCGGCGTATTTGTGGAGTTTTTGTATTTTGCGACGTCCGTCTCGCCGTGATATATGCGCCCGCCGAACGCCACGACTTCGTCCATAGAGTTGATTATCGGCACGATTATCCTGTTTGCAAACGCGTCGAAGGGATTTTCCTTGCTTGCGATGAGCCCACAGTCGAAGAGGTCCGCAAGCGTATAGTTTTTGTACCTCAGATATTTCACCATGCCGTCATAGTCGAGAGACAGCCCCAGCCCATAGCGCTTTGACGCGTCGTCGCCCAACCCGCGCGCCGAAAGATACTCCCTTGCCGCCTTGCCCTTTTCGGGGTCGAGAAGGTTGTTGCGATAATATAGCGCGGCGTCGCGCATGACCGACTTCAAAGTGTCGCGCCTCTCCTTTTTCTTGCCGTACTCGGGGTCTATCTTGAATTCGGGCAGAGGCATACCCACCTTGTCCGCGAGATATTTCACCGCGTCGAAAAAGCTGACGGATTCTATCTCCTGTATAAACTTGATGACGTCCCCGCTTGCGCCGCAGCCGAAGCAATGATAAAAGCCTTCCGCCTGATTTACGCAAAACGAGCCCGTCTTTTCGTTGTGGAAGGGACAGCATCCGAAATAACGCCCTCCCTTCTTCTGCAAAGGCACGTATTGCGAAATTATCTCTACGATGTCGCACTTGTATTTGAGCTCTTCCAAAAACTCCGGGGTGAAGCCTTGACTCATACTCTCCTTCCTGTCCTCAGCGGCGATACTCGCTTTTGCCGACTTATCCTTGTGTGCGCGGGTAAAAACCTATGCGTTTTGCATGCGGAGTACTTTGGGCTCTGCGCCCGAGATTTGCCCGCTCTGTTTTTCCCGACTATTTATATATACGCAGAAAATACCCGAAAATCCTAAAAATTTTTCAACTTTTTGTTTTCAGCCGCATAAAATATATATTTACTCGGTCAAAATTTTCAGAAAACTTTTCGTTTTCCTGTTGACACATACCCGCGACGGGTATATAATTGCTATGCTCGATAAAGAGCAAGGAGAAAAATTATGAAAAAAGGCAACAATGTGAAAGAGACAACGAAAATGACAGCACCCTGCGGCTGCGTAGTAGAGGGCGAAGTGCGCAAGACCGTGCGCAGCGAAAAAGAGAAACACTATATCGACGGCAGACTCAACCGCGTAATAGGACAGCTCGGCGGCGTAAAGCGTATGATAGACGAGGACAGATATTGCGAGGACGTGCTCATGCAACTCAGCGCCATAGACAGCGCGGTCAAGAGCATATCTACATATATTTTGGAACAGCATATGCGCGGCTGCGTAGTGCGGGACATCAAAGCGGGTGAGGATGGCTCCGTTGACGAGGTGCTCATGCTGTTCAAGAGGTTTATGCATTGAAAAGGAAATTTTCAGTTGAAGGTATGACGTGCGCCGCGTGTCAGTCGCATGTGCAAAAAGCGGTTGAAGGCGTAGCGGGCGTAAAGAGCGTAAACGTCAACCTGCTCAAAAACAATATGGTGGTGGAGTGCGACGCCTCGCTTTCCCCTGCCGTCATTTCCGCCGCCGTAGAAGAGGCGGGCTATAAGGCGTACCCCGAGGGCGAGAGCGCGGCTCCCGTCCAAGACAAAAAGGACTACGCGCTTTTGAAACTTGTCGTCTCCATAGTTTTGCTGCTCGTGCTGATGTATTTCAGTATGGGCAACATGATGTGGGGCTTTCCCGCGCCGTCCTTTCTCGACCATATGCAAAATCCCGTGGGGTTCGCGCTCATACAGCTCGTGCTTGTGACGCCCATACTCCTCATTTACAACAGATATTTCGTTTCGGGTTTCAAAAAGTTATTTAAAGGCAAGCCGAATATGGACTCGCTCATCGCGGTGGGCGCGTCCGCGTCCGTGCTGTACGGCGTATTCGCGCTATTCGTGCTGTCCTATGCCGAGGCGCGCATAGCGGGCGGCGTTGACGCCGAAAAATGGACGGGGGTGCTGCACACCTATCACGACAGTCTGTACTTTGAATCCGCGGGAATGATACTCACGCTCGTAAGCCTCGGCAAATATCTCGAGGGGCTGTCCAAAAAGCGCACGACGGACGCCATAACAAAGATAATGGACCTCGCTCCCAAGCGCGCGACTCTGCTAAGAGACGGCGAGGAAGTCGAGATAGCCGCCGAGGACGTAAAAGTCGGCGATATACTTATTGTACGCGCGGGCGAGAGCGTCCCCGTCGACGGCGTGATTTCGGAGGGCAACGGCTCCCTCGACCAGTCCAACATAACGGGCGAGAGCATCCCCGTGTTCAAGAGCGTCGGGGACGAAGTGTTCTCCTCCACAACGCTTGCGGCGGGCTATTTCAAAATGCGCGCGAGCAAGGTCGGCGAGGACACGTCGATAGCCAACATCATACGCCTTGTGGACGAGGCGAGCAATTCAAAGGCGCCCATATCCAAACTCGCGGACAAGATATCCGGCGTTTTCGTGCCCATAATTTTCGCTATCGCCTTAGTCACATTAGCCGCAAACCTCATAGCGGGCGCAACTTTCGAGAGGGCGCTCAACTTCGCTATCACCGTCGTAGTCATAGCCTGCCCCTGCGCGCTCGGTCTCGCGACTCCCGTCGCTATAATGGTGGGTACGGGCAAGGGCGCGGCGAACGGTCTGCTCATAAAAAACGCGGAGATACTTGAAAAAGCGCACCTCATCAAAACCGTAGTTTTGGATAAGACGGGCACAATAACCCGCGGCAAGCCCAAAGTCGTGGACTTTGAAAGCGCTACGGACGGCGCGCTTGACATCATCTATTCCATGGAGAACAGATCGGAGCATCCGCTCGCGCTCGCGGTCGTCGAATACGCAAAGGCAAATGACGCGGCGATCCTCGACATATCCGACTATGCCGCCCTGCCCGGCAAAGGGCTCACGGCGACCGTGGACGGCGTGACATATCAAATTGGCAACATAAACTACGCGCTTGAAACGGGAGTGAGCGAGGACGAGCTGTCCCTCGCCAAAAAATGGGCGACGGAGGGCAAAACTCCTCTAATACTGTCCGCAAACGGGCATGCCGTGGCTACGCTGTCCGTCAAGGACGAGGTCAAACCCACGTCCGCGGAGGCGGTGCGCCTGCTAAAGGCTAAGGGCATAAAAGTCGTGATGCTGACGGGCGACAATCGCGCTACGGCGGAAGTCATAGCGGCGGAAGTGGGCGTGGACGAGGTCATATCGGACGTGCGCCCCGAGGATAAGCAAGCCGTCGTCAACGGTCTCAAATCGGACGATAAATACCTCGTCGCCATGGTGGGCGACGGAGTGAATGACGCCCCTGCCCTCGCAAGCGCCGACCTCGGCATAGCGATAGGCGGCGGGAGCGACATAGCGACGGAAAGCGCGGATATAGTGCTGCTACGCGACGACCTTATGGACGTGCTCAACGTCATCGCGCTCTCCAAACGCACGCTGAATACGATAAAACTCGGGCTGTTCTGGGCATTCTTCTACAACTGCGTGTGCGTGATATTCGCGACGGGCGCGTTTTCGTACATTCGCTCCGACCTCATGATAAACCCCATGATAGGCTCGCTTGCGATGAGCATATCCAGCGTGTCCGTAGTGCTCAACGCGCTCACGATAAATTTCTTCAAAGTCAAGCAAGGCTACGTCCCCGCCGAGGGCGAAAAGTCTCTTCCCTCATTTGAAAACGCGAGCGACAGAGCCTCTACGGCAGATGCGGACGATAAAATCGCGGAAGTAGCGCAAGTTTTTGATGAAGACTCTCCCGCAAGCGAGAATGCACGCGGCGAAAAGACGTCAAATACGAAACAAAAAGATCAAGATCCGGAGGCGAGCGCCTCCAAGCAAAATATATCGGAGGATGGTACAAAAATGAAAACTGTAGTGCTTAAAGTTGAAGGTATGATGTGCGACCACTGCGTCAAGCACGTTACAAAGGCGTGCCTTGGCGTAAACGGCGTGAAGAGCGCGGACGTTGACCTCGCGGCAGGGACAGCTACGCTCGAACTCGAAGAGGGCGCAAGCCTCGACGCCGTAAAACTCGCCATAGAGGACGCGGGCTACGAGGTGAAAGAATGAAAGAACTTGTGCTCAAAGTGGACGGCATGATGTGCGGCGCGTGCGAGGCGCATGTCGCGGACGCCGTACGCAAGGCGGCAAACGTCAAGAGCGTAAAGGCGTCGCATACGAGCGGCAAAGTTGATGTCGTCCTTAATGACGACCTCGATACGGACGTCGTCGTGAAAGCGATAGAGGCGGAGGGCTATACCGTGCTACAAAAAGAGGAGCGCCCCTATCAAAAGCAGGGTCTGTTTGCAAGGCTGAAAAGCAAATAAGCGCGCCCTGTCTCGCAAAAAACTTGATACATGTCGCGTTTTTTGAGACAACGGGCTACGATGCGAATATTTTTTGCGCTTACCCTGCGCTTGCCGAAGCAAAGCAAAACGCGAGCTTCGCAAAATCAACATCACAACATATCGGAGAAATTATGACGAAAGTAAAAGTCAAAAAATTGAGAGAGGACGCAAAACTCCCCACCTACGGCACGGCATGCGCCGCGGGCGCGGACCTGTACGCTTGCCTCGACGCGCAAAGTTTGACCATCGCGCCGGGCGAGACGGTGTTTGTACATACGGGGCTGTCGCTCGAAATACCCGACGGGCTTGTAGGACTCGTGTACGCGCGCAGCGGGCTTGCCTCGAAACGCGGCCTCGCCCCCGCAAACAAGGTGGGCGTCGTGGACAGCGACTACCGCGGGGAGATAATCGTCTCCCTTCACAACCACTCCCTCACGCCGCAGACGGTGGAGAACGGGGAGCGCATAGCGCAAATCGTCTTTACGCCCTATGTCACCGCCGTATTTTATGAGACGGACTCCCTCGGACAGACTTCGCGCGGCGAGGGCGGTTTCGGCTCCACGGGCGAGAAATAAAACCCGCTTGCGGTTGAAACGCTTGCTCCCTTCGCCGTCGGCGCAACTTTTCGCATGCGGCGGGCGCATATGATAAAAAGATCTTTACGAGAGGATAAACATATGGAAGTTTGGGATCTTTACGACAAAAATAAAGTCAAACTCGGCGCCACGATCGTCCGCGGCGAGGATCTGCCCGAGGGGGCATATCACCTTGTCGTTCACATCTGGATACAAAACGGCGAAGGAAAATACCTCATTTCTCAACGCGCGGCTTCCCGCCCCACTTTTCCGCTCATGTGGGAATGCCAAGGCGGCTCCGTACTTGCGGGCGAGGACGGACTTCAGGGCGCTTTGCGCGAGACGAAAGAAGAAGTCGGAGTGGATCTTGACCCTAAATGCGGAAAATTGCTTTTCACAAAGGTGCGCGATGCCGAAAACGGCAAAAAATTCAAGGATATCCTCGAGGCGTGGAATTTTCGCTATGACGGCGAAGTCGACCTTTCTCGCGCTACGACGGACGAAGTCGCGCAAGTCAAATGGCTGACAAAAGACGACATTCGCGCGCTCATCTCAAAGGGAGCGTTTGTGCCCACCCTCACCTACATTCTGGACATCTGACGAACTATTTTTGGGGCGCTGCCCCACTCTCCGGCAAGGGACTTCGTCCCCTGCACCCCAAGCTAAAAATGCGCGAATGTCGTGACTTTTGTCACTAGTTCGCGCATTTTGAATTTGATTGCAAGTGCCAAAACTCCCGCGTGAGAATTTGATATTTACGGAAATATAGTCTGAGTTATTTGCTAAGACCAGGGATTGCTTCCTTTTATCCCACAAAAACACACGGTGTTTTTGTGGGAGTAAAACAGGGGGATGTTTCGACAAGCTCAACATGACAACTATTGTCATTCCGAGCGGAGCGTAGCGCAGTCGAGGAATCCCCGAGTACATTGTGCGTGTCTTTAAAACGCCAATTCGTTAATGTTCATTTCGTCAACATGGAGAGGCGCTTTTCAAAGTGCAAACCGTAAAAATGTTCGGGGTCGTCAAGCGTAGCGAGAATGGCGGCATAAGTGAATTCTTCCGCCGCTTTCACGCTGTCGAAGAAGGGGACTCCCGCAAGCAATTTGCCCGTCAATGCACTTGAAAATACGTCGCCCGCGCCGTGGCAGACGCGCGCCTCAGCCCTGTGCGCGAAGTACCTGCCCCGCTTGCCGTCGTAGGCATACGCGCCTATCCTGCCGTCCTCGAGCGTTACCCCCGTGACGACGACTTTTTCCCCGCCGAGCTCATTCTTTATCGTGCGCGCGAGCCCGAGCACAAACGCCTCGTCATAGCTCTCGCGATACTCCGTTCTCGCAAGCAGGCACGCCTCCGTGAGGTTTGGCGTGACTACGTCCGCCCCCGCGATAAGCGTAGCCGTCTCCTCAACGAGCGTCCCGTCAAGGTCGGGATACAACGTCCCAAAGTCCGCCATAGCAGGGTCAACTATCCTCATTCCGCCGTCTTTGAGTAGCTTTCCCGCGTCCTCCGCGAGCATAACCTCCTTTGCGCCGCCCAAATACATCGAAAACACCGCGTCAAAGCGCGTATTTGACAAAACAAGGCTTTTAAGTGCCTCATTCGTCTCTTTAAACATCGAATTGCGCGAATAGCTCTCAAAACCCACAGAGTGGGATGAGAGCAGCGCTACGGGCAAAGGACACGCCTCCGCCCCGCACGCGGAAAGTATGGGCAGCGCTACGGACAGCGAGCATTGCCCCACCGTGCACATGTCTGCGATCACAAGTACTCTCTTTGTCATGCCTCTATCATAATCCCCCTCACCCAAAATTGCAAGCGCATTTTACGCCCCAATGCTTTTCGTGGAGCTCTGATCCACACCTCGGCAAGGGACTTCGTTGCCCCACGCAGGGCTCCTCGCCCCCGCACGCCCCAGATGGGGCGCTGCCCCACGCCCCGGCAAAGGGCGCTTTGCCCTTTGCAATCCCAAGCTAAAAACGCGCAGAGTAGGCTCTTTCATTGCCTAGTCTGCGCGTTTTTGATTGATTGCAAATATCAAAACTCCTGCGTGAGAGCTTGATATTTACGACACGCTAGTCCGAGGTTTTTCTTAAAACCCCGGGGATTTCTCGACTACGCTCGAAATGACAGGAAATATATTGTGTCATGTAGAGCGACTCGGGGTCCCCGCAAAAATAAGAAATGTTTTTGTGGGGTAAATTTATGGAAAACAAAAAAAATCGGGCGTCTGCACATGTGTACGGGCGCGCGATTTTTTTGCTTGTCTCTTTAGTTTTGCCAATCGATGCGTTTCGACTTCATAAAATAGTTGATCTCGCCGATCACAAACAGAAGTGACGCCACTATAAACATCGTGATGCCGACGCCGTAGCCAACGCTGCCCGGGACAAGGAAATAGAATGCAAGTCCGATCGACAGAGCAAGGAAAGAAATCAGTATGAAAAGCACCATCACATTCATGTTTGTAAGCTGAGCGAGCTTTCTCACAATATTGTTTTCGTCCATAAATGCACCTCCTTTTTTGTGCTATGGCTAGTATGTGCGCCGTGATTTATTTTATACAAACATAAAAATCACATTGATTTTGATCATCTTTCGTCGTGAAGATGTGCCTGCGACAGTTTTGAGAAATGGTTTTTCGGAAATTACGGAGTGATTTCGCGGGGTGCAGACACGCCCTCACTGCGTACTTAGCGTGAAACCGCTCGCTCCGCGGGGTCGCTCGGACAATACGTCCGTCCGTGTACAGGCACACTCGGACAGAGGTTGCGTTTATTCGCTTGGACAAGACAAACGCAATTATCAAAGCTCTCACGCTGGAGTTTGTACCTTACACACAATCAAAAAACGCGAGCGACGGCAAGTATTTGCCTAGCTCGCGTTTTTAGCTTGGGGTGCAGGGGACGAAGTCCCTTGCCGCGGTGTGGGCGAGGAGCCAACATTGGGGCGTGCGGGGCGAGTAGCCCTGCATGGAGACATAAAACGCCCGCCGTTTGATGTGGATCAAGCGGCGGGCGGAAGTCGAGATGTTTGCTATGGCGCAACAGTTTTTGAAACGATTTGCGTCTTGCATTATATTTGTACGGTTTTGAAACTTTGGCTTTATGGCGCAGTTGACTCAGATTCGATGCCGTACAACTTTGCCATATCGAATGCGATCATACCTGTGCTGTCATCATACGTCAGCGCATAGAAGAAATCCGTCAGCGTGACTTCGTGCAAAATGTTGAGGACGGAGGGGTCTATCGTGGTGATGCTGCCCCACTCTATCAATTTGCCTATGGTTATTGTGGCAAGTTTGTTTGCAAGCGTGTTGCCGAGGTCATGCAGTTGCGACTCACGGATATCCTTATCGTCGAAGATAGTGCCCGGAGTGACGTCCATAAAGTCGCCTATCGTCGCATTTTCTATCGTGCTGTTCATATCGTTGACGGTCTTATCCGCAAGCAACGCAAGCACTTTGGAGCTGCGCTCTCTTTCCATCGTTTGGATCATTTGGAAGTTTAACGCTGTTTTATCGGTGTGGCCGTCGCTGTAGAAAACTTCCCCCTTTTGCGCGATATAGCCCAACTTCTTGATGTAGTATTCCGCATCATCGCCATAATCTGCCGACTCACTGTATAAGACATATTCGTTTGTGGCGGGCGTATACACGTAGACTTTGTCGCAACCCACTTGTTTTTCGTACTCACTGTATTCGCTTTCCTCTTTGAGGACTGATTGCGCGGCGGACAAATCGGCATATTTGATCATTATCTCCTGCGCATATTGCGCGCCGATCCTCACATCTATACCTTCTTTATAATCATATCCGTCCTCGTTGAGGGGCACGATATGGTTTTGTCCGTCCTCCAACTTAACATATTTTGTCAATTCGGCATGCGCAGGATTAGTAGGATTATAATAGCTCTCTATATTCTTGGGCTCTTTAGACAACGGATCTGGGAAGGTCTTCTTGCCTAAAGTTTCTACATAAATCCTCTCTTTATAGTCAGAGGGGATATTTTTATAAGAGAAATATTCGAAATATTTTTCTCCATCCAATTTTTCCGAGCTCGTTTCCCTGTAATAAAGGCCTTCCCACTTGTTTTGGCGGATCAAATAAGTTGCAAGAGCGATATTATGATCAAAAGGCTCTTTTCCGTCTTTAGAGTAATAGACGTTGCCGTCTATAAGAGCTTTTTTCAAGTTTGCGGCTTCCTTTACCGAATTTCCTTGTGGGGCTTCATATTTCACATATTTGTAATATCCTGTTTGTTTTTCTCCAAGATATTTGCTGAATTCTTCTGCATTTTTTTCGTCTATCGGGTGATAATAATAATCCCTCATTATATATTGCCCCGTGCTCTCGTACACATAGACGATAGGCTTGCCGTCTATCACGGAGCTTCCATCCCACGGAACGAAGAAACGGCTATTTTCAAGCCCCTCCGTAGATTGATTTGTATATTTCTCAAGTCCACTCGAATCGATGGCGTCATATTTGTTTATGTCGATGATCTCGGAGAGCATCATATCCTTCATGACGGTCTCGAGGGCGTCGGACATCTCGTTGACTTTGACATAGGCGAGCTTTTTGAGAATGGACGTCGAAGAGCCCGACTTCTCCACGCGATAGAGCGTAAGCTTGCCCTCCGCCGCCTCATTTATATCCTCTTGGCTCGCCACGCTATACACGCTGTTGACGTCGTCATACTTGTAGAGACGCTCTCTTTCCTCATAAGATTCGCCATAATAGTATTCCCCTGTCCCGCTTTCGCCATCGTCATGTTTGATATCGCCTTTGCCCACTTCGGCGTAGATATCGGGGTCTATGTCAAGCACTTCTGAGAGCATGAGCTCGTCAAAGGCGCTTGAAAAGTCGCCCATTGTGGAGCCCGCAAAACGCTGCAATATCTTGGACGACGGCTCTTTTTCTCCCGTCGGATCTTGCGATGCGTCGTACTCTATTTTGTTAAACCGCGCGATGACGCCGTTATTATTTGTCTTAGGTTGTATCTGCACTGTCTTTGCTGTCTCTCCCTCCCCAATTGTCAATGTGGTCGAGGTGTGTACGGCGGGATTGTAAAGCGTATAATATGCGGAGTGGACGTAGAGCGGCAAATCCTTATGTTTCGGGTCCTCGGGATCATACTTCGCATACTCATATTCTCCCTCGGCTCCGGCTTTCTCGACTTTCACGTATTTTGTGCGCCATTCGGGGTTGTCGGGATTTGTCTCGTCATAGAGCACGTAACTGTTGGGGTCCGTCACATGCACATATATGCCGTCATCGGCTTGCATATACGTATCGTGCGTGATGTCGAGTATCTCATCGAGGGTCAACTCGTCCGTAATTGTCGCCATATCGCCGATCTTGCAATGCCTCGCTTTGAGGGATCGCATGATCTTTGAGGAGTCGTCGCCTATCTCTATCATATCGGCGACTTCGAGGTCGTCAATGTCCTTGGATATGCTGTCCATCGTGCTGCCCCTTCTTGCGAGGGTCTTGAACAGTTGCGAGGACTCGCTGTCCACCTCCATCAATTCGCCTATGGACAGTTCGTTGATGTAGTCGCCCATTTCAAGCGCGGGTACGCCGCGGCGCGCAAGCGATTGAACCGCGAGCGCGGTTTGACTCTCTCCCTCTGCCACGGGTTGCCGTTTAAAACGCTCGACTTCGGCATGCTCATCAAAGTATGACTCATCTTGATACAGATAGTAATACGTCTCGATATATTCGCCGTCGGCGGCTTCCACAAATTCCTCGGGGGATCCTGTCTCCTCGTCGGCGGGAGTATAATTGCCGCGGCGTATGCCCGTGCCATACACGTTTTCGAACACTTGCTCGAACATTTCGGACTTGTCGGGATCGCTTTCCATATCGAGCAAGTCTTGATTTATTTTGACGTATATGGGGATCTTAATATAATTGCCTGCATTGTCTTTTTCGTACACGTCATACTTCACGTCCAGCAGCTCGCCGACGGTGAGTTGATCAAGCGCGGTGCCTATATTGCCTATTGTACAGCCTCTTGCGTCAAGCGCTTTGATGAGCTGGTTGTCCTGCTTGTCCTCTTCCGAAAGGATATCGCCCAGCTTGAGGGTGTCTATCTTTTCATCCATATTTTCAAGCGTGAAATCCTTGATGGCGTCAAGCAAGCTGTTGCCGCTCTCGTTTTTGAACATGTCGCCGAAAGGAATGGTGTTGATGTCCTCGCCTATTGAGTCGAGAGTGCTGTCCTTGAGGGCTTTGAGGATGTCGGCGGTGTTGGGATCGTTGGTGTTTATAATATCGCCTATGCGCAAAGATTTAAGCACGCTGTCCGTGTCGTTGCGAATGTAGCCGATCGTCAAATAGTTGAGATATTGCAAAAGCGACGACGCCTCGCCCAAATGTACGCGCACATACTTCGCGCGCCCTTCGATGTAGGGATGAGCGGGCTCCACGGGGTTGCCCTCTTCGTCCACGCCGGGCTCGTCGGGGACGCGGAGCATATCGTTCTTCTTCATCACTTTCTCGAGAATGGAGTAATCGTCGCTCAAAACATACCTGTCTTTCGCGCCGCTCTCGCCTTCGGATCCGCCGCCGTCGCCTTCTTCGCCTTCGCTCTCTGCGTCCTCGGTCGCCTTTTCAAAATAGTAGACGTCTGTCTCGCTCAGATCGAGCTTGCCGCCCTTGACGCTCGTTTTGTCAAGCTTTGCGCCCGCCTCGCTGACAATTATATCGTCAAGCGACACGAAATCTTTCACTATCAAAGCGTAAGTGTTTGCGGCATTGTCGAAAGTCTTGACACGGTTGGCGTATCCTACGACGTAATAAGTCCCGTCTGCGCTGCCGTCGCCGTCAAATTGTTTATAAAACCTGTGGCGCAATACTTTCACGCCCTCGGGACAAGTCCAGCCCTCATTGTAGCAGGAGTTGTCCACGTAAGGCTCTGAGTCCGCTTTTTTATAATATCTGAGCTCTTTTTCAACGAGTTCGTCATTCAAGCCGCCCGAGATGTAGGTCTCTACGCCCAAAGGAGCAGCGTAGTCGGGGTTTGACAGCTCCTCCGCAGTGACTTCCTCCCACTCCTCGACGGTGCCTTCGACGTTGACGTAAACCTGCATTTCGCCCTTTGGCAGATAAGTATCCGTGTCCGCGGTGAGCAATACGCCTATTGGCAATACGTCGATGAGTCCGCCCAACTCCTTGAGGCGAACATCCTGCAGCGCCTTCAAAATGCCGTTGTCCTCCGTGCCTATGTCAAAACCGAGTTTCGCCTTGAGCGTGCGAATGGACAGATCGTCGTTTACAAGCCCCATTATGTTGTCTATCGCCTTTGTGAGGCCGACATTCAGATTCTCGTCGATGATGGGAATATTGTATTTTGTAAAGTCCAGATCCGCAATTTTCTCTATATCCGAAAGATAGATATCGTCAAGCAGCAGAGACAAGTCGTTTATGATCTCCGTGAGAGGGGTGTCATAAAAACTCTTTTTTGTAAAATCCAGCCCGCTTATGCCCTTGAGCAAGTTTATACCATAGCGGTCATACAGCAATTTCAGCGTGATGTTGTCGAAATTTTGATAATCGTTGAGCGCCTTCTGCACCGCCTCGAGCACGGACTGACCGAAAAGCTCGCTGTCGGAAGAGATTATCTCGGTATCCGTGACGGCGGACTGTATCTCTCCCACCGTCCTCGTCGTGCCGAGCGCGACGACCGTGCCGCCTATCGCGAGCACAAGCAGGATTATGCCGAGCACGAGTCCCATCACAAATGCCAATGTCGCCTTCAAAACCTTCATAATAAACTCCTTCTCCTCGCTTTTGTAAAATCACTATTCAATATGTCCGAAATTTTGCATTTTACTACCGACACCTTTGCCGACTGTGCTCAAAAGAGCTTTGTGAACACTTTCGACATCGGGTTTTTGGTATATAGGGTGCCCGCGACGTTCGCATTCTCGAAGAATTGCGCCACCTTTGAGCCTGCAGGCGCCGCAAGCTTGATGATCGCAAACACCAATAACAGCGCGAGCAGCGCGAATCCGACCGCTACGACAGCGCCGAGAGTCTTGTCCAAAACCTTGAGCCCGACGCTCTTATCGCCGTTCTCGTCGCGCCTGTTAAACAGATTTGCAAACATTTTCCTAAGCAGGAAAAACAACACGCCGAGCGCTATACAGTAAATTATGAACAGCGCGACATCGAATATTATCCTCGTGAGCGAGTCCGCCGCATATTTTGCAAGCGCCACCTGCCCTTGATTGTCCGCGGTCACATATTTCTTTGCAAGCGCGACCGCCATCTTGCCCTTTATCTTTGCAAGCGCGCCGTCGCCCGCAGCATTTTCAAGCTGTACGCGTTCGCCGTCAATATCCACGCAATAGCCGTCTTTTACGGGCTGTCCGTCGCCGCTCATCATTATGTAAACGGGAGAAGAAAACGCGGCGCCCCAGCCCTCCGCCTTGCTCTCGAACGTACCGCTCAAAGACTGCCCTATCGAGGTCGAGCTTATGGGCACTACCGTCACGCCCACGATCAACAGCGAGATCAAAATAATAGCCAATGAGGCAAATAGCCCCTTGAACGCCTTCGCCAACCCGCCTATGAGCCCAATGACAAGCCCGAGACCCAAAACGACAAACACTATAATGTCTGCAATTTGAACTGCTCCGATCAATGCTGTAAACATATTCATCCTTCCGCGTGCGCCCGCGCCCGCCAAATATGCGCGCACTTGCGCTCGCAAGTTTTTAGTTTTTCCTATATAGAATGATTATACCCTGTTTTAAGAATATATGCAAGAATAAAATGCACATAATCATGAATTGCAAATTTTTTACTTTATTGCCGAGTCCGCGCGCCCGGCGGTGAATTCGCCCCGCTTAGCGACCGTATGCTTTTCATCGCCATTCCTCTTTGGCAAGACGAGCGCTGATTATCCGCCGAAAATTTGGCAATAATACCCAAATGAGAAAAAAAGACCCCGAACAGGCTTTACTTCAAGCCGCATTGAAAGACTCTTCCCCTCTCCCCGACGCCGCCGAAACCGCCCCCGCAAAAAAACGGACGGCAAAGATCCCGTCCGCAAGGAGCAAGCGCGCCGCAAAAACGCCCGCCGAACATCGACCCGCTCCCGCCGCGCCGTTTTACACGCCCTCGCTACTTTCCAGAAAGCGGCAGACCGTAATAGTCTGTTTCGGCACTATGTCCATATCCGGCGATTCTTTGGGCCCCATGGTGGGCACCCTGCTCTCCACTCGCTACAATATCCCCGCCTTCGTCTACGGCACGGAGAATTGCTCCGTCAACGGCAAAAATATGAAGGAATGGCTCGACTTTATCAAGACGGCGCACGCGGGCGCGCTCTTCATAGCCGTGGACGCCAGCCTCGGCACAAAGGACAACGTCGGCAAAATAGTCATCCGCTCCGACGGAGTCTGCCCCGCCGCTATCAAAGGCAAAAACGAGCGCTTCGGAGACGTCGGTATTTTGGGCGTCGTCGCCGAAAACAATGGCGACGCCCTTATGCAACTTATGTCCGTATCGCCACTTTATGTTGAAAAAATGGCAGATGAAGTGGCTTTATTGCTGAAAGACGCAATTTGAACGGATCCGCCCCGCACACTCTATGTGGAGTGCTGCTCCACACCTCGGCAAACGGCTGATAACCCTTTGCCGAGCCTAAGCTAACAAGCGCGAACTTCGGCACTTCATTCGCCTAATTCGCACTTTTTAATTGTTCGCAATTGCCAAAACTCCTGCGTGAGAGCTTATATTGACGCTATCAATGTCAGCGATTAATGCAAACTCTGTTCGAGCCATTGTTTTGCTAAAGCAAGTCAAGGAAAAGAGGGCGGGAGCGCCCTCTTGAATTTGCCGATATTTTAATATCGTAGATTCAAAATCACAGTTTTTCGATGACAGGTCCCTCTTTTGTGTCCTTGACGGAGTAGCCGAGGGCGGTTATTTTTGCACGGAGGGCGTCCGCGGTCGCCCAATCTTTGGCGACTTTTGCCGCTGCGCGTTCGTCGGCGAGGCGGAGCACTTCGGCGGGGATATCGCTCTTCTGCTTTGCCTCATAATAGGCTATAAACTCTGCGGGCTTTCTTCTGAACAGCCCGAGCAAGCCATAGGTTTTCTTTATCTGCTCCGCGTCGTTTGCCGCGCTCGCGTCGCTCGCGGCGAGCTTTGCCTTTATGCGTTTGAAGAGCCCGAACAGGTCCGCAAGCGCCTTTGCGGTATTGAAATCGTCGTCCATGGCGCGATCAAATTCAGCGTCTATATCGGGGGAGCCGCCGTCCGCTTTCAAGCCGCTCGCCTCTACGTCCGCAAGAGTCTTGTAAAAGCCGTACATGTGTTTGTCTGCCTCGGGGAAAAGCTCGTCCGTGATGTTGATGTCGCCGCGATAATTTGTCTGCAAAAGCGCGTATTTGATGGTTTCGGGAGAATACTCGTCAAGCAGGTCTTTGAGCAGAAGGCTGTTGCCCAAAGATTTGCTCATCTTCTGTCCGTTGACCTTGATGAGCCCGTTGTGTATCCAATATTTTGCAAATTGCTTGCCCGTGAGGGCTTCCGTCTGCGCGATCTCATTCTCGTGATGAGGAAAAACAAGGTCCCTGCCGCCGCCGTGGATGTCTATCTGCTCGCCGAAAGCGGCGCGGTTCATAGCGGAGCACTCTATGTGCCAGCCGGGTCTGCCCTTGCCCCACGGGGACTCCCAATATATCTCGCCTTCCTTTGCGGATTTCCACAGCGCGAAGTCGAGGGGGTCCTGTTTGTTCTCCTCATTTTCTATTCGTACGCTCTCGTACGCGTCCTCGGTGCGCCTGCCGCTCAGCTTGCCGTAGCCCTTAAAGCTGTCCACCTTGAAATACACGTCGCCGCGCTCGGTAGGATAGGCGTGCCCGCTCTTTATGAGGCTTTCCACAAAATCTATTATATTGTCGATGTTCTCCGTCGCTTTAAGCCATACGGTGGGGTCGTCCACCTCGAAACGGCGCATGAGCGCGTCTATGTTTTCTATCATCATGGCGGCGTATTCGAGCGCGGGTATACCCGTCTCGTGCGACTTTGCGATTATCTTGTCGTCCACGTCGGTATAGTTGCGTGCGTACTTGACGTCATAGCCTGCCTTCTCGAGATATTTGCGGATTATATCGTAGATGAGCGCTTGATAGGCGTGTCCGATGTGCGCCTCGCCCGACACCGTGATGCCGCAGGCGTACATCTTCACCTTGCCCTCCTCAAGAGGCACAAAATCTTCCTTCCTGCGCGTGAGAGTGTTGTATATCTTCATAGTCCTATCCTCAAAATATGTGATATGTGGTGAGTTTTGTGCATTTTAAAAGATGCAGACAAGCAAATTTGCTCTGCCCGCATCTTACTTTTATTTGTCGTCGTCCTCGCCCGACTTATCGTCCTTCGGAGATTCGTCCGTAGGGGTCTCGCCGTGCTCTTCGGGAGCAGGAAGGGGGATTGCGTCCGTCGCGGTTCCTGCGTCCTTCTTGCGCTTGCTCTTTGCGGGTTTTGCGTCCGCGGGTGTTTCGCCCGGGGTCGCGTCCGCCTCGCCGCGGTTGACCCTCGAGGAGAATATGCCGTCCTTGTCTGTGCTTTCCTCGCCGAACAGCGCGTCTATCTCGTCCTCATAGATTGTCTCTTTCTCATACAGCAGCTTGACCATAGCGTCCATTATGGCCCTGTTCTCGCGCAAAATGTTGATGGCGATCCGATATTGCTCGTCCAATATCTTCTTGACCTCGACGTCTATCTTTGCGGCTACGTCGTCGCTGTAGTTGAGTTGAGTCTGATAGTCTCTGCCAAGGAAAACTTCCTCGCTCGCGCCAAGGTACATATTGCCTATCTCGTCGGACATGCCCCACTCCGTGACCATCTTCCTTGCGAGCTTGCTTGCGCGCTGTATGTCGTTTGACGCGCCCGTGGAAATGTCCTTTATCACAAGTTCTTCCGCCGCGCGCCCGCCGAGTAGCATAGCAATGTTGTCAAGCAGCTTGCCCTTCGTCATATGGTTGTCGTCCGTCTCGGGCAGCGTGATGGTGTAGCCCGCCGCCATGCCGCGCGGAATTATGCTGACCTCGTGCACGCTGTCGCAGTGCTTCATCTTCTTTGCGATGATGGCGTGTCCGCTCTCGTGGTATGCGGTGATACGCTTGTCCGATTCCGTCACGAGGCGGCTCTTCTTCGCGGGACCCGCCATGACCTTGTTTATCGCCTCGCTTATATCCTTCATAGATATAAGTTTGCGGTTTTCTCTTGCCGCAAGTATGGCGGCTTCGTTCAAAATATTCTCGATATCCGCGCCCGTAAAGCCCGAAGTGAGGCGGGCAAGGCTCTTGAAATTGACGTCGGACGCGAGCGGCTTATTGCGCGCATGCACCTTGAATATAGCCTCTCTGCCCTTGACGTCGGGAATGTTGACATATATCTGCCTGTCAAATCTGCCCGGGCGCATGAGAGCGGGGTCTAGTATGTCGGAGCGGTTGGTCGCCGCCATGACGATTATAGAGCTTGACGACTCGAAACCGTCCATTTGTACGAGCAATTGGTTCAAAGTCTGTTCGCGCTCGTCGTTGCCGCCGCCTAAGCCCGCGCCGCGCTGTCTGCCTACGGCGTCTATCTCGTCGATAAAGATTATACAGGGCATATTTTTCTTCGCTTGATCGAACAGGTCTCTCACACGCGACGCGCCCACGCCTACGAACATTTCAACGAAGTCGGAGCCGCTTATCGAGAAGAAAGGCACGTTAGCTTCGCCCGCGACAGCCTTTGCGAACAACGTCTTACCTGTGCCCGGAGGACCTACGAGCAAAACGCCGTGCGGGATACGCGCGCCGATATCCATATATTTTTTGGGATATTTCAAAAAGTCTACGATCTCTTGCAGCTCCTGCTTTTCCTCGTCCGCGCCCGCTACGTCGCTGAAACGCACCTTGATATCGCGCACTTGGTTTGCTGTCGTCTTGCCGAAGTTCAAAGCCTGGTTGTTTACGCCCGCCGACTTGCGCAGAATGACCATAAATACAAAGAAGAGTATAGCATACAAAATGATGGGGACCAGCAGACTGCTGAGCATCGAGCCGCGCGAGGGGTCGTTGTACTCTATGGGCATAGAGGTGATTTTGCTTTTAATTTCGGGGTTTTCGACTTCATCCGCCCACGCTTTTACGTCCTCGGCGAGCACGCTCCTTGCGGGGATGTTCGCATAGTAGCGCACTCTGCCCTCTCCCTCGAGCAATATATCCACGCTGTAGCTGCCGTCAACTCTCAGCGCGGAGACCTTGCCTTCCTTTATAAGGGATTCAAGCGTATTGCTGCCTTCCACCATGCCCGAATAGCCAAGCTCTTTGGGCGCGGTCAGCGTATACGCCAAAACGATCGCCAATATCACGAGCGCGATCGCGGCGATAATAAAAATCGTTCGTCTTGTAGTTGCTTTCATCTGTCCTCCTTCAAGCAGCCGTCAAACGCATAAATGTGTTATACGTTTTTAATTATATTAAGTTAGTATAAAAAAGTCAATCGCAATCCTCGGCAATTTGCAAAGGGCGCGCGCTTATATACGATTAGTATGGACAAATTATGAAATATATTTGTTAAAACAGTGTTAAAACCGCGGTATTTATACTCGGCGGGCTGCTCGCCCACGCCTCGGCAAGGGCGCTTTGCCCTTTGCGATCCAAAGCTAAAAACGCGAGCTAGGCAATTTCTTGCCGTCGCTCACGTTTTTTTATTGCGTGCAAGCATCAAAACTCCTGCGTGAGAACTTGATATTTGCGTTGCGCTTAGTCCGAACGATTTGTTTTTATTTGTCATTCTGAGCGTAGTCTAAGAATTCCCCGGTTTTTTAGTAAAAACCTCGGACTATATGTACGTCAAAATCAAACTCTCTCACAGGAATTTTGGACATTGCAGACAAAACAAAACGCGCAAACTAGTGACAAAAGTCACGACGTTTGCGCGTTTTTAGCTTGGAACCCAAAGAGCAAAGCGCCCTTTGCCGGGGCGTGGGGCGGCGCCCCACATAAACGACTTACGCTTTGCGGCTCTTTTCGATCTTGTCGATGAGGCGCAGAGTGATGTCGAGGCCCTTGCCTACCGTCTCCGCTTCAAAGCGTTCGGGGACGTCGTAGAGGGTGTGGTAATAGTCCGTCATGACGGGGTTTTGCGCGGCGAGGGTGACGGAGGGTACGCCCGCCTTTTGGAAAGGCGTGGAGTCGCAACCGCCGACGGGGTTTGCTATGTCGCCGGGTTTCTCGATGCCCGCCTCTTTCATAGCCTCGAATGCCATTGCGGTCATATTCTTGTCGAAGTGCGGGCAGAGCCAGGCGTCGCCGTGAATGACCTCGAAGAATTCTTTGTCCGCGATGGAGTCGATGTTGATGTGGTAGGCGTTTTCGAGCATGCCGTCGTTCTTGTGCGCGCGGACGAAATTGATGGAGCCTCTGAGGCCCGACTCTTCAGCGCCACAACCCATTGCGATAATACGACAACCTGCGGGAGCCTCTTCGGGATTTTCCTTGTAATATTTGACGGTCTCGTACGCGATGGCGACGCCCGTAGCGTTGTCCATTGCACCGGGAGACGCGACGCGGGGATTCTTCTCGTTGTAGAGGCAGAGCATATAGGAGCCGACCATGAGCACGGGACAGCCGAACACCACTATGTAATACAAAATGTCAAGCGCCTTGCCGATCGCGTCCATCACCTCGGGACTTGCGCCGCGCATGTAGACATACATCATATACAGCACGAAATTGAGGACTGCGAGCGCGGTGATGAGTCCGACGGATATTGCGCCTATGCCTATCTTGAGGACGATGATGATGAAGTTGTTTCTTGCCGCGGAGTGCTTGAGCGTCCAGCTTGTGTCTGTATGACCCGTGAGGTAGATGGTGTGATCAAATTTGCCATCTTTTGGCAGCAGCTCGGCATAAGTGTTGTATGAGACTTCCTGTTTAAAGCACCAGTCGAACCAGGTCTTGTACTTGAAAACGCTCAAGATGACCCATGTCCACAGCGCGACGCCGTACAACGCCGCAAAGAAGTACAGCGCTATGCCAATGCCGGCGCCCAGTTGCGAGCCAAGCGTCGCCAAAATGAGCAGAGCCGCCATAATGATGCCTCCCCAACCCGCATAGGGAAGTCCGCCGATAGAACTGCGAGGCGCAAAGATGAATTTTTCACTCTTTGGCTGAAGTCCGATCTCTCTGAACTTGTCCGCAAGATAGTCTTGGAACTTCTTCTCGCCGTCTGTGCCGGGTACGCGCTGTCCAATCTCGTTCGCGGCGTACTCTACCATGCCGTATGCCTCGTCGGTATACTTTTGCAGTTTTTCTTTCATAAGGTTTCCCCCTTTTTAAATATTTTGGTTTTTTATTAAAGCGAAAAGGGGAAAGTCCCCTGCCTTGCTTCATTTTATTGTTTTTCTATCTTTTCTATGCCGCCCATAAACTTGCGCAGCGCTTCGGGTACGGTGACGCTGCCGTCCGCGTTTTGATATTGCTCCACAATGGCGGGGATGAGGCGGGACGTAGCAAGTCCACTGCCGTTCAAGGTATGCACATACGCGGGTTTGCCCGTCTTGGAGTCGCGATAGCGCGTATTGTTGCGCCTCGCTTGATAGTCGTTTGCGTTTGAGACGGACGAGCACTCCTTGTATATGCCCATGGACGGGATCCAAAGCTCGACGTCATACGTCCTCGCCATGGACGCGGAGCAGTCTCCCGCCGCGAGCTTGCTTATGCGGAAGTGCAGTCCCAGCTTTTCCACAAGCCTCGCCGCCTTTTCCACAAGCTCCTCAAACGCTTCCATACTGTGTTCGGGGTGCGCGTATTGCACCATCTCTATCTTGTTGAATTGATGTCCGCGTATCATGCCGCGCTCCTCTGTGCGCGCGCTGCCCGCCTCCTTCCTGAAACAGGGCGAATACGCGAAGAATTTCATGGGCAGCTTGCTCTCGTCTATTATCTCGCCCGCGTACATATTGACAAGCGCGGTCTCCGCCGTGGGCAGCATAAATCTGTTGCGCTTCCTGTCCTCGTCCACGTCCAGCCAATATACTTCGTCGCTGAATTTGGGAAATTGCCCCGCGCCGAACCCGCAATTGTAGCCAAGCTGATATGGCGGCAGGATAAACTCATAGCCGTCCGAGAGGTGCTCCTCTATGAAATAGTTGAGCAGCGCCCACTCCAGCCTCGCGCCCATGCCCCTGTATATCCAAAAGCCGTTGCCGCTGAGCTTTACGCCTCGCTCATAGTCGATGAGCCCGAGCTCCGTGCAGATGTCCACGTGGTTTTTGAGCGGAAAGTCGAATTTGGGCTGTTCTCCTACTATGCGTATGACTTGATTGTTCTCCTTCTCGCCGGGGAGCAGGTCGTCGTCGGGGACATTCGGCATTGCGGCAAGCGCGTCGTTTATGTTTGAAATGAGCGCGTTTATCTTTGCGTCACCCGCCGCTATCTCGTCGCCGAGCTTTCTCATCTCCTCGAAGATGGGCTCCACAGGCTGCCCCGACTTTTTGAGCACGGGGATCTGAGCGGAGATCTTGTTTTTTTGCGCTTTGAGCGCCTCTATCTCGGTGATAGTGGCTTTGCGCTGATCGTCCCACTCGATTATGCGGGAAAAGTCCGCCTTATAGCCTTTTTTTGCAAGCGCGTCCGCGACGGCTTGCGGGTTGCTCCTGATTTTTACAAGATCCAACATATGCGTCTCCTTTACAATACGCAAATAAGAATTTTCATTTCGCACACTTTATCATGTGATTTTGTGAGGATAAACCCCGCTTTTTGCAGATATCCTCACTTTTATGCGATGATGTTCACGAGTCTGCCCTTGACGACGATGACCTTCTTGACGGGCTTGTCCCCAAGCATATCCTTGACGGCGTCCACAGCCGCCGCCTCTATCGCCGCGCTGTCCGCGTCCGTGGGCACGGTCACTTTTGCGCGCATCTTGCTGTTTATCTGCACCGCGAGCTCCACTTCGTCAAGCACCGTCGCTTTCTCGTCGCATACGGGGTACGGCGCGTTGAAAACCGAATACTTTTCGCCCAGCATCTCCCAAAGCTCCTCCGCGCAGTGCGGCGCAAAGGGGGCGAGCAACAAAACGAGGTCGCGTACGCAATCCTTGAACATGGCGTTCTTTTGCGGGACGGAGGAGTCGTAGGCGTATATCGCGTTGACAAACTCCATAAGCCTCGCTACCGCCGTGTTGAAGGAGAAGTGCTCGAGATCGTTCGTCACGCTCTTTATGGTGAGGTGACGCACTCTGTTGAGCTCCTTTTCCGCCTTGCCGAAGGGCGCGGATACAAAGTTTTCAAAGCACTTTTTGACAAGCCTCTCCACCCTGTCGATAAATCTCGATATAGCTTCGAGGCCACTGTCGTTCCACGGCCCGCCCTCGACATAGTTGAAACCGAACATCAGATACAATCTGAACGCGTCCGCGCCGTACTTCTGTATGCTGTCGTCGGGGGAAACTACGTTGCCCTTGCTCTTGCTCATCTTGTTTCCGTCCGGTCCCAGAATTGTGCCCTGGTGCACAAGGGAGAGGAAAGGTTCGTCAAAATTCAAATAGCCGAGGTCTCTCAATACTTTCGTGAAGAAACGCGCGTAGAGCAGGTGCATACATGCGTGTTCCGCGCCGCCGATGTACTTGTCAACGGGCAGCATCTTGTTTATCCACTCGCTGTCAAAGGGCGCGTCCGCGTTTTTGCTGTCGGGATAGCGCAGATAATACCAGCTCGAGCACACGAAAGTGTCAAGCGTATCCGCGTCCCTGAGCGCGGGCCTGCCGCACACGGGGCAGGTGGTGTGCATAAATTCGTCGCATTTCTTGAGAGGGGATTCGCCGTTCGGCGTGAAGTTTACGTTTTTTGGCAGCAATACGGGCAAGTCCTTCTCGGGGACGGGCACCGCGCCGCAATGTTCGCAGTGTATGACGGGTATGGGCGCGCCCCAATATCTCTGACGACTCACAAGCCAATCGCGCAGACGGTAGTTCGTCTTGAGGCAGCCCTTGCCCTCGCTCTCGAGCTTTTTGAGTATGGCGAGTTTTGCGTCCTCGGACTTGAGCCCGTCAAATTCGCCGCTGTTCACAAGCGTACCGTACTCCGTGAAGGGCAGCGTATCGTCCTGCCCCTCTTCGCCCTTGATGACTCTCTCGATGGGCAAGCCGAGCTTGCTTGCGAAAACATAATCGCGCTCATCGTGCGCCGCGACGCCCATGACCGCGCCCGTGCCGTAGCTTGCTATGACATAATCCGCCACGAGGATGGGCACTTCCCTGCCGTTTACGGGATTTATCGCAAAACTGCCCGTGGGTACGCCCGTCTTTTCGCGCGTGGAGCTCATCCTGTCTATCTCGGTAGCCTCCGCCGCCTTCTTCCTGTACGCCTCTACCGCCTCTTTTTGTGCGGGTGTGGTGAGTCGGTCCACGAGCGGGCTTTCGGGGGCGAGCACAACGTACGTCACGCCGAACACCGTGTCCGCGCGCGTCGTGAACACGCGTATCTTCTCCTCGCTGCCCTTGACGTCGAAAACTATCTCGCCGCCGTAGCTCCTGCCTATCCAATTCTTTTGCATGAGCTTTGTCTTTTCGGGCCAATCCAGCTTGTCGAGTCCGTCAAGCAGCTCGTCCGCATATGCGGTTATCTTGAAAAACCATTGCGTCAGATTTTTGTGCGTGACGGTACTGCCGCATCTGTCGCACACTCCGCCCTGCGCTTGCTCGTTTGCGAGTACGGTATTGCAGGATGGGCACCAATTGACGGGCGCTTCCTTCTGATAGGCAAGTCCGTGCTTGAAAAGCTGCAAAAACATCCACTGCGTCCACTTGTAGTAGTCTGGGAGGCAGGTCTTTATCTCATAGTCCCAATCGTAGGTCGCGCCTATGCGCTTGAGTTGCGCCTCCATAGTGGCTATGTTTTTAAGCGTGCTGTCCTCGGGGTGTATGCCCGTCTTTATGGCGTAATTCTCGGCGGGGAGCCCGAACGCGTCAAAGCCCATGGGCTGGAAAACTTCGTATCCCTGCATGCGCTTGAACCGCGCGAAAGTGTCCGCGGGCCCGTAGTTGTACCAATGCCCCGCGTGGAGCTTCGCGCCCGATGGATAGGAGAACATCTCGAGACAATAATACTTTTTGTCCACTCTGTCCCTGTCGAATTTGTAGAGCTTTGTCTCAGCCCACTTCTTCTGCCATTTTTCTTCGATCTGCTTGAAATCCATAGCTCGCCTCGAAAAAATACTTTTTTGCTGTTTATAATAGTTAAGTTTAATACAATAAAACATATTAAGTCAAGAAAAACATTCTTGAACATTGTCCTTTTTGATGTTATAATTTGTATGAGAAAAAAGTTTCATACGCTTTTTCTCAAATAAGGAGGGAAAATTATGAAAAGATCGGTAGTTTTGATCTTGGTCGCCGCGGTGCTTGTGCTTACGCTTGCGCTTGCGTTTGCGGCGTGCGATCCGAAGGGCGGGAACGACCAATTCGTACGTGCCGACGGCAAGATCTTGCTTGGCAACGACGGAAAGCCCGTCGCCCTTATGGGCACAAACTTCGGAGGATGGCTCGTACAGGAGAGCTGGCTCGTCCCCACCGAGATAGGCAAAGTATACGGGCATATCGACATGCTGCTGGAGCTTGCGAATCGTTTCGGCAAAGACAGAGCGGATGAATTGCTCGCCATTTACGAGGACAATTGGGTGACGGAGCAGGATTTTGAATTTGTCAAAAACCTGGGCATGAACTGCATCCGCTTGCCCTTCACCTATCTCACGCTGTACGAGGGCGTGATGTTGGACGAGGCGACAAACAAATATGTGCGTACGCCCTTCAAAGACCTCACACTGAAAAAAGACGCTTTCAAACGCCTTGACTGGGCAGTCGAGATGTGCAAAAAGTACGGACTGTATCTCATCCTCGATATGCACGGAGCAGTCGGCTCGCAAAGCGGCAACGACCATACAGGCGACATCCTATATCCCAACTTCGGACAGCTTTGGCTCAACGATGAGACAGGCGAGACTTGCAGAGCAAAGACAAAGGAGCTTTGGGTCGCCATCGCGGAACACTATAAGGACGAGAAGTGCATCGCCTTCTATGACCTCATGAACGAGCCGGGCATAAAGGACGCGAGTGGCGGGCAGATAACGGACGAGCGCACATGGGTCTATTTCGATGAGCTTTACAAAGCCATACGCGAGGTGGATCCCAATCACGCGATATCCATGGAGAGCTGTTGGGAAGTGGGTGGCTTGCCCGACCCCGCAATGTATGGTTGGGAGAACGTCGTCTATCAATATCACCACTACAACTGGACAAGAAACTATATGGGCTTCTCGGATAACAAATTCTTCTATGGCTTCAAAGTGCAAGGTCTCAAATCTGTGAACGTCCCCATCTTCATCGGCGAATTCAACGTGTGGGGAGACGACGGCAGAGACAAAAAGTACACTCAGACCGAAGAAGAGGCATGGGCAGGCGTAATGGAGCTGTATGCGGGCTACGGTTGGCACTTCACCACATGGAATTTCAAACACGCCGCAACGCACTCAAGTTGGGGGCTTCTCAACCTCAACGAGGACCACACGCAAGCCAACTATATGACGGACGATTTTGATACGATCGCCGCGGCATGGCGCGCGGGCAACTCCTCAAATTATCACGAAAACACTTCTCTCACAAACTGCATCAAGCCCTACTTGTCCACTTTCAACGTAATGCGCGATGAACCGACTAAGAAATTTGCTATACTTTCCTAAGAGAAATTTCGTTATATAGTTTCCAAAAGAGGCGTCTTGACAAAAATCGAGCCGCCTTTTTTGGACTCTCACCAAATATTCGCTTTTACTTGTTATGCGCGAAAATTTGTGCTACACTGTAAAAAAGGAAAAGTACACTATGTTTGTTACGTTTGAAGGTTCTGAGGGCGTGGGCAAATCCACGCAGCTCAGACTGCTCAAAGAATATCTTTTGAGGACAGGTCAGGACGCCGTCTACATACGCGAGCCCGGCAGCACGGACATCTCGGAGAAGATACGCGCCATAATTTTGGACAAGTCCAACTCCGCCATGTCCTATATGACGGAGGCTATGCTGTATGCCGCGAGCCGCGCGCAGCTTGTCGGCGAGGTGATAAAGCCCGCGCTCAAAGAGGGCAAACTTGTCATATGCGACCGCTATATCGACAGCTCCGTCGCCTATCAAGGCTATGGGAGGGGTTTGGGCGCGGACGTCGTCAAAAAAATAAACGCCTATGCAATAGACGGCTGTATGCCCGACGTCACGGTATTTCTCGATCTCCCTCCCAAAAGCAATTGGAGAGGAGAGCGCCGCGCCGACCGTATAGAGGAACAGCCCGACGACTTTTTTGAGCGCGTATACAAGGGCTATCTTGACGAAATCGCGCTTTCACCGTCGCGTTTTGTATGCATAAAACCCGATTTAGACAAATTTGTCACGTCCGAGAATATAATTGAGGCGCTTAGGCAAAGAGGGGCGATACGGTGAGCGAACTGCTTTTTGAAAACATTCTCAAGTCGTCGCGCGCGTACGAGCTCATGCTTGCGGACATCAAAAAAGGGCTCGGACACGCCTACCGCATCGTTTGTGCGGACGACGACCTCACGGACAGCTTTTTGACGCTTGTCGCTGCGTCCGTATTCTGCGCAAATAAAAACGCGTGCCTCTCCTGCGCAGAGTGCCGCAAGGTATTGCATATGAGCCACGCGGACGTCATACACGTCAACAAGGAGCGCGCGGAGATAAAAAAAGAGACGGTCTCCGACCTTGTTTCGTCCGTCGATATGCGCGGGCTGAGCGGACAAAAGCTGTATCTCGTTCACCGCGCAGACCTCATGAACCCTACCGCGCAAAACAAGCTGCTCAAAACGCTCGAGGAGCCGCCCGAAGGCGTCACGTTTTTGCTTGGAGTGGCAAACGACTTGAGCCTTCTCGAGACGGTACGTTCGAGGAGCCGCGCCGTCTACCTCGACGGCTTTGACGAAAAGGCTATCTATGACGAGCTCATCTTGATGGGCAAGGACGAACATTCCGCCGCCGTAGCCGCCGCCTGTTCAAACGGTATGCCGGGCAAGGCGCTGCTCATAGCGGATTCCTCGGAGTATGTCGGCTACTACGACGCCGCAACTTCCCTGCTCACCCGCCTAAACAAAAGTTCGGACATAATCGAGCTCTCCCCCGCGGTGCAAGCCGTCAAGGATATGGACGAATTTTTGGACATCCTGTCCATAATAATAAGGGATATGCTCGTATATAAGCACGACCCCGCCCTATCTACTGCGGGACTGCTCGGCGGCGACATCACCGCGCTGAGCGCAAAATACAGCGACCGCGCACTTGCAGAAATACTGTCCGCAATAAATCTCGTGCGCAAAAAATTGAGCCTCAACGTCAACTTGCAGGCGACGATAGATTCACTTCTCTTCAAAATGCTGGAGGTAAAACATAAATGGCAATAATAGTCGGTATCAAATACAGAAATTCCGCAAAGGTCTATTATTTCGACCCCATTGGCATAAATTTCGAGCTTGACGACGGAGTCATAGTCGAGACTCCGCGCGGGCTGGAGTTCGCCACCGTCGTGATCCCCAATAAGGACGTAGACGAGGGCGAGATAGTCCAACCCTTGAAACCCGTCGTGCGCAAAGCTACCGCGGAGGACGTCGCGCAACTTCAAAAAAACCTCGCCGACAAGGAAAACGCGCTCAAAATAATGCACGAAAAGATCACCGAGATGAACATCCCTATGAAACTCGTTGACGCCGAATATACCTTCGACCGCGCAAAACTCATCTTCTACTTCACCGCCGAGGGCAGAGTGGATTTCCGCGAGCTCGTGCGCGTGCTTGCCTCGATATTCAAGACCCGCATAGACCTCCGCCAGATCTACGAGCGCGACGACATCAAGATGCGCGGCGCCCTCGCGCCCTGCGGCCGCCCCTGCTGCTGCACTACCCACCTGCCCGACTTTGAAAAAGTCTCCATAAAAATGGCGAAGATACAGGGGCTTTCCCTCAATCCACAAAAGATAAACGGCGTGTGCGGAAGGCTTATGTGTTGCCTCAAATACGAAAACGACTACTATGCTCAAACCTACAAGCTCATGCCAAAAGTCGGCAGCACCGTCAATACCCCCGACGGCGAAGGCACTGTGGAATCCAACGACTTGCTCAAACAGACCGCCCGCGTAAAGGTCATGCTCAAGGACGGCTCTTTCGACATCAAGACCTACTCCATCGAGGATATGCACATCGGCGAGCGCCAATCCACCGCCGACATCGACTCCATCCCCGACGACGAGGAAAAATAAGTCTTTATATATGCGGAGGCTCCGCCCACGCCTCGGAAAGGGACTTCGTCCCCTGCACTCCAAGCTAAAAACGCGCGAACTGCTTGCATTTGCTCAGAGCCCGCGACCCTTGCAGAGCAAGGTCTATAAGGGCTCACCGCAAGCTGCTGCGCCACTCCGCTTACTTACCCCGCAAAATCACTGCGTAATTTTGCGGGGACCCCAAGAAAGCTCTGACAAACGTTTCGTTAATTACGCGTCGCAATTCTGCATTTGACAAGAAGCGAGCCGTAGCAAAAAAAATGCTCATGGCTCGCTATTTTTTGCGCTTGGTTATGCGGGCTTGCGCTCGCTGTTTTTGACTTCGTCCCCTGCACCCCAAGCTAAAGGCGCGAGCTTGGCAACTTTTTGCCGTCGCTCGCGTTTTTTGATTGAGTGTATGGTACTAACTCCTGCGTGAAAACTCGATATTGACGGGAGTATTGTCCGAGAGTTTTTTTCAATAGAACTAGAGGTCACTTCCTTTTACCAACAAAAAAATTTCATATTTTTGCAGTGATCCCATATCGCTCAACATGACCGCGTTATATTTTTGTCACGTCGTTACTTCCGTACCTGCCTACTTTTGCCGAGCGTGACTGCATTGCGCCTGCTCTACACAGGTAGAAGGCATTTTGCTTGCAATTTGCCCTGTCAAAATGGAGAATTATTAAAATGAAATTTCGGCAAAAAAACTATGCGCAAAATTTTTTGATAAAAAATTTTGGAGGGTGATAATCCTGCTTTGCAGGATTATTTTTTTAAAATATTGTAAAAATACTCTTTACTTTTTGCGAATAGATATTTATAATATTCTGGAAAACAGTTAAGGGGAATTTTAGTATGGCAAATTATTTCAGTGAAAGGGACAAATCTCTCACAAAGAGACTCAGGGAGTTGAAGGACGACCTGCCCGAGTTTTGCGATGAATTTTTCGTGGGCATAGAGTCGCAGACGACCGTCCTCACGCGTCTCAACTACGCATACGATCTGCGCATATTTTTTGACTATCTTTTGAACAACGTACGCGCTTTCAAAAACTACGACAGCGTTTTGGACTTCATGGTGGACGATCTTGCAAAGGTCACTCTCACCAATCTCGAGGCTTTTATGGAGTATTTGAGCTTTTATGTCTATGACGGCAAAGAGTACACCAACGGCGAACGCGGCAAGGCGAGAAAACTCTCCACAGTGCGCACATTTTTCAAATATTACTTCAATCACGACCGCATACCCGCAAACATAGCGGCAAAACTCATAATGCCGAAACAGCATGACAAGGACATCATTCGCTTAGAGCCGCGCGAGGTGGAGCGCATACTCGACGCCGCCGAGACGGGGTCAGGCATGAGCGAGCACCAGCGCAAGATACAGCGCAATACTCGCGCGCGCGACGTTGCCATCCTTACCCTGCTGCTCGGCACGGGCATCCGCGTCAGCGAGTGCGTGGGGCTCAACCTCAACGATATAGATTTCGAAACAAACGCTTTCACAGTCACGAGAAAGGGCGGCAATCGCGCCATACTGTATTTCGGAGACGAAGTTGCCGAGGCGCTTCAGACCTACATCGAGGGCGAGAGGCGCGCGCTCATAGACCGCTGCGAAAAGACCGTGATACGCGACCGCGACGCCCTATTTCTCTCACTGCAAGTCTCGCGCATATCCGTACGCGCCGTGGAAAACCTCGTCAAGAAATACGCGGGCAGCGCGGCGCCGCTCAAGCGCATATCCCCGCACAAGTTGCGCAGTACCTTCGGCACAAATCTCTACCGCGCTACGGGCGACATCTATATGGTGGCGGACGTACTGGGACACCGCGACGTAAACACCACCAAAAAACACTATGCCGCCATAGAGGAGGACCACCGCAAGATAGCGGCAAACATAGTAAAACTGCGCGATAACAAGTGAGACATCGACAAAATTTTCCAACTATCGGACATTATCTCCCAAAATGTCGCAAGAAAACATATATAAAGTATTATAGAATATTGACTTATTCATAATAGTTTGCTAAAATATCCATATACGGCAAATGGAGCAGATGTAATGGATATCTCATCAGTCAACAGCGACCTTATCCGTGGCAATGTCATCACGATAATCCTCGGTTGCCTCGTTGAAAACGACAAGTACGGTTATGAGATCCTGAAGGAGATCGAGGACAGGAGCACGGGTCAGTATACGCTGAAACAAGCTACTCTCTACAATCAACTCAAGCGCCTTGAAAAACAGGGGCTCGTTACTTCGTATGACGGCGATCCGGACGATACGGGCGGCGGTCAACGCAGATACTATTCCCTCACGCAAGCGGGACGGGACTATCTTCTGAAGGAGCGCAGCGAATATGAGTATTCGCGCACCATTTTGGATAAGCTCGTCTCAGAAAAGGAGTTTGATTTTCAAAATCCCCTTCCCTTCGACGCCTCTGAGCTTCGTCCCTACTCGAAACGCGAGTCTGAGCCTAAGCCAGAAGTAGTCTACAAGGATAAGATCGTAGAAAAGATCGTCGAAGTCCCCGTTGAAACTATCGTCGAAAAAGAGGTCCCCGTCGAAAAGATAGTGGAGATCGAAAGAGTCGTCGAAGTTCCCGTAGAGCGGCGCGTCGAGGTCCCTGTGGAGCGGATCGTCGAAGTCGAAAAGCCCGTTGAGGTGCAAGTCGAGCGGCGCGTAGACGTCGAAAAAGTAATCGAAGTCGAAAAACCCGTCTATCTCGACCGTTACGGCAACCGCATAAGCGAGGACGAGGCGGCAAAGCTTTCCGCACGTCCCTACGACAGGACGGTGGAAGTCGAAAAACCCGTCTACCTTGACCGCTATGGTAATCGCATAAGCGAGGATGAGGCGGCTGCTCTTGCTCAACAAGCCCGCGAGGATAGCGATAATTTGAAACTTGCGGAGCAAAAACTCGAGGATGCAGACAAACAACTCCGTCAAAAAGACGAGGCTTTGAGGCTGGCTCACGACGAGGCATATCGTCACAGCGAAGAGTTGGAGTCCGTGAGAGCTCAACTTTCCAAATCCGAAGAAGAGCGCATCGCCGCTTTAGACGCGCTTAAAGCATACGAGGACGAGCAAAGTAGGCTCAAAGAAGAGGAACAAAGGCGCCTCGCAGAGGAAGAGCGTCTGCGCAAAGAGGAAGAGGATCGTCGCGCGCGCGAGCAGGTCATGCCCACTGAAACCGTGGAGGACCTGTTTAAAAAGCTCGAGGCAAGTTCGGAATATTCTGAGAGCGAGTATGCCCCCGTATATGTCGCTTCTAAAAACTCTCCCGTCGCCGCCGCGACCGAAGAAGAGCCATCCAGATCGTCTATCGAGGAGATCTTCCGCCGCATGGATGAGCGTTCAAAACAGATCGAGGAGGAACAAGCTGCAGCGGCTTACGACGAGCCCGTAAAGGAGCCCTCCGCGATCATAAACAGGCAGGAAGAGGCGTTCGAGTACGAAAAAGAGGACGTCAATTATCGCGAATTTTTCTACTCCATATCCGATAAACCCTCGGAGCAAGCTCCTGTCCAACAGGAAGAACAACCGCACGAGACAGACATCAAGGACAGACTCTATTCAAAGGGCTACGC
>CANRBM010000001.1 GCA_947628855.1 uncultured Clostridia bacterium | reverse complement strand
CCGCTTGCGATGAGCGTATATGACAACATTGCTTACGGGCCGCGCACGTTCGGCATCCGCAAAAAGGAAGATTTGGACGGCATTGTGGAAAGCTCCTTAAAAGGCGCGGCAATGTGGGACGAAGTGAAAGACAGGCTCTCAAAATCGGCTTTGGGACTTTCGGGCGGACAACAGCAACGGCTGTGTATTGCCCGCGCACTTGCGGTCGAGCCGCAAATTCTTCTTATGGACGAGCCGACGAGCGCACTCGATCCCATTTCTACGGGAAAAATCGAGGAACTCTGCTTGGAACTCAAAAAGCGCATGACGGTCATCATGGTCACGCACAATATGCAACAGGCGTTCCGCATTGCCGACTTTACGGCGTATTTTCTGCTTGGCGAGATGATAGAAATGAACGAAACAAAAGATATCTTCTCCCACCCGCAGGACAAGCGGACGGACGACTATATCAACGGCAGATTCGGTTGATTTTACATTTTTATTACATCACGACGTTTGTAATGTTATATTCGAGCGTGATAAAATAACATTGAGGTGCGCTATGAAAGGAAAAGTGTTTTTGCTGGAAGATGATACAAGCATTTGCGGGCTTATCAAGGTCGCGCTTGAAATGAACGATTTCAAGTTTTCCGCGTTCTCTACGCTGAAAGCGTTTTCGGACGCGCTCGAAAAGGAGTTGCCCGACGTCGCGCTCCTCGACATAATGCTCCCCGACGGGAGCGGTCTTGACGCGCTCAAGCTCGTCAAACAAAAATATCCGTCCGTCAGTTGCGTTATGCTTTCCGCGCTCTCCAAAGAGGAGGACAAGGTGAACGGCTTGAATATGGGCGCGGACGATTACATTGCAAAGCCGTTTTCGGTGTTGGAACTCGTCGCTCGCGTCAACGCTCGCATTCGCGGCAAGCAAAAGCCCGCCGTTTTGACTGCGCGGGACATCACGCTCGACACCGAAACGTTCTCCTGCGAGATAGACGGCAAGCCCATACAACTGAACCGCAAAGAATTTGAGCTGTTGAAATACTTTATGGAAAATCAAGGCAAGGTGCTGACAAGGGACAAACTTCTCATCGAAGTATGGGGATATGATACGGGCGAGACCCGCACCCTCGACAATCACGTCGCCCGCCTCAGAAAACTGGGAGTGCCGATAGAAACCATATTCGGAGTGGGGTACAAACTATGAAATGGCGCATTTGGCTTATGTCTTTTGGAATAACGCTTTTGAGCGTATTGCTGTTCGGCATAATATCCACGCAGATATATTACGATTCGTCCATAGCGGACAGCAAGGAATTTTTGCGCGTCTATATGAACGAATACGACGATGGATTTCCTCTGACAGAGGACGGCGCAAAAGCGTTTTCGGACAAACTGAACGGCGCAAGGGTCACTTTTATGGACGCACAAGGCAACGTGCTTGCGGACAGCTCCACAAGCGAGCCTCTTGAAAATCACAAGGAGCGCGAAGAGATAAAGGACGCGATATTCGATGGCGAAGGTTTTTCGGTGCGTTCAAGTTCTACGCTCGGCAAAAATATGGTCTATTATTGCAGAAATTACGGAGATTTTTTGGTGCGTATCGCCATATTTACGGATTCCTATTGGACGATATTCATCTCCACTCTCCCCGGCTTTTTGCAATTCACATTGGTGATGGTGTTGCTTTGCGTCGCGTTTGCATTCGTATCTACGCACATCACGTTGTCCCCCGTCAAACAGCTTGCGAAAGAGGCGGCGGCAGGCGGCGAAGTCAAAAGCAAATATTCGGAGCTTGAACCTATTGCAAAGATCCTCAATGAGCGCAACCGCGTAGTCGCCCGCCAAATGGACGAGATAAAAGCGGAAAAAGAACTCGTCGAGCGCGCGCAAAACTCGAAGGACGAGTTTATTTCCAACGTCACGCACGAGATGAACACTCCTCTCACGTCTATTCGCGGCTACGCCGAACTTCTGAGGTTGGGCGGTATGACGGACGATCAAAAACAGCTCGCATATGCGACTATACTCACCCAAAGCGAGAGACTCACAAGCCTTATCGCCTGCATAATCAATTTCAGCGAACTCGACAGCGACGACTTGCCCGCCTATGAAGTGGACTTTTCCGCTCTTGCGAGAGAAATGATCTCCGCTCTCAAACCCGAAGCGGACAAGCGAGGCATAACTATCATTGAAAACATAGACAACAACGTTATGGTGATGAGCCGCCACGAACGGCTTACGGAGATATTAGGAAATCTTGTGAGAAACGCTATCAAATACAACAAAGACGGAGGCAGTATAACCATAATCTTGAACTATCGCGGATTGACCGTGCAAGACACGGGCATAGGCATTGCCGAGGAAAATATGAGCAAAGTATTCTCTCGCTTTTTCACCGTAGACAAATCGCACGGAGGCAAAAACGGCGGCTTTGGTTTGGGACTTGCCGTCGTAAAAAAGATATGCCAGAATTCAGGTTGGAAGATTGGCGTAAAAAGCGCGCTTGGCGTTGGCAGCACTTTCACCGTGGAATTTTAAATATGTTTAGGATCGCAATATCCATGATGCAACCAAAGGAAGGGCTCTTTTTTTCCTTGCGGCTATGAAGGCAATGTCGCCGCCCGCGTTTATTTCTTTCTGTCATAACTCCCTTCTCTCTTATATTATTATTGGGCAAAAAGTAAGACGAATTTTTAAGCGGTATTGACTTTTTGTCAAAAATACATATAATGAGAGTATAAATTTTCAAGGAAGGTTTTTATCGTGAAAAGAATGGACGGCAGACAAATTGCGTTGCTTTTGATATCGCTTGCCGGCGTTATCCTTGCCGTGGTGGGTCTGTTTATCACCTGGTACGTATGCAAACTAGAAGCCGATGTAAATATTGCGGGCCACTATGAAGAGGTACAAACTTGGTGGCTGTTTGACAAAAGTCTGAGTGACATACAGGTGGGCATAAAGGTCGGCGTCGTACAAGGTTTTGCTTTAGCCGCAGCTTTACTTTCGGTTGCGGCATGCGCATTTGTGGCGTTGCACGCGCTGGTTGTGAAAATCAACAAAATTTTCCGCGGTACGCTCGGCCTTGCCCTTATTATCTGTGCGGTGTTCGCCTTTATCTTCGGGCTTGTATTTGCGGGGGAAATGAACTCCGACCCAACCGAACTCGCCCCTCTCGTTATGAAATATTCCGCCGGGGCGGGAGCGTATCTTCTGCCGATCGGTTCAATAATCGCCGCGGTACCCCTCTTTTTGGTTCGGGAATATTGATGATTTTTTGGCGCGCGTCGCCGATCTTTGATTTAGACTATATCCAAAAAATTCTAAAATATGAGTCTGTTCCTGTTTTGCAGACGAAATGTCATAACTGTCACGCGAGACAGTTATGACATTTTTCTCATGGCGAATTTTATGAAAATCAATGCGCGTTAATAAAAACAATGCGCGTTCAGAGCTTTGCGCTGCAAAAACCTATGCCCTCTCTGCCTTTAAGGTTGTTTGAGGTGTTGCGCGCGTTGAAATACAGCCTGAGTTCCCCATTAAAATACGTGAGGTGGGACGCGTACACGTACTGCGCCATCCAATCGCTGTCCCCCTGCATTTGATTTGACAGCAGCACTTTGCCAAACTCGAAATTGTCCCCGTCCTCGGAGCTGAGCAACAATATCGCGGAGTGGCTCTTGCCCTCCTTTTGGAAAATGCCGTTTTGCAAACCTATATAGCGGTCGCTCAGTTTATAAACTTTCAAGCAGCCCGAGCACAAGTTGAAATACTCCGACTGTGGGTCGGGCTTTATTATGGGCTCGTGGCGGGAGACGTAGCCCTCCCCTATGCGCTCGCTCATGGCGTAGCTGATGTATTTCGGCTCAGTAAATCCGCAATCCTTGATGAAAGTCTGCCCGCAGGAGTAGTAGAGTTTGAATTTGTCCCCTTCCCTTATCAAAAACGGATTTGATATCATCTGTCCGTACTCGTCCTTCTCGAAGGGACGTGATTGCGTTATCACGGGCTTTGGACTTGTCCAATGCTCGAGGTCGCAGGATTCGGTGAGATATATCTCAGACTTCCACTTCCCGCCCAAAAGCGTGAGCGCGTTGCCCATGAGCGTGCGTGTGCGCTCGTAAAAGAGGTAGTATCTGCCGTCTATCAAATTGATGTTGGGACGCATAGCGCGCCCGCATATCTTGCGCGGCTTTTCAAAATTCACGCCGTCCGCGCTGTCAAGCCTGTATATCCCCGTAAACGTATGGCAAAACAGGTGCCACTGCCCCGTGGGAGAACAGTCCGGCGTGAGCAAGGAAGGGTCCGCCGCCACAAAACTGAACCCGAAATTTTTTATCACGGGATTGCCTTCGTACAGCGTAAACTGCGCGTCGAAAATGTCCTTATAGCTCAGATCGCTCAGCTTTTCTTTCACAGCCCACCTCGATTTTTGCCGCTCAAAAAATGCGTATGCCGCAAAGTGCAAAATGCAATTGCACTTATTGCGCCATGCAATTGCATTTTGACATACATCTTTAGATTTTCACGATAAATCAGTTAATTTTTTTACGCCCGTTACAGTTTGGAGATATAGGCGTCGATCTCCTTTCCCATACGTACGTCGGAAGTAACATAGTCCACGCCCAAATCGGCGATACAGCACATTGCGTCGCGCGCGCTGTTGACCGTCCATACTCCGACCTTGCGGCCCGCTTTGTGGAATTTCTCCACCGTCTTTTTGGTGAGGAATTGATACATGCACGAGAGGTCTATGTCAAGCGATATCGCCTCATCCTGCTCCTTTCCGTTGAACATCGACTGATACACGAGGAGCTGCAGCTCCGCCTCATCGACCTTCAACTTACTGCGGATATACTTGAGCTTGTCAAAGTGGAAGGATATGTATCTGAACTGAGCGCCGCTTTCCTTGACCTTTTCCATAACGCGATCGAGGTCGACGTTTGTCATTTCTTTGTCCTTGATCTCGATTATAGCCGTCTTGCCCGCGTCCTTGCATATTTTGAGGTATTCGTCAAAAGACGCGGCATATCTTTCCTTATTGTCCTTGAGCGGAGTCGTTGTAGCCGTCTTCAAATCGACGTTGCGCACATTATCTATGCCCTCGATGGAATCCTTGTCGTGCATGCACACGAACTCCCTGTCGCTTGTCGCCCAAATGTCCGTCTCAATTCCCCAGGTGCCTTCGTCCGCGGCGGCGCGTCTGAACGCCTCGACGGTGTTTTGATACTCTTCCACGCTGAGCCCCCTATGCGCTATGAAGCCCACTTCGTGCGATGGATAATTATCCGCAAGTTTATTTAGCTTAGACTTAGTGTAAGTCATAAACTTAAGGTTGTTGATGACGCCGAACGCCACGCCCAAAACGACGGCGGCGAGCACCGCGAACACTACGAGCACTATGATAAGGATCTTAGTGCCTTTTTTCAAAGCATTTGCCATATTGAAATCCCCCTTAAATACAAAATGTCTGCATGGAAAAGTGCAGGCAATTCCGTATCGATAAATTAATATAGATTATTCTATCATAATATATGCGTTTGTCAATAGCGACATGAAAATTTTTTGCCGCAAAACGATATTTTTTTAGCGATATGCGCTTAATCGGGCTCAGACGCGACGCGGAGGGCGCCGATATTTGCAAAAATTTGTCGAAAATTGCAATATCAGACGTTTAACTTCGCGTTTGCGCGTATAAACTCCGCGTTTTGTCAATAATGCCAAAGTGGAACTTAAAGACGCAATTTCAAAACTGCAGCAGACGTTTTCATTCAGCGACGACCTCAAAATACGCGAACTGACCATAGCGGGAGTGCGCGCGGCGTTTGCGTATATCGACGGCGGCATAGACCGCGAGCTGTTTGAACAAAGCATATTGAAACCGCTTATCGCGGCGAGCGAGTTTCCAAAGCCGTATACGGACTCTCTCGAGCGCACGGTATGCTTTTCGGAGACGGCGGTACCCGTGCCCGTCATAAGCGCTCCCGGTCCCATCGCGGAAGGGGACGCCGTGCTCTTTATAGACGGCGAGGAGGACGCCTTCGTCTACTCTCTGCGCAAGCCCGAAAAGCGCTCCATCACGGAGCCTCCCACCTCCAGCGTGCTCAAGGGGCCGCGCGAGGGTTTCATAGAGGAGATAAAGACAAACCTTTCCATGATGCGCCGCCGCCTCAAGACTCCCGACCTTGTCATACGCACTTTTCAAGTGGGCAGATATTCCACGACGTCCGTCGCGGTACTGCACATACGCGGCGTAGCGGACAGGCAGGTCATAAAGCAGATATATGAAAAGATAAGCAAAATAGACATAGACGGCGTGATAGACAGCGCGTACGTGCTGTCCTTCGTACAGGCAAAGCGCACTTCCTTCTTTTTGCAGGCGGGGACGTCGGAAAAACCGGACGTAGTTAGCGCAAAACTACTCGAAGGGCGCGTCGCGATAATAGTGGACGGCTCGCCCATCGTGATAACTCTTCCCTACCTCATTTTCGAGGATGTGCAAGACGGCTACGACTACTATTCCGGGGATTGGCGCGCGTCCATGATACGCATGTTCCGCATAATCGGCGCGCTGCTCACGGTACTGCTCCCCGGGGCATATATCGCGCTGCAGACCTTCCATCTGCAGCTGTTGCCGCTGAAATTTTTGATGACGCTCATGGCGGCGACGACGGGCATCCCCTTCCCGCCCGCGATAGAGATGCTCATAGTGCTCATGCTCTTCGAGGTGCTAAATCAAGCGTCCATACGCATGCCGCGCTATCTCGGCATATCCCTGTCCGTCGTAGGCGCGATAGTGCTGGGCGACACAGCGGTCAAGTCGGGGCTCATCTCCTCGCCGTCCGTGCTTGTCATAGCCTTGAGCGCGATAGGCATATTCTGCGTTCCCGACCAGGTGGGTACGATATCAATTTTGCGCCTGCTCTTCCTGCTTATAAGCGCGGTAACGGGCTTTGTGGGCATGGTAATATTGGCGATAGTGATAATCGGATATCTGAGCTCCCTTGACAACTTCGGCACGCCCTACCTCTCGCCGTATGCGCCGCGCATAAATCCCGACCTGCAGGACGCCGTACTCAAAGTCGGCACCGTATCCATGGTGGACAGACCCTACTCCATTCCCACCGCCAACCGCACACGCATACGCAAACACTGAGGCATAGAGGCATATATGAAAAACGTAAAAATACAACATGGGATATACAAAAACCTGCCTTCGGGCACTGTGTACAACTCTCAAGCGGGCTTCCTCATATTTGCGATAGGCATAGCCTTCAAGCTGTCCGCAGCGCCGGGCGTGATAAGCGGGGAGTACGGCTCCTCCACGCTTTGGGCGTTTATTGCGATGTCCGCTGTGGAGCTTTTGCTGACCGTCTTTATATTCGCCTTTGTACGCATGCGCGGCGACGACCTGCTCCGCTGCACGGCGTCAAAGCCCTACCGCATTTGCTGCGCCTTTGCAAGCGTATGGCTCATACTCAAGGGCACCTTCTACTTTTGCTATTGCGTATCCTACCTCGCCCGCGAGCTTTTCGGCGGCGTGGAGCCATCCCTGCTCTATCTGCTCTTCCTCTCGCCCGCAATATACCTCGGCATAAAGGGCTCTCGCACGATAGCGCGCACGACGGAGATATTGATCCCCGTATTTTTCGTGCTTATAGTTTTCAACCTCGTCTTTTTCGACACAAATCACGATTTTGGGCGCAACTTGCCTATATTCTCTATGGAGCCCGTGGACTTCTTCAAAAATCTGCCGCGTTTCGGGCTGTGGCTGGGCGACGCCATACCCTTCGCGTTTTTGCGCATAAAAAACAAGCGCTTGCCCTACATCACGGGCAGTATAGCGCTCACGCTCGCGACCGTGCTCATCACCGTAATGCTGGGCGTCGCGGCATACGGCGACTCTCTGCGCATGGTCTCCGACCTTCTCATACACATGGCGGGATTCAATCGCCTGTCTATGGATATAGGCCGCATGGAGTGGACAAACCTCTTCGCCGCGGTATCCGTATCCATACTCTCCCTCTCCTTCATTTATTTCGGAGCGACCGCCGCATGCGACCGCGCCGTGGAGAGCCGCCTGCCCGCGGTCATACTCTTCCCGCTCGCCGTGATAATAATTATCGCCGTAGTGCCTTCCTCGCAGTCCGTAGCGGAGTTTTCCACGCGGCAAATGGGCTATGCACTGAGCGCGCTCGCCGTAGCCGTCCCCGTATTTATGCTTGCAACGGCGCTGTACGCAAAATACAAATACGCGGGCATATACAACTGTCTCGACGACGAATACGTCCCTCGCGAACTGCCCTATCCCGAGCCTCCCGCCAGCCTCGCGGACAACATAATGGACGGTTTCAAAATGCAGGCGGAAAGCAAATTCGACGCGCTTGACAACGGCTCGCTAAAGGCAGAGGAGGACTCATGAAAAAGTTCAACGTCACCTCATACGCCCTGCGCACAAAGTGGATAGTCGTACTGCTTGCGGTCACCCTGCTTTTGATATTCGGGCGCACCGTAAACTCTCCCGCGCTCACAAAGACGGCCATAGTCGTAGGCGTCGGCGTGGATTTTGACGAAAAGACGCGTGAGTTCGAGGTCACGACTCAGTCCGTACAGATGCTCTCCAATACCAGCGGGACGGGCGGACAGCGTTTCGACGTATTCACCGCGAAAGGCAACACCGTGTCATCCGCTTTGGACGACATTTCGCAGAAAATGGGTTTAATTGTATCGCTTGCGCACTGTGAAGTGCTCTTTATGTCACAATCGGCGCTCAAGCCCGACCATATGCAGACAATATATCCGCTCATCGCGATGTACGCTTTGCGCGAGCAGGCAATAATCGTCACCGGCTCCCTCCCGCCGAAGGAGATGCTCTCCACCCGCATAAGCACGACCATAAGTTCTCCCTACTTTTTGCAGACCGCCATAGTCAACAACGAGGGCACGGACGGGCTGATAGAGACGACAGCAAAGGACCTGCTTGCCCGCTCCCTTTCGCGCAGCGAGGCGACCGCTATCCCCTATATAGTCCCCGTCAAGCTAGAGGACCAGCCGCAGGACGAAAAAGAGGAGCTGAAGGGCAACTATCAATTCGACATGTCCAAAGTGCTCGTTTTCGACCATAGCGACTGCCGCGTCCTCGACGACGAGCTGAGCGAAATACTCTCCATCTACCTGTCCACCACGACATACGGCTCGCTCAACTACACCGCGGAGGACGGCACGTCTTTCGAGTTCCGCATACTCGACAAGAGCGTAAATACCTCCGCAAAGGGGCGCGATATCTCCGCCTCTATCGAGCTCAAAGTTGACCTTCTCGACTATCAATTCGTAGATAGCGACGAGATATTGACAGGCGCAAGCCCCCTCATCAAAAACGCCGCGACCGCTCTAGGAAAACAGCTCACCGCGCGCATGGAAAAGCTTTTCGCCGTCTCCCTTGAGACAGGCATCGACTTCCTCGGCTTGCAAGCGAAAGCCTACCAGTCCGTCGGCAGATCCCTCGAGCGCGACTGCCTTTCCACACTCTCCTTCACCCCCGAAGTGAAATTGACCGTCAAGGAAGCCGCTTGATAGTGTGCGCGGCTCACTATCCGTGCTCTCCTTGCATAAATTGTTTGGGAGGCATTATGGAAAAATACAATATCGCTATAGTCGGCGCCACAGGCGTCGTAGGCAGAAAATTCGTAGAAGTGCTTGAGCGGCGGGACTTCCCCGTCGGGGAGTGCTATCTCTTCGCGTCGAAGCGGAGCGCGGGGAACGTATTAAACTGTTTCGGGCGGGATATAGAGGTGACAGAGTTGACGGAGCAAAACGTCATGGCTCTCGAAGGCAAGGTGCAATACGCGCTGTTTTCGGCGGGCGGCGCCGTATCCGAAAAATTTGCGCCCGTATTTGTGCGCGCGGGGGCGACGGTCATAGACAACAGCGCGCAGTGGAGACAGCATCCCGACGTGCCGCTCGTCGTGCCGGAGGTCAACCCCGATGACGTCAAGTGGGCAAGCGGCATAATCGCAAACCCCAACTGCTCGACCATACAGGCGGTCGTAGCGCTCAAACCCCTCGACGACGCTTTCAAAATAGAGCGCGTCGTATACAGCACCTATCAAGCCGTATCGGGCGCGGGCATACGCGGCATACGCGACCTTGAAAACGGGCTTAAAGGCGACCCGACTCTCGAAAAATTTCCCTATCCCATCGCAGGCAACATCCTTCCGCACATCGACATATTTTTGGAGGACGGCTACACCAAAGAGGAGTGGAAAATGATCGTGGAAACGCGTAAGATCTTGCACCGTCCCGACCTCAAGGTCACGGCGACAACTGCGCGAGTTCCGGTGTTTAACGCCCATAGTGAGTCGATAAACGTCGAATTCGTGCAAAAGTGCACACTTGAAGATGTCAAGAAAGTGCTGTCAGAGGCAAAGGGCGTGACCCTCGTTGACGACCCATCCCGTGCCCTCTATCCCATGCCTATTACGGCGAGCGGCAAGGACGAGGTATTTGTGGGCAGGGTGCGGCTTGACGACAGCGTAAAAAGCGGCATAAACATGTGGGTAGTCGCGGACAACCTGCTGAAGGGCGCGGCGCTCAACGCCGTGCAGATACTCGAACTGCTTACGGGAGGCGAAATATGATATTCAAAGGCACAGCGACCGCGCTCATCACACCATTCAAGGGCGGCGAGGTGGATATCGACGCATACGAGAGACTTCTCGACTTTCAACTCGATGGCGGAGTAGACGCCGTCGTCGCGCTTGGCACTACGGGCGAACCCGCCACGCTCACAAGCGAAGAGCGCGCGCTCATAATATCCCGCACCGTAAAAAAGCTCAAAGGCAAGCTGAAAATAATAGTCGGTTGTGGCTCAAACTGTACGCGCGTCGCGGCGGAAGAGTGCAAACGCGCCGAGGATATGGGCGCAGACGCGGCGCTCATCGTCACGCCCTACTACAATAAATGCACGCAGCAAGGGCTCTTCGAGCACTACCGCGCGATATGCGAGGCGACCGCCCTTCCCGTCATCTGCTACAACGTGCCCTCGCGCACGGGCGTAAACATGCTCCCGTCCACATTCGGACGGCTTTTCAGAGAGGTGAAAGGCATAGTCGGCATAAAGGAGGCGAGCGGCAACATCCAGCAGATCGCAAAGTGCGTCGGCGAGGCGGGCTACGGCGCCGTATACAGCGGCGACGACGGAATGACCGTGCCCGTAATGGCGCTCGGAGGCGTGGGCGTAATAAGCGTCGCAAGCAATATTTTCCCGACGCAGGTGTCAAAAATGACATCTCTCTGCTTGAGCGGAGACTTCACCCCCGCCGCCAAATTGCAGCTCGAACTCATGCCCGCCGTGGACGCGCTATTCTCCGAGGTCAACCCTATCCCCGTCAAATACGCCGCGTCCCGCCTCGGTTTCGGCGACGGCAGCGTACGCCTGCCCCTCACCCCACTCGAGCCCGCGCATAAAAAACTCGTGGATGACTTATTACATGCGGTCTTTGCCGTGTCCGAGCGATATCGCGGAGCAAGCGGGATAGATAATAGTACGCAGTGAGGGCGGGGCTCTCATTTATTTCCGCCCGAACAAGTGGCATAATTGCAGGCTTGCCTGCACGACGTAGCGCGGTGAGCGAGCGCAGCCCCTTCCCGCCCTGCCGCGGCGTAACGTTTGGGCTGTGTTTGCGCTCGAGCGCAAACCGTTAGTGAGTACGGAGAGGGAGGGGAGTCCTGAGTGCAGTGTGGCGGAACGTTATGCCAATACTAATACCCGACTCATCGCTGCACGTAACGAAGGGAGAGGTTGGGTCTTTCAATAACTATGTCTGAGATGTACTCGCCATGACCCTATGTTTATCATCAAAAAAGCACCAAAATGCCCGACGCGACCTTAAAAGCCGCGTCGGGCATACTTTCGTTTTTGTATATTTTTACTTTAATGTCAGTAGTTTTTCTATCTGCGCGCATATTTTCGCGTTGTTGTCGAAGTCCATTGCGGCGACGAAATACCTTTCCGCGCTCAAATGCGCCTCGCGCGCCCTGTTCAGTTTTTCTTTTGCGAACGCGATCTCGATGAGCATGCTGTTTTGTTCCTCCTGCACGGCGTCCTTGTCCGCGCCGTTTTCGTACACGCCAAGATTGATGTTTTCGTACACCTCGCCCGAAAAGTGCCCTACCTCGCGCGTAACGACCGCGTCCTTCAACGCTATCCCTTCCACAACGGACGGTTCAAGCGGATCGAGGATGAGCATGCCCGACGGCAGCAGCCCCGCCAGCTCGTTCATGAATATCGCCGAGGCGTACTCGCCGCCAATCACGCGGTACACCTTGCGCCCGCGCAGGTGGTCGAAATACGCGCTCTCACCCTCCGGACTTATCGCCCGTGTAAACAGTCTCCTATGTCCGCCGCCGCGTGCGCTCTGTCCGCCGTCCCGAAGTCCTGCCGCGAGCACCGCCGCATACGCGCGCAATTCCGTCTCGTTCACACCTCGCGCCTCGAGCTCAAATATGTTGTCCTTATGGCACTTTGCAAGCCTCAAATGCTGATATGCCCTCAAAAAACTCGCCTTTTTGCGCGAAAGTAGCGCCTCGATCTCGTCCCTATTCTCCACAAGCTTGTCGTGCGAGAGACTGCTTGCGAGATCGAAAATATAGTCCTTTATCATTGGCAGGTCTGCGCCCGTCGCATGCGGAGCCGTAGCGTCCACGACCGCGGCATTCAGCTGTTTGACATACACGCCGTCCAGACTCGCGGGGTCGCCGGAGCAGTACCAAAGCTCGACGTCATAGCCCTTGTCGCGCGCGTCCGCCGCTATCTTTTTGAGCATGTTGGACTTGCCCGTACCGGGTCCGCCCTTGAGCAAGATCACGGGGTCAACGCTCCTGAGCGTCTCCTCGTAGTATCCTTGAAAACCGTATGCCGTATTGTTGCCGAGAAAATATCTTTCCATAGTCCACCTCGCCATATCTTATGCGCCCGTCTCCGCCTCGGGTGAATGCCGAGCCGAGACTTAAAACAAAAATATTTCATCTTTTGTGGGGACCCCGTATCCTATACCCCATAAAATTCGCTACGCTCATTTCTATGGGGACCCCGTATCGCTCAACATGACAGGAATTATAACTTGTCATTCCGAGCGAAGCGCAGCGAAGTCGAGGAATCCTCATATATTACATTGTCATTCCGAGCGTAGTCGAGGAATCCCCCTGTTATACCCCATAAAATCACTACGCAATTTTATGGGAACCCCGATTATTTACCCCATAAAATCGCTACGCAATTTTATGGGGACCCCGATGATGCTCAGACAAAAGGTAACGTTAATAACTCGGACAAAGCGTCCGTCAATATCAAGCTCTCACACAGGAGTTTTGTCACTTGCAAACAATCAAAAACGCGAGCGACGGCAAGAATTTGCCTAGCTCGCGTTTTTAGTTTGGGGTGCAGGGGACGAAGTCCCTTGCCGAGGTGCAGGGCTCGCAGCCCTGCATGGGGCGACGAAACCCCTTGCCGCAGTGTGGGCGCGTAGCCCACGAACAATACCAAAAAAAGCCACGCACCAAGTCAAAAGCAAAGCGCATACGATACAGTATGAAAAACAATTTGACGGTCCATCGGACGGATGAAAGGATGTATTTTTTGCAGAAGCTGCTCTCTGGCGAAAGCTACGGACGTGACACACATGTGTTTGCGCCAAACGTAGCGCTCGACGAAGAAAAGCTGTCCGAAGTTGCGGACGGCGGGTGCGTAATTTGCGGAAAATGCTCGGACGTCGTGAGAAATTCCGCCTCGGGACGCGGCATAGACGTATATGAGATAATGCGCGACGAAAAGTTTCTGGCGGTCAATTCGCGACTCACGGCGGAGGGCGCGCTAATGCTCATGCTCGAGCACTCGCTCATATCCATCTCCGATGCGCGCGTGCTCGTCATGGGTTTCGGGCGCATGGGCGCGGCTGTAGCGCGGCTCATGAACAAGCTGGGAATTTCCCTCGATGTCGCCACCAACGGATCTTCCCGTCCCGCCTACGCATTCGCGGAGCGCGTCGTGCCGCTCGAAGGTTTTGATTTTGCGCCGTATGACGTGATAATAAACACCGTGCCCTATCCCATCGTCAAGGACTCCGAACTGCTCACTATGCGCGAGACCGTAGTCTACATCGACCTTGCCTCTTCGCCCGCCGTCAACCTAGAATACGCCAAATATCTTGGGCTGGACGCTGACATCTATCCCGCCCTGCCCGCAAAAGTGTGTCCTCTCGGCGCCGCGCGCGCCATGCGTGACTACATATCGGAGGTGACAAAATGATAAAACTCGGACTTTGCGTGACGGGCTCCTTCTGCACGCACGCCAACCTACTTAATATCCTCGACGGCATACGCGAGAGCGACTATGACGTCACACCCATATTCAGCTTTAACGTCGCAACGCTCGACACCCGCTTTTTCAAACAGGCGGATTTTGAAGCAAAAATAATAGAAAAGACGGGCAAAACGCCCATAAAGACAATAGTCGAAGCCGAACCTTTGGGCACCTCGCGCCCTCTCGACATCATGCTCGTCGCGCCCTGTACTGGCAACACCCTCGCCAAAATAGCGCACGGCATCACCGATACGCCCGTAACAATGGCGATCAAAGCGCACCTTCGCAACAACCGCCCCGTCGTGCTCGCGATAGCCTCAAACGACTCCCTCGCCGCGAACGCCCGCAATATAGGCAGACTTCTCAACACAAAAAACATCTACTTCGTGCCCTTCGGACAGGATTCGCCCTCCAAAAAGCCAAACTCCCTCGTCTGCGACTTCTCCCTCACCCTGCCCACCCTAGCATGCGCCCTCGACGGCAAACAACTCCAACCTCTGCTGCTCAGGTGAGTATGAGGCTCGCCCGATATATGTGGAGCGCTGCTCCACACCTCGGCAAGGGACTTCGTCCCCTGCACTCCAAGCTAAAAAGCGCGAATGTGGCTCTTTCATCGCCCACATTAGCGCTTTTTGGATTGTGTGTATGGTACTAACTCCTGCGTGAGAGCTTGAAATTGACGAACGCTTTGTCTGAGTGATTAACGTTACCTTTGTCCGAGCGACATCGGGGTCCCCATAAAATTGCGTAGCGATTTTATGGGGTAAATAATCGGGGTCCCCGCAAAATTGCGTAGCGATTTTATGGGGTATTTGATCGGGGTCCCCAAAACAATTACGGAGTGATTTTTTTGATAATGATTTGGGACAGCCATAAAATTGCGTATCGGTTTTGTGAGATAAAAATCGATTTCACTACATTTCATACTAAAACTTGCAAATTCGCCGAATATCTTTGATTATTTTAAGATATTGTGATATCATAAAAATATAAATCCGGTTTGACTGTACAAGTTACTTTTGTGGAAGAGGATCGTTATGATAAAAATGGCAGCGTTTGATATCGATGGCACACTTGCAGAGGTGGGGCGTCCTATCAAGGATGAGGATGTCGTTTTGCTTAAAGAAATAGAGGAAAAAGGAGTCAAAATCGTCATTTCATCCGGCAAAAGCATATATTATCAAATTGGAATGTTTCGACAGGTAGGCCTGAAAAATCCCATTTTTATTGGCGAAAACGGATGCAGTATTGCCATAGGGTCGACGCTTCCTCCCGATACAATCTTTCTGCCCATCCCACCTGCTTACGCCAAACAGCGCGCGGACATACTGGCGGATATCACGTCAAAATGTGCGGGTCGGTTTTGGTTACAACCAAACGAGGTTATGCTCACATTCTTTTTTAAGGACGAGGAGACGCGGCTCTTGTTGCGGCAATATTTCTCTTCTCCGCCCTCTGCCGTCACCGTATACGAACATGTCGACTCCTTTGACATTGTGCCAAAAAGCATAGACAAATTTGTCAGTTTGGAGGCGGTCTGCAAACATTATGGAATACTCCCGGCAGATTGCGTCGCAGTAGGCGATGGGGTCAACGATCTGCCGATGATAAAATTTTGCAAATATTCGATAGGAGTGGGAAAACTTGCCCCTAAATACACAACTTATCACTTTGATACGATCCGCGAGGGATTGGATCAAATTTTACGGATGGTGTGACTATGATCGGACGTTACAAAAAAATTTCAATCATTTATGGCGGCTCCGGACGCAATGTCGCGACAAAACTCAATGAAAGAATCAATGCTTTGCATTCCGAAAATTTCTATCCTATCGTTTCCGCAATAGTGGCAAAACGTGTGCTCAGCAGCGCTTCGATCTTTTCTCAAATTAAGGATGCCATTTCATCTTCAGACATAAGCATCATCATACTTACGTTTGACGATGTGGGACAAACGCGCGTAAGACAAAACGTCCTTGTCGAGATCGGCATGGCGCTGATGGCGGTGGACAATACCGACAAATGCATCTTTTTGACCGAAAAATATCCTTTGCCCGACGACTTCCCATCCGACTTGAAAGGATGGATAAACGCCAATCAATTTGACAAGGAAAATATCGAACAAGTGATTGATGATGTTGTACAAGAGATCGTCAACTTGCTCAAACTCAAAACTTATAAAGAGATACTTTCAAACGACAAGTATATTTTCGACTATGAAAATCTGCTTTCCGACATTCCCGAAGAAACCTATGAAAAAAAAGCGGATATTCAACTTGCCAGCATACTCACAAGCTGGGAAGAAGGCGCGCGCTCCTTCACGTTTGCCTCCGAACGTCTTATGTATATCCTCGAACGCCTTAAATTCTTCCCGGATTTCAACAACAACGGACAATTTTTCTTGTTTTTAAACGCTTTGAAACAACATGTCAAATTTTCCGAGGACGACTTTGCCTATGCAAGCAACGATTTCTTGACGCAAGTGTGCAATTTTGTTAATACGCTCATCACATATTCCGAATTGAAACTGCGTAAAGAAGTCATTCGCTGCATGAATGATCCGTCGGCTGACCCGAAAGCGGCACAAGAATATGAGTATGAATTTTTAATCATCGCGGAAAAACTGGAGGCTTTTATTGGCAAGATCGAGAGCGGCTTGTTGAAAGTCAATTGGCTTATACGCATTATGGCATACGAATATGCGGGACTTGCCTATATGAAAATGGTGAATTTTCGCAACAAATTCGACGATGAGGCGGTCAAAACAGTAAACAAAGCGATTGCTTTTTATGACAAAATGCTTGAAACTGCCGCTAGCAATGGCGGAACGTCGGAAAATCTGTGGCGCGGATATGCAGAATATGATTTGACAAGGGCCTATGAAACGCTGTATCTCGCCACCGACGAAACAGATTACCTAGCATTGATACACAAATATTCTATGCAATCAATCGTAACAAGACGCGAATGGTGTAGAGTCAACGCATTCCGTGGCGTCTTTACAAATGCACTTTCGTTTGAATATTTTCTTGTTAAAAAACATGAGTTGGATCTTTGCTCGCGGCTCCACGACTATAGTCAATATTCCAAACAACAGCTGATCGCCGCGACAAACGATCTCAGCGACGAATTGCGCAATTATTACGATTCATCTGAGCTTGGAAGGCTTTATGCTATGAAAGAAAGTATTGACGCATTGCGTGAAAAAATCAAACTTTCACGTTCCATAAAGTTATAAAGTTTACATACAAAAAAGTTGAGTGCAAAACTCTCGACTTTTTTATTCGCAAATCAACTATCGATTCCAATGGTGAGCAACAAAAAATGTCCGAAAATTCGGACATTTTTTTGTGCGTTTTCAAGTTCAATCCTGCGGATAGAGGTGGCAAGCTACAAAGTGGCCGTCGCCGTAATCCTTGAATTTCGGCTCCACCTCGGAGCAGATGTCCATACACTTGCTGCAGCGAGTGTGGAATTTGCAGCCCTTTGGCGGGTGCGCGGGGGACGGGATGTCGCCCTGCAAGATTATACGCTTTATCTTTGTGTCGGGGTCGGGGATGGGGACCGCCGAGAAGAGCGCTTGCGTATAGGGGTGCATCGGGTTGGAGAAGAGGTCTTTTTTGGAGCCGAACTCCACCATATTGCCGAGGTACATGACGCCGACCTCGTCCGAGATATGCTCGACGACGGAGAGGTCGTGCGATATGAAGATATACGCGAGGTTGTCCGACTCCTGCAAGTCCTTGAACAAGTTTATGACCTGCGCTTGAATGGACACGTCGAGCGCGCTGACGGGCTCGTCGCAGATGACGAGTTTTGGTTTGAGCGCGAGCGCCTTGGCGATGCAGATACGCTGTCTCTGTCCGCCCGAAAACTCATGAGGATAGCGCTCGAAATAGTGGGGTTGCAGACCGCACTTGAGCATAATATCCACGACATAGTCCTTGTACTGCTCCTTAGGCACTATCTTGTGCGTCTTGACCGCCTCTCCGACTATCTCGCCGACGGTGAGCCTGGGAGAGAGCGACGCATACGGATCCTGGAATATCATCTGGAAATGCGGACGCATACGCCTGAGCGCCTCGCCCTTCAACTTCTCTATATGCTTGCCCTCGAAGATGATCTCGCCGTCCGTAGGCTGATAGAGTCGCAAGATCGTACGTCCCAAAGTCGTCTTGCCGCAGCCCGACTCGCCGACTATGCCTATCGTCTTGCCCTGTCTAAGTTCAAACGAAACGCCGTCCACCGCTTTAAGATAGACGTTTTTGCGCTTGTCGATGGAAGTCTTTATCGGGAACCACTCCTTGAGGTTCACGACCTTGAGCAGTGGCGTATCATCCTCGGGAGCGTCCTCGTGCGCACTGTCAAGCTGTACCGCCTGCATGTGCTCTTCGCCATTGTCCTTGACTTCCTCAAGCTTGATCTCCGCCTTCTTCGCTGTATCCCCGCCCTTTGCCTCTGAATTCGTCAAAGGTCCATTAGCGGGTGCATCCGCAGGCGTTTCCTCTGCATTTGCCTCGGGTACTACCTCTTCAAGTTTAGGCTTGGTATTAGCGGTAGTTTTCCTCGCCCTTTTCTTTGCGGGAACGGGCTTGCCCAAAATTGCGGCAACTTGTGCCTCGCTCACCTCTTGCGTTTGCTCCTCCGGAGCAGGTTGAGAGGGCTGATCGACTACGCCAAAGGCGTTTTCATCGGTATTGATCTCATTCATCGGCTTCTTCATTTTCATGCTCCTTGAGAATATCTTTATAGCGGTGGCAAGCCACAAAGTGTGTAGGCGACACCTGCACCATATCGGGATAGGGCTCGTTGCAAGCTGCGCACTTCATATGGCATCTGTCCTTGAAATAACAAGTAGACGGCATGTTTATTGGGTTGGGGACGTTGCCGGGTATGCTGTACAGCCTGTCCACTTCCTTGCCGACGACGGGCTTGCTCTGTTGCAGTCCTATCGTGTAGGGGTGGAGCGGAGTTTTGAATATCTCGCGCACAGTGCCCTTTTCCACGACTCTGCCCGCGTACATGACGACGACGTAGTCCACCATTTCCGCGATAACGCCTAGGTCGTGCGTGATGAGCATAATGCTGCCGCTTATCTTGTCCTTGACGTCCCTCAAAAGGTCGAGTATCTGCGCCTGTATGGTGACGTCGAGCGCGGTGGTAGGCTCGTCCGCGATGATGAGTTTTGGGTTGCAGCACAGCGCCATAGCGATCATAACGCGCTGACGCATACCGCCCGAAAGTTGGTGCGGATAGGATTTGTACACATGCTCGGGCATCGCTATGCCGACAAGATTGAGCATTTCGAGGCTGCGCTTTTTGGCGTCCTCTTTGTCCGCGCCGTTGACGTGCAGCAGCGTGACCTCATCAAGCTGATAGCCTATCGTAAAGACGGGATTCAGACTTGTCATAGGCTCCTGGAAGATCATCGCGATCTCCCTGCCGCGGATGTTGTACATATCCTTTGCAGGCATCTTTGCGACGTCGAAAACTTCCTCGTGCTCGTCAAAGACGGTGCGCTCTCTCAGCTTGCCCGCCTTTTGATACGCCTGTTCGAGGACGGGAGTGCCGTCCTCCTTCAAAATCTCATGCCCGTCGTTATCGAGCGCGGGTATGAGCACGGGTTTTTTGATCTTTTTATATGTGGGGTTGCCCTTTTTGTCGAGTATGGGGCGCATTTTGGGATTTCCGTCCTCGTCAAGCACGGGCTTTCCCTCTTCGTCGAGCACTTCTTCCTCGGCGGGGATCTTCTCCGTCGTGAATTTGAGTTTGCCCTTGCCGTGGCGTGCCTGTCTCATTATGGGATTGCCGTCGGCGTCCTTGACGACGTTGCCGTCGCTGTCTATTATCTCCTCAAAAACGGGCTCCTTGCCAACGGGAGTACGCACCGTGGAGCGGAAACGTATGCTGCCCTCCACGATCTGTCCCATAGGACCTTGCACGAGCTGCATAAGGGACAGGCTTGTCACGGATTTGCCGCAGCCCGACTCGCCCACTACGCCCACCGTAGAGCCCTGCGGGATGTCGAAAGACACGCCGTTGACCGCTTTGACGGTGCCGTTGTCCGTAAAGAAGTAGGTGTGCAGATCGTCAAACTCCACGATGTTTTTGGGATCGCGCATCTCGGTGACGTAGTCCTCGTGCTTATACGAGGCGCGCTTTTTTTGCAGCTCCTTTATGGTGCGCGCATTGTTCTTTGCTATCTCGCGCGACTCCTTGGCGGTAATATAATGCTTGTTTTTTTCTTCTGCCATAATTTACCTCCTCGCCTTGGGGTCGAAAGCGTCTCTCAAGCCGTCGCCTACGAAGTTAAAACCGAGCACCGCGAGGACTATGAGCACGCCCGGGGTTATCCACAGGTTGGGATAGTTTGTAAGCACCATATTGTTTGTCGCGGCGTTGATCATATTGCCCCAAGTCGCGTACTGCGTGGGAAGTCCTATGCCCAAATAGCCGAGGGTCGCCTCCGTCAGTATGATGCCGCCGAGGCCCAGCGTCATTGAGACTATGAGCTGCGGAATGACGTTTGGTATCAGGTGTTTGAATATCTTTCTTCTCACGGTCAAGCCGCTCGCCTCCGCGCTAAGCATGAAGTCCTGCTCTCTGAGGGATAGTATCTGCCCTCGGACAAGCCTTGCGGTGCCCGCCCAGCCGAACAGTGTCATCATAGCCATCATTATGTACAGCCTTTCGACGCCGTAGAGGTTGAGGCCCTCGAGCGCGACACCGACTATCATCAACATAGGCATGGTAGGCACGCAGTTGAAGATATCGACAATACGCATTATGACCTGATCCACCCACTTGCCGAAGTAACCGGATATACCGCCCAGCAACACGCCGAGGAAAGTCTCCAAAATTATGACGACGAAACCTATCGTAAGCGATATCCTGCCACCGTACATCAACCTCGAGAACACGTCGAAGCCCTTGTCGTCCGTGCCGAACAGGTGCGTCTTAGAAGGCGGAAGATAGTTGGACGGAGTGGAATATGTGACTATGTACACGATATTGTTCCCGTTGTCATCATAAGCGGCATAGTCGTTGTTTGGATCGGAGACAACTTCTACCGCAGTGGTATATTCATATCTGACCGACTGCGAGCGATCCGCCTCCTGTTCTCCCCAAATGAAGGGCAAGTCCTTGAAAAGAGGACCTAGGAAGGAGAACGCGAACAGGATTATCAGTATGACAAGTCCCGTGATAGACAGTTTGGAGCGGAAGAAACGCTTCGCGACGATACGACCGGGGCTGAGCGTCCTCGTTGTGATCTCCTCAATGGACTCCTCGTCCTTATCCTCGACATAGGGCTGACTTGCCGCGTCCGAGAGGATGTCGTCCATATTCAGCGCGACGGGAGCGAGCTGTTCGCTTTGCTCTGCGAGCGCCGCATCGCTCATCTCGCCAAATTCTCCCACCTTTATCCCCGTGGAAGAACTGTCGTTGCCCACTACGATGATATCCGAGGTATTCTGCACCTCGACTGCGTCCATTTCGCGAGAGTTTTCGGAAGCGGAGGCGTTTAAAATTTTATCCTTTTCAAAATCTTTGTCCATAGCGTCCTCCTACTTTCCTATCTTGACGCGCGGGTCTACGACCGCGTACATCAAGTCGCTGAGCAACGTGCCCAAAACCGTCATAACGGCGAGGAACATATTGTAACCCATGATAAACGGCACATCCGCGACGACGAGCGCGTCATATGCGAGCTTGCCTATGCCGGGGATGGCAAAGACGGTCTCCGTTATCATAGCGCCGCCGAACAAGCTTGGCAGGGTGCCCGCAAGCAGAGTGACAAGCGGGACGAGCGTGTTGCGGAAGGCGTGTTTATAGATGACGGACTTTTCGCTCAAGCCCTTCGCCCTTGCGGTACGCACATAGTCGGCGTTGAGCGCCTCGAGGGTGTTCGTCCTCGTATAGCGCATGAGTCCGCCGATTGAGAGAATGACGAGCACCGCCATAGGCAGGATCATATGCCACAGCTGATCGCCCAGCCTCACTATCCAGCTTGCGCCCGAACCTGCGAGCGACGCGGACATCAAGCCTCCGACTTCAAACCAGCCGAGGCCGACGGCGAACACTCTTATGAACAGAGCGCCGAGGAAGAATGTCGGCAAGCTTATGCCTATCATCGTAAATATCGTGACGGTATAGTCGATAACGCCGTACTGATTGACCGCCGCCTTTATGCCGAGCGGTATCGCGATGAGAAATTGCAATATAGTCGCGATGAAAGCGATCGCGAAAGAGATGCCCATATTGTCAAGGATGACGTCCGCAACGGGTCTCTTATACTTGAAGGAAGTGCCAAGGTCGCCCTTCAACATGTTGCCCAGCCAATTGAAATAGCTCTTGAGCACACTGCCCGCCTTATCCCAAAAAGTCGCAAGGCGATAGTTGACCTTGACTTCATAGTTTATGGGGTTGGAAATGCCCGCAGTGACCTTGAGTTGGAGTATCTTGTTCCGTCCGATGACTGTTTTCCCATTCTCATCTTCCGATTTGTCGGCATACTCCATCTCATAAGTCCCCGTCTCTATGGCCTCGAACTCTTCGACAACGGAGATCTCGTCTCCTTCTTCCTCTGCCTCTTGCACTCTTTGTGTGCCTACGCCAAACCGAATGGTGCCGCAATATGTATATTGGAATTGTCTGGGGGCTTCCGTGCCCTGCGCCGTATAAGTCGCTATGCCTTTGTTGAAGGAAAGCAGTGTGCCGTCATCCGCACGCCACGTCGTCTCAAGCCTTGCCTCTCCATCCAAAGGTCTGAAGGTATTAGACCTGATGCCGCTGCCGCTGCCGTCTACGCGCACGGACAGTATCCCCGAATTAAGCGTGCAAGTGACAGTCGCGCCGGTATCTTTATTCGCAATAAAACGAGTCGCATTCGGTGCGTCAAATTTGACGCGATGATCGCCTCTTCCGCTGTAGTCGCCCGTGTACCACTCCGCATAGGAGATGCCGCCGAGCAGGACGTCTTCTTCATAGATGACTTCCTTTGTGTTGCGGGTGAACTTCTCTCCGCTGTACTTACTGCCCTCGCCCGGGGTGAACTCGAGGTATGCGTCGGGCATATTGAGTCCGTACAGCTCCTTGATACGGTCAAGGTCCTCCTGTTTCATCGTACCCTGCGAGATCGCGCCTTGAAACTGCTGATCGACAAAATCGGTAGGCATCATACGGGCAAGCCCGTAAATGATTATCGAAACGCCAAACAGTATCAAAAGTGCAAGCAACAGTCGCTTGACGATGTACTTTATAGTTTCCATAAAAAGTCCTTCCTTTTTAGGCGTCTGCCGAAGCGATACGTTTCGGCAGACGTTTTAGGATATCCCAAAGTCGGGATGTTGTTACATTACGATATCAGACAAACCTCACGTCCCATATGCGGGAGAGCAGTCCGTAGTACGAGCTTACTTCGTCATTGTTTTGTGTGTTGTGCCTCGGCAGCGAACTTGAGTCGATATACTTGGAGTTGTACGCGGCAAGGTCATAACGGTTGTATGTCGGAAGCTCTACTGCGAGATCCATAACAAGGTCGAGGCACTCGGCATATATCTCCTTGCGGTTGTCTTGATCGGTCGTCTCGCGCGCAGCGTCTATCTTTTCGCTGAGTTCGGTTATTTTGCCATACTCATAAGAATACTTCTCAGTGTCCGCTTTGATCTGCTTGTAGCCCCAGTTGCTCGTGGAACTTGCCTGAGAGTTGATGTGATACACTTGATACATATCGGGGTCTATCGCGCTGCTCCACGCTGCAGCCCAAACTGCGAGCTTGCCCGCGGAGAGGTCGGTAAGCGCCTGTGCGGATGTGACGACCTGCACATTGAATCCATTGTTGTTGAGTATCCTCTGCGCATTGAGGAAGCAGCTGTATGCTGGGTGATCCGTAGAGCCGCCGGCGATCGTAAACTTGATCTCGAGTTTTTGAGTCCCTTTTTGATACACGCCGCCAACGAGTGAGTAACCTGCTTGTTCCACAAGGGTTCTTATGTCTTGACCGAGCCTTTCTTCACCTGCTGCGTCAAGCACGCCATCTTGATTCTTGTAGTCATTAAAATCATACTCTGGCTCTGCGTCCCAGGGATATGCCCAGCTAGTGTTGGACATAGGTCTTGTGATACGATCTGCGAAGCCGCCCTTGTAATAGTCATTGATCATTGTGCCGTCGATGTCCATTGCCATCATGATGGCTTGACGCACCTGATAATCGGGGACATAGCGGGGATTGACGCCGATGTAGCCGTAGCCCGCGGTTTTGGTCTTGACGACCGTGAGACCCGCACGAACAAGTTCGTCCTGGTTCTCATATGTCGCACTGGGATCTCCGAAGAGGATATCGCCGCGCGCAAGCGCCGAAATGATCTGATCTTGAGCGACAACTTTGTAGACTGCTTTTTTGATGTAAGCGTTGTGCAGACCGCTATTTTCTTGATCGCTCAAGCCGTTTGTACCATCTGCGCCTACCGTCCAGAAATAGTTGTTGCGGGTGTAGAAAATCATGTTGCTGTCATAGAAGCCGGTTCCGCGACCGCCGCCTGTGACATTGTAGAAATTTTCTTCACCGTTGTCATTGCTCGCTTGATACGCGCCTGCGCCAAGGGGCTTGACTATCTTGGAAGGCGCGTTGATCTCGTTGTTCATGAAATCGGTATCCGCATACTTGAGTCCAAAGTGTGTGACATAGTTGTTGAACTCATTTTCCTTTGCGCCTGCGGCTTCCCATCTTTTCCAGTCCTCATTGACAAGGTTGACTTGTGTATCGTTGGAATAATAGTGCATGGGCGCTACGGTGAAGGCAAAGTTCATGAGCGCCTTGGGGTCCACCTTGTTGATGCGGATCTTCAAGACATAGTGCTCTCCGTTTATGGTCACGTCGGGCGTGCCCGAAACGACAGATTGCTTGCCCGTGAAGGATTTGACTTTTGCGACGGTGATACCTGTGATATTGGGGACTTTGAGACCTTGCGAAGTGCCGGAGTCTTTGAAATAGTTCGTCTTGACTTCTGCGACAAGCTCATCCATAAGCGTGGATGCTGTGCCCCAATAATTGACGACTTGCTCAAAGAGATCGGCACTGCCCATCTTTTCGACGTCGACTATATAATTGCCGTCACTATCTTTTGTCGCCTCGCCGAAAACCGTCTCAAATTGCGACTTGACAAATGCGTCACGGATGGCGTTGTCCTTGTCGGGGCCGGCGGGCATGCTGTCAATAGCTTCGCTTACGATCAAATCATAATATTGTTGCTGCGCATACTCAACGTTCAGTTTGTAGGTGCCGTCCTCTGTCCTGTCGAGCGTATTTGAGCCATCGAGGGTGCGAAGGATATCCGTTGCGCCCATGTCATTGAGGACAAACACCTGCCACGGCTCGGTGAAGTCGGGCCATTTTTCATAGTCCTCCATGTTGATGGCGTTCCAGTCGGAGACAAGCTCGTCATGATAGAGCGACGCAACGTGGTTCACTTTGTTTGCAAGCTCTTCAAATGTGACATCAACAGTATCAAAACCTTGATCCATTCCATACTTGAACGTCTTCTCATTCCACGCATGCCCATCCCAAACACTTGGTGCGTTGGGGTTTTTATCTGCCTGCACACCTTTATATTTGTTGACCCATGCGACAAGTTGTGTGAGATAGGTGTTTGCGCCTGTATAGAACTGTTTCTCGAAGTTGTTCATCCCCTCCTCGCCCAGATCGTTCTTCTCTTGAGTCCTGTACGCATTGAGTCCGACAATATCCGTAGAGTAGATAGTCGCAGAGCCTGTGAACACGGGATCGAGATAGACATACAGGTTGAAAAGTACGTCCTTTATTGTCAAATCGCGGCCGTCAGAGAACTTGATGCCGTTTTTGATGAGTATCTCATAGTCCGTATAGCCGTTTTGCGCGGCAATTTCGTCGCTCGTGGGATTGCCCTCGCTGTCCTTCGGCTGCTGTTTAAAGGCAAGCGCGACCGTAGGCTGATCGCTACCCGTGATGAGGTTGCCCTCCTTGTCGGTGTTGAACATGCTGATTTGCGTCATTGAAATGACGCTGCTGTCGTATGCAGACGTGGAGAAGAACGGGTTGAAAACGCCGTCCGGGGTTTGAATGCTCATTGAGAATGCGGTGGTGTCGTTGTAATAGTCGCCGTTGTTACTGGGTTTTTTGGGGTCGCATGCGACCATACCCACCACCAGCGCGCTGACAAGCATGACTATGACCAACACACCAAGCCATTTCTTTGCATTTTTCATATTACTGCCTCCTTGCTCCTTATCAGGATAATTATGTCAATGTTACGCCACTGTAGTCACAGTTGACGATTTGATCCGCTTTTGCATTGTTGAGGGCGATGAACGTGTCAAGCGCGATAAGTTGATCATCTTCCGCCAAATGCGTATTTTCGTCGCAGGTCATCTGCCCCGAAATTTTGATGTTATTCATCCTTGCGCCTTCTTTCGCCTCTCCAGCGAGGGAACCGATGTTCACTCCAATTATGCCTGTATACGTCGTCTCGATCTTGATCGTCACGCCCTCAAAGGTGATGTCGTGAATGTACGATCCTGCCATAAGCGTGCCGAATATGCCGATATTTGTGCCGTTGTTATTCCTATTTAGGTTATAACTCATGGAAATGTTTTTTATTGTATGGTTATTGCCGTTGAGTTCCCCATTGTAGTTTCGCGGCGTATAGGACTGTCCCGCAAAATCTAGGTCGTTCATCAAATAGATGTTTTCCCCTTTGACGACGGCGTTGTTGAAGTCCTTCACTGTTTCAACGAGCGTCCATTCGCCCTTTACAAACTTGCAATAGACATTGACACTATCCTTCCCGAATGTATACGGGAATGAGAACTCCTGCGTGCACGCCTTATCCCAATAATATTTGCCCAAAAACGTGTAAGTTTCGCCGTCGACCTCCTTTTTCGGAGCGAGCGAAGTGGATGGCTTCGCCCTTTGCGTGCCGGGTTTTTTGCCGTCTATCATGCTGATGGTCTCATCTGTGTCCGCATCCTTAAAGAATATTTTAGGACTTTCCAACAGCTTGGCATACAACGTGGTATCTTTCTCTATCTTGTCCTGTTTGAAGTTAAACTCCTTGTCCAGCATGACTCTGCCGTGCTCGTCCATGACGGGATTTTTTTTCTCGTCGAGCTTTGGCCAATACCAGCCATCAAGATAGTAACCTGCAATTGATGCCTCGCTGAACGTATCGGGGTCGTAGCCGGGACGTATGCCCACATACGCGCCGTCCCCTTCAGGGTCGAGCACGCCGAGGTATACGTCGGGAGCGTTGCCGCTTATATCGTCGCCCAAATTGTAACAGAACGTCACAAGATAGTCATAGTGATCGGGCTTATAATCGTTGCATGCAACAAGCAATGTGCCAAGCAACAAAACCGTCAGACAACATATAAGCAACTTGATCTTGAAATTTCGTTTTGCTCTCATACTTTACTTCCTATCAAGGTCGTTTTGCGAAGTGCATTTGCACCCGCCATAGCGCAGACGCGCCTTACTTTCCACCGCGCATACGTGCTTTTTTATTGCACACGCGCTTTTCTATCGCACGTACGCTTTACCTTATTTCGTGCGTATACGCGCGCTCACGGCGCGCATATACGCGCTATGTTTTGACTCAAACTTTCTTCTTCTTGAGCACGAGGATGACAGTCACGGCGACCGCCGCCACGACAAGCGCCGCGCCGACAGCTATGACGGCTATTGCCCAAGTGGGCAGAGACGAGTTGTTGTTTGCGCCCTCGTTTCCGCTCGGATCGGACGGACCGCTCGGATCGGCCGGACCGCTGGGACCGCTCGGACCGCTCGGACCGCTAGGACTCGACGAATTCTCGACCTGGATGCTCAATTGTACCTCTTTTGTTTCGTTTGTCAAATTGTCCTTATACTCGATACTTATTGTGTATGCTTTGCTGGTTGTGTCGATGAGCGGGTTCTTGACCGTGATGCCGTTCTCTGCGTAGTTGTCCGAGATCTTTATCTCGGAGCCGTCGCTGTAGACTACTTTGATGACCATGCCGGCGGGATCGAAACTGTCGCCATTATTATATTTGTTCTTCACGGGTGGAGAGAACACAGATACCTCTTTGAGCGTGATCTTCAAGTTGGCATCACCGCTCGCATTCCTCGCCTCGCGCAACGCCGTTTCATACTTGACAAGTATATCGTAGTAGTTTTTGCCGTTGAAGTTTTCAAGTACTTTCAGCTGATCCGATTTCGTGACGGTGTTGTACGCCGCGCGCACCTCTTTGACTAACTTGCCTATCTTGCTGTCCTCCGACAACTGTGCCACCGTCAAGCTTTGGAAATCTACATCTTTCAAAGCCTCATCCAGCGCCTCTATCTTATTGATGGCTTCGTACGTTGTGTCATCGGGTTTGTTCTCTGACTTCGTCACCGTCGTGACATATGCATTAAATAGCGCACTGTCATATCCTACGCCGTTCTCCGGGACATTGAAGGTTATCGGCATATCGGCCTTGACCTCGTCCCTGAAAGAGAACATCGAATTGCCGAAGTTGCAATAGAGAACATAGTCCACGAAGTTGCTGTATACCGCGGTCAGATAAATGCCGTCAAGGTCGAGGTACATATTTCCATCTGCGGGGTCTATCTGCCATGGGAAGTAATTGCTCTGCCCGTAGTAGATCGACGCGAACAATCCCTTGAACATCTCGTTTGCCACGTCGTCGTTTGCCGCGACAATGATAGGCGCCTGCACGCTGTTGAATGTGTATTTCATTATGTCAGTGTAATAGAACGCGCTGCTGCCGATGATCTTGACTGTATAAGGCAGTTCGACCTCTTCCACGCTGCTCGCAGTCGCGCCCTCGAAAGCGGACGCGGCAATGGACGCGGTGTTGTCCGCAACGGTATATTTGCCACGTGTATTGCCTTCCTTTCCGCCCGGGTATTGCACAAGTTCGAGCTTGCCGTTTTTCACGAGCTCGCCCTTGTCGTTTGCCTCATATTGATATGCGTACAGCACTCCGTCTATGGACGTGAACGCAGTATTGCCTTCAGCAACTTCGATCTTGCGCATAGTGGAGTTGTATGCGAATACGCCCGCGCCGAAGGTGTTGCCGATGCGCGTTCTTGACCTTTCGACTCTGCCTTTCTCGTCGTAGATATTCTCGACAAATTCATATGTCGTACTGTTCATTGAGGCGGGGATAACGACGTTTCTGATACTGTTGCCCGCAAATGCGAAGTCTCCTATCCTTGTCGCAGCGCCCAGCGTAACTCTTTCTATCTTTCCGCCGAACATGAATCTGTCCGTTCTGAAGTCGAAACCGCTGGGAAGTGTCGAAGCGCCCGGAGTAGATCTGAACATTGTTACGCTCGATCCCGCAAACGCATACGCGCCTATCACTTGCGCCTTGTCAAGCGCCACCTCTGTGAGCGCGGAGCCGTAGAACGCATAGTCGCCTATATTCACGGCCGCTTTTAGGTCAAGATTTGCAAGCGAAGAGCAAAGTCTGAATGCGCTGTCGCCTATCTCAGTAACGTTGCCGAGTGCAATGGTCTTGAGCCCCGATTGTCCCGTGAAAGCGTATGCGCCTATCTTCGTGACGCTCGTCGGCAAAGTCACGGTGGTAAGCTTGTTGCTCGTCGTGATGTCCATATAGTTTTGACGCACATAGACCTTGACATAATCGCTTGTCGTACTTGCTTTCTGCCTCGTCATATTGTCAAGCCTCGGGTCGAATGTGCTGAATGCGTAGTCGCCTATCTCGTCCGTTCCGTCCGCGAGCGAGACTCTGACCAACTTGTACGCTTTGTAGAATGCGTGATCTCCCAAGCCGGGGACGCCGTCTTGTGCCTTCAATGCGCCGAGATCAGCGCTTGAGACATCGCTGTACGCAAACGCCCACGCGCCGACTTTTGTCGCGCTTTGATACTCCGCACGCATCAAAGCTGTGCCCGCAAACGCCCATGCGCCTATCTTTTGAAGATTTGTCGCGTTTACTGTCTTAAGCTTGTTTTTAGCCGCCTTCATAGACATATGATCCATCATATCGAAGGCATGATCTCCGACCTCGGTTACCGTGTTAAAAGTAAGCTCCGCAAGCGAGGTGCAGCCCTCAAATGCGTACGCGCCCACTTTCTTTACATTGTCAAGACCTGTGACGGTTGCAAGATTCGTGCAGCCGCTGAACGCGCCTTCGGGTATCTCCTCAATGCCGGCGGGCCAATTGATAGACGTGAGCTTGCTGCCCGCAAAGGCATACTTGCCAATATTTGTGATATTCGTCAAGTCTAGCGTCGTGACAGCGCTGCCCGAAAGCGCGCCGTCGCCTATGGTCGTGACTCCCTCCGGCAAAGTGTAGTTCGCCTTGTCCGAAGGTACGGAGATGACAGTCTTGCCATCAAACGAATACAGCGCGCCGTCCGTATCGACTTTGTACGCCTCGCCTGTTCCTTCGACTGCGTATGTCAGCCCGTTGCAACCCTTGAAGGGGTTCTCGCCCGTGAACGTAAGTTTTGCGCCTTGATCCACGGTCACGGTCTTCAAGCTTGCGCAATTTGCAAATGCGCCGCTACCCACAGTATATTCGCCCGCGGGAAGTTTTATAGTGGATATGCCCGTGCCCGCAAGCGCGTAGTCGCCTATGCCGAGCAACGTCTGATTTCCAAACGTGAAGTTTGTAAGTCCCGTGCAGCCGTTGAAAGCGTACGCGGGCAACGTGGAGCCCTCAAACTTGATGTTGTTCAATTTTACGCAGCCGTCAAACATGTACGGACCGAATGCCGTAGACGCTGTCGTCGTGACGCTTTGAAGCCCCGTGCAGCCCGCAAACACGCCCGTACCGACCACGCGCAATTTGCTTAGGTCAATGCTCTCAAGTCCCGTACAGCCGCTGAATGCGCCGTCATACATGACGGTCATTCTGTGAGATATCTTGTTCAAATCAAGTTTGCCCTCGCTGTTGAGCTCGCCTGTGACGAAATTCTTGAGGCTCGTACAATTTCTGAATGCATAGTGCCCTACCGCGATGGAACCGTAATATCCGGGCACGGGATCCTTGTTGGAATCCACGTATGCGGGGAATATCACCGTCTCCAGGCTCGTGCAGCCGTCAAAAGCGTGCGGCCCTATATACGCGCACTGGCTGGGTATAGTTATCGTCTTCAGATTCGTGCAGTTTTGGAATGCGAAGTCGGGTATCTCCATGAGCATATCGGGCAGGACGACTTCCGTGATCTTCGTGTCGTTTCTGAAACACTCATCACTGAGGTAGAACACGTTGACGTCTGACGGAAGCTCGACTTTCTGTCCGCCATACCACTCATACAGATAATAATTGTTGACGTAGTAGTCCTCGCCGACCGCGAAGTTGACCGACTTATTCAGATAGCGGTAATTATCCTTGTCTGCCGCGGAGCAGGTTATGTTGACATTTCCGTGTTTGATGAAGGTCACCTTTCCGTTTTCGACAGTTGCGATATCGACGTTTGCGGACCTCCACTCAAATTCGAAATCCTTGCCTGTTTCTTCCTTGTAAGCCGCCTCAAAGTACCAGGGCGAGATGTAAGGTTCAAGCACAAACGGCTCGTCGTCCGAGTTTTGGTTGGGATTGACCTCGACTGTAGCAAGTCCGTCCAGATTGACGATGTGGTTGTCGCCCGCATGCACGGGTTTGAAATTCAGACTGCTTGCCGAAGGCATGCTTTGCTTGGGACCGGATTCGACTTGTACCGATATTTCGGCGTATACGCGATCATACTCTTCCGAACTGTTGCCGACCTCACGAGTCATGGTCGCATAAAGCTCCAATTTCGCGGGCCAACCGGATCTGAGAGCAAATATCTCGTCTCCCTGCACAAGCACGCAGTCGTTTGCGCCCTGCCAGGTCAGATTTTGCGTTATATACTCTTTCTCGATAGCGCTCGGGACATTGAGTTTGTAAAGCTCGAAGGGCTTGAGAGTGAGCGTATAGGTGTGATAGAACGTGCCGTCCACATTCTTTTCGAGTCTGTCCGTCTGTTGCAACTTGCTGTCTGAAACGAAAGTGATCTGCTCGGGATCCTCGGGATAGCTGAGCGAATCCTCGTCGAGATAGATGACGTACACCTCGGAGTTCATCGCGTAGTCCTCGACTTGGATGTACAGCGACTTGTCCCCATTGTTATCCGCGTTGAGCACATACTCCTCATAATAGTCCGTGATATCTATGGACACTTTGGACGTCCCGCCCTTCTCGCCGTAAACGGGGATAGGATACTCCGTGAGCAAGTTGAGGTAGGTGCCAAGCTTGCCCTCTTTTTCCTCTTTGAGGTAGCACGGCAACACCGCCATTACATATTGATTGTCATAAACGTCCAGATCGAGATAGGTACGATACTTAGTTACGCCGTACTCCTTGTATGAGTCGAAACGTATCTTATAATCCGTGATCTGCGGCGTCTCATAGTCTATAGTGAGAGGGAATTCAAAGGTGTTTCTCTTTCCCGTCCACGCCGTCAATATCTCGTCGTCCACCGCTTGTGATTGCGCGGGATTGATCTCATTGGTATAGTCGAGAGGCTTGTTGTCATTGCTGTAATCCAGCCAACCCTCGACCTTGAAATAGAACTCGTCGTTGTTCTGCCAACCCCACTCGGAGGGATTGATCTCGTATCTGACAAACGCGCCCCTGTTGCCGCCGCCCGCGGAATATGCTTTGCCGACGTTGTTCAGTATCTCTTCATAGACGACCTCGCCCGTCTTAGCGTTCGTCACGGTCGTCTTGACTTGGGATGCGTTTCTCAAAAGTCCCGCATAAGCCGCATACAGCTCGTACACGGTGTAGCTGCCCTCTCGATCGTATTGCGAAAGCGCAATTTTGTCTCGCGCGGGATAAATGTCGTCCTCTTCCTCGTCTATCTCGTACAGATAAGAGCCGAGGGGGATGATGTAATCGTCGTTGTGATACATTCCTATGACTTGAGACGCGAGAGAGGTGGTCTTGAGCTTATTTTCAAAATCTATTGCGCTGTTTGCCTCGATCTCGGACACCTCGTAGATGTCATAGTCGAACAGCGGAGCGTCTATCCACTTTCCGTAGAAAGCAAGATACGGGACGCCCAGCGTAACGCCGTCCTTGTGATCCGGCTGATCCTTGTATGTCACATTGTCAAGGGACACGAATCCCTCGACATACATGCCGTTTGCAAAGGGCTTGTACGACACGCTGGTAGGTCTGCCGTTCGTGCCGATGACCGTCCTCGAAAGCGTCTGCTCGAAGTAATCTTTCGCCGCCTGTTGGAGCGTTATCTTCACCGTGATCTCAACGCTCTGCCCCGCTTGAACGGTGATCTTGCCGTCCGCATAGCCCGCGCCGCTATATACGATATCGCACATATCGGTGAGCATGTACGCCTTCTCTGCGACCGTCCTCTTGTCGGAGGCGAGAGTCTCCGTCATGACGTAAGTCGTGGGCGCGTAGATCTGAGTCTCTTTCGACGTGTTGTGCACCGTAAACTTCAACTCATATTCGCCCTTCCTGTCGGGATCGTCAAGCAGCTCGAGCTTTGTCTTGTCCAGCCACTCTACGCCTTTTTCGTCCGCCACAATGCTGTACTTCGTGGCAGCATTGTCCTTGGAATATATCTTCTCATTCGCCTTTACGGTGATGTAGCCCTCGCTGAACACCGCGTCCGAAATGCCCGCAAGACCTGCGCCCTGCTTGCGCGGAGAATAGGGATTGCCCTCCTCGTTGCGAGCGATCGTAGCCGTGCTCATAAGCACTTGATTGACGCGCGCGTTGAGCTCGTTGCCTGTGAGCTCTGTCGTCTTTTGCAGATATTGACGGAGCACAGCGACTGCGCCCGCCATGTTCGGGGACGCCATAGAGGTGCCGCTCAGCACGTCGTATGCGCCGGGGACTGCGGATGTTATCTCGCCGCCGTGCGCCGTGATCTCGGGCTTGAGGGTGAGGTTGGAAACGGGACCCCAGCTTGAGAAGTCGGACATAAACGGACCTGCCTCGAAGCTGTCCGCGACCTGTACGGTGCCGATGTTGCCGTGGCTTTGTGCGAAGTCCACAAATGGAGCGGACGCGTCCATCGTGATGAGGCAGGTCGGGACGGGATCGTTGACCTCGCCCAGGCTCATGTTGATGGTACCCGAAACGTTGTTGTAGATGATGACGGCGTCGGCGCCGTTGGACATAGCCTCTTGGACCTTCTCTTCAAATGACGTGTCGCCGCGCTTGATGAGCGCTATCGTGCCGTCCACGGGTTCGCCGTTGTAAGTTCTTGTACGCAGTTGATTTCTTATCGTCGCACTGTAGTTGTTCGGACGTCCCACGCCGCCGACAAGCACATATTTTAGGTTGAGATTTGTTTTGCCGAGTTCCTTATCAAAGACCTCGCCGCCTCTCAGATCCTTGCTTGCGTCTCCGTATTTTTCCTCGAGTTGCTTATAGAGCTCCTCGATGAATTCTATCCTGTTGCCGTCGCCGTCCGACGCGTTGGTGATGAAAGCGACCTGCTCCGTATCGTTGTTGCCCTGCAAATATTTGGACTTCTTGCCGTTTATGGACGCTACGGAAAGCGCGGTGTAATATGAGGAAGGAGAGCCGACCGTGCCGCTGTCGGGGTTGGAAGCAAGGTTGGTGCCGTTGCCGCCGCCGTAGCCCGAGCTATAATCGTTGCTCGCCGCGCAAACGAGGCTTATGCCCGCCTCTCTTATCTTGTAGTAGACGTTTTCTTGATAACTCTTTGACTTCTCGTCCGCAAAGCCTGCGGAGGTGCCGAGGCTCATGTTGATGACGTCAACGCCAAGCTTGACGCAATCGTCGAGCGCCGCGACGATGTCTATGTCGTTCGCGCCGCCAAGCGTATCGCTATAAAGGTTGTCCGTAAACACCTTGCATATGACAAGCTGTGCAAGAGGCGCAACGCCGCGGAAAGTCTCTTTTGTCTCCTCGTTGACGATATAATCGCTCTGTCCTGCGACAATGCCCGCGACGTGAGTGCCGTGGTTGGAATATCCGGGGAAAACTTCTGGATCGTCGTCCGCATAGTCAAATGCGAAGGGGACCTTCTCATTGTAGTAGACGTCGTTTACGCCCGCGCCGAATTGCTCCGCATTAAAAACTTTTTGACTAAGCAAGTCTGCGATTTGTTGCTTGTTGAAGTGCAACTCATTCTCGCTGCCCGCCTCTTTGAGGTTCTCTTTGAAAGTCTTGACGTCGAATGCCTCATGAGTACGATCGAGACCTGTGTCGAGAATGGCGACCGCCATGCCTTGCCCTTGATAGGTCTCTTTAACATTGTCTCCGTTCGTATCGACGTTGATGAGGTCTTTAGTGTCATAGATACCCGTCGAGTACACGTTCGCGTCGTTTTCGACCGCGGTGTATTCGGGGACGGCATAGCTTTCGGAATAGTAGACGCCCTTGACGCCGCTCATCGCCGCAATAGTGTTGTATGCGGAAGCGTTGATCTTGATGGCGACGCCCGCGCTCAATGTGGAGTAGTTGTATTTGAAAGTGTAGTCGATGCCGTATTTGTCGAGTTTTGTGAGGAAACGGCTCTGTTTTGCTCTCAAGCTCGCAAGAGCCTTCTGCGCCTCGACGCTCTTCAGATACTCTGTCAGATCCGTAAATCTCGTGTTCTTTTTGAACTCGTCATAAAGAGAAGACGCGTCAAGCTCGACGATGACCCAACGCTCGCCGTCAAAAGCGGCGGTATTCTTTTCGACTGTTTCGAAATTGAGATACTTCTCTCTGATGGAGTCCATGTTCATGTCGGATTTTTGAATAGAGCTGCTCGCCGTCGCGACCCCCGCGGGATCGGCAGAGCCGCCGCCGAAGTTTATGACGCCCGTGTAAGCCATATTGAAAACCGCGGTGAAGACGAGCACCGCCACCAAAACAAGAGAGATCCTTCCGAGTATTTTAGTCCTGTTCATACTGCCTCCAAGCCGAACTATTACATCGGCTAATATCTGCATAATGAGAATATATATTTATACTAATCTCACATTATGGATCGTGTAGGTTATCATTTTAGCAAAAAAACTGCGATAAGGCAACTGTTTTTATGCACTAAATATAATTAAAATTCAATTAAACAGCGAGGTTTTATGCAAAATAAATGTATAAACCCCCTCAAATTTATGCATAAATCCAAAAAATTTATGCATTTTTACGGCGCAATATCACTGTCTCGCGCAATATCGCGCCATACGAAATTTTTATACAAAATTATGTATAAAGCGCCCCGCGGGAAGCGCTTTAAAAATTTTTTATTTTTTTATTCTTAAAAAGTTTTAATATTACATGAGGTTTTCGGGGTTCAAACATTCGAGTTCGGGCAGCGCGAATCGCCCGTCCTTTCTTATGAGCACGTCGTCGAAATATATCTCCCCTCCGCCGTATTCGGGAGTTTGGCAAAGCACGAGGTCCCAATGCAGCGCGCTCTTATTGCCGTTTGGCGCGTCGTCATAGCAGCAACCCGGGGTGAAGTGCACGGAGCCGCTTATCTTCTCGTCAAACAATATGTCGCCGATGGGTTTTGTTACGTATGGATTTACGCCTATGGCAAATTCCCCCACATATCGCGCGCCCTCGTCTGTATCGAAAAGCGCCGTCGCTCTCGCCGTATTATTTGCCGAAACTTGCACTATCTTGCCGTTTTCAAACTCCAACCGCACGTCCTCGAAGCGAAAATCGCTCTCGATAGACGGCACATTGTAGTGGATATGCCCGTTCACGCTGTCCTTCACGGGCGCGGTGTACACTTCTCCGTCCGGGATATTGCACTCCCCCGCGCACTTTATGGCGGGTATCCCCTTTATGGAAAATGTGAGGTCGGTGTCCTTTGCGACTATGCGCACCCTGTCCGTCCTGTCCATCAGATCCTTGAGCGCGTCCATCGTCCTGCTCATCTTGCCGTAATCGAGACAACATACGTCAAAATAGTAGTCCTCAAACGCCTCCGTGGACATCCCCGCAAGCTGGCTTATGCCCTCCGTCGGATAGCGCAATATCACCCACCGCGTATGCGCGACGCGCCTCAAGCTGTGCACTGGCGTGGAATATATCGTCTCGTATGCGCGCATCCTCTCCTCGGGCACGTCGCTCAGTTCATAGCTGTTGTTGCCGCCGCGTATGCCGATATAACAGTCCATTTTGTCCATAAGCGCGCAGTCCCGCTCGCTCATTATTTCAAGCTGTTCGGCGCTCGCGCCCATAAGCACCGCGCGGAGCATGCGCCTGTCCTCTATGTTGACAAATGGCACCCCGCCCGCCGCATATATCTCTTTTACGACAATTTCCGCCAAATTTCCGCAATCGCCGATGACGTCCAGCCACACCTTGTCCCCCTTTTTCACTTTGCAGGAGTAGTTGACAAGATTTTTCGCCAATTTGATCTGCCTCTCGTCTCTTATCATGCCTCACCTCGAAACTTACATTTGCGCCCGCCCGGCTGCAAAATACACATTCACATCGCCTAGCGGCAACATATCTTATTACGCCGCCCTGCTGCGACATACCCGCGGCAACATATATTTTTCGCGCCTCCGCGGCAAAAGTATTGCGTCTGTCTCGCCGCCTCGCGGGCAACTTGATTATATCAATCCTTCCCCATTTTGTAAATGTATAATCTTTATAAATTTTTCTGCATATTTATGCAATTCTCTTGCATAAAAATTTTTTGTAAAATTTTTACATTGCGCATATATGATACGCCCTCTAATATCATTGCAAGAATATAATAACGCCTTAAATATGCTCGGACAGAGGTTACTAGAGTTCAAGCACGTCCAGCGTTGGCGGCTCAGACAAGGGAGTGAAAGACCCAACCTCTCCCTTCGTTACGTGCAGCGATGATAACGCTTGTCCGAGGGATATTGGGGGTCCCCAAAATAATTACGAAGTGATTTTTTGGGGTAAAGGCACACTGCACTCAGGACTCCCCAGCTATACCCCACAAAAAATACTTTTTGCGGGGGCCCCGATATCGCCCCAGACAAACGCTTCGTTACAAGCGCAAACACAGCCCAAGCATTACGCCGCGGCAGGGCGGGAAGGGGCTGCGCTCGCGCTTGCATTTGCTTAGGGCTGAGCACCATTACGAAGTAAGGTGCCATAAAGCCCACCGCACAATGCTGCGCCACTCCGCGCGCAAAAAACTTAACGCTTCGCAATTCACAATAAAAGTTACACAAAACTCTAACTAAATAATGCTCATATCTCGCTATTTTTTGCGCTTGGGGACGCGGGCTTACGCCCGCTTTTTCTTTTTACTAGCGTTTATCAAAGAGATTGCGGGGTCCCCGCAAAAATATGAAATGTTTTTGTGGGGTGCAGACACGCCCTCACTGCGTACGTGAGTATATCCCGCTTGCTCCGCGATATCGCTCGGACAAGGCGTCCGTCCGAGTATAAGTACGCTCGGACAGAGGGTACGTTTATTCGCTCGGACTTGGGGATTCCTCGACAAGCTCGGAATGACATAAAATAAATACTAGGACTAATAAGTAACATTAAAATCAAGCTATCACGCAGGAGTTCATACCTTACACACGATCCAAAAAGCGCGAATGTAGCGATGAAAGAGCCACATTCGCGCTTTTTAGCTTGGGATCGCAAAGGGCAAAGCGCCCTTTGCCGAGGGTGCGGGGCTCGCAGCCCTGCGTGGGACGACGAAGTCCCTTGCCGCAGTGTGGGCGCGCAGCCCACGAAAAACTTACGCCTTATTGGCGCAACCGAGCACGCACTCGATCTTATGTTTGACGACTTTCTTGACTGCTTCCCTTGCGGGTCCGAGGTATTGACGCGGGTCGAAGTGCGAGGGGTTGAGCGCAAAGTGCTCGCGGATGGCGCCGGTGACGGCGATGCGCAGGTCGGAGTCGATGTTGATCTTGCAGACCGCCATAGACGCGGCTTTACGCAGCATTTCCTCGGGCACGCCCTTAGCGTTTGGCATATTGCCGCCGTACTCGTTGACTATCTTGACAAGCTCTTCGGGGACGGAGGAGGCGCCGTGCAGGACGATGGGGAAACCGGGCAAACGCTTGCCGACCTCTTCGAGGATGTCGAAACGGAGCTTAGGCTCGCCCTTGAACTTGTATGCGCCGTGGGAGGTGCCGATCGCGATGGCGAGGGAGTCAACGCCCGTCTTTGTGACGAACTCCTGCACTTGATCGGGGTCTGTGAAAGCGGCGTCCTTATCGGAGACATTGACGGCGTCCTCGATGCCTGCGAGCTTTCCGAGCTCCGCCTCGACGACTACGCCGTGATCGTGCGCATATTCGACTACCTGCTTTGTTATGCTGATGTTCTCGGCGAAGGGATGCGCGCTCGCGTCTATCATGACGGACGTAAATCCGCTGTCAACACAATCCTTGCACAGCGCAAAGCTGTCGCCGTGATCGAGGTGCAAGCAGATGGGGAGACCGCTCGTCTCGACCGCCGCCTCTACCATTTTCGTGAGGTAGGTGGTGTTCGCATACTTGCGCGCGCCGGACGAGACCTGCAGGATGAGAGGAGCATTCTCCTCCGTAGCCGCCTCGACGATGCCCTGGATGATCTCCATATTGTTGACGTTGAAAGCGCCTATAGCATATCCGCCCTCGTACGCTTTTTTGAACATTTCGGTTGATGTAACAAGTGGCATAATAAGCCTCCATAAAATAAAATTTCTATCGCTATATATTATATAACCTTGCCCAAAAAAAAACAAGTATTTGTCTCAACAATTTAATTCGTTTCCTGTATGGGGCTCATAAGCGGAGCGCTGCCCCGCACTCCCCTATGTGGGCTACTCGCCCACACCTCGGCAAAGGGTTTCACCCCCTGCACCCCAAGCTAAAAACGCGAGCTAGGCAAATACTTGCCGTCGCTCGCGTTTTTGATTGTATGCAAGTGCTAAACTCCTGCGTGCGAGCTTGATATTTACGTTAGTATCGTCCGAGGCTTTTACTATAAAACCGGGGTATGTTTCGACAAGCTCAACATGACAGATTATATAACGTGTCATTCCGAGCGGAGCGTAGTGCAGTCGAGGAATCCCCCTGCCCGAGCGAATAAACGCAACCTCTGTCCGAGTGTGCCTGTACACGGACAGACGTATTGTCCGAGTGACTTCGCGGAGCGAGCGGTTTCACGCTAAGTACGCAATGAGGGCGTGTCTGCACCCCACAAAAACATTTCATATTTTTGCGGGGTATAGGGAGAAATCCCCCGTTTTTAGTAAAGAACTCAGACCATATTTTCGTCAATATCAAACTCTCACGCAGGGGTTAGTACCATACACACAATCCAAAAAGCGCGAATGTCGGCGATGAAAGAGCCACATTCGCGCTTTTTAGCTTGGGGTGCAGGGGACGAAGTCCCTTGCCGAGGTGCAGGGCTCGCAGCCCTGCGTGGGGCGACGAAGTCCCTTGCCGAGGTGCAGGGCGCGCAGCCCTGCGTGGGGCGACGAAGTCCCTTGCCGGGGTGTGGGCGCGTAGCCCACATGTTCTCGATCAAATCACGTCGTCCTTGCCTGCGATATTCTCGTTTTTTGACTCGTCGTGGCCGATGATTATATGGCGGTCACCGTGCTTGTCGATATACTCCTTCTTGATGATGACGGAGCCGTCCTCGCCTGCTTCACGTTGGAGCACCGCAAGTTCATATTCGCTTTTAGTGGCGTATTTTGCGCGTTCATCGCGTCTTTTCTTCTCGTTTTTGCGGCCGCGGGAGTAGGCGAGCATGACGGCGAGCGCTACGGCGAGCACCGCAAAGCCCGCGAGGAAGATGTCCGCATACTCGTTTGGCAAGAACCAGGCTATCGCCATGAGGATGTGTCCCGCGACTATGTTGCCGAGGAATACCGCAAGCGACGCCTTCCACACGGGGAAGTCGAGGAAACTGCCTATGCAGGAACCCGTCCAGGCGCCCGTCATGGGGAGCGGTATGGCAACAAAGGTGAATAGCCCCCAAAACTTTTTGGTATCCGTGCTGTATTTGCGCTTTGGCTTTTTGCCTTTTTTGATGCGCTCCTCGTCCTTACGGCGTTGCTCCTCCTCATTGTAGGCGGACTCTGCCCTGTCGGAGAGGTTGGACTCCATATTTTTGGCGAATTTCGCAAACAGTTTTGTATTTTTGAGCTTTTTGAGCAGCGGACGGGTAATGAGTATGAGTGGCAAAATGACAGTAGTGGAGCCCGCAATGCAGCACCACATGCCGATGTACGTGTTGATAAACGCGTCCGCCGCGCCCTTCAAAAACATGCCCGGCATGAAAAGGATAGCGCCGCGCAGCTCGATTATGGGGATAATGGAGATGACATACAGCGTCAAAAAATCGTTGCCCGCAAATATTTTTCTGAAAAACTCGATGACCGTTGCGATCATATGTCTCCTCCCATAAATTCTATATACAGAATTATATAAAAATGCTTAGGTTATGTCAAGTGCGCCGCCAAAATACGCGGTGTTAAAATCAAAGCGCCCACCTTGGGTGAGCGCCTTGATTGGAGTAAATGAAACGTATCAGATGAGTTTCAAAATGCACATCTCGGCAGCGTCGCCTCTGCGGTTTCCCGTCTTGAGGATCTTGGTGTAGCCGCCGCCCTGTCCGAGCTCGTCCTTGCGCTTGTCGTACTTGGGAGCATACTCCTTGAATATCTTCTCGATGAGGGGATGCTTTGTGTCCTTGATACGCGCGCGGAAAGCCGCCTTGGACTCCTTCTCGCCCTTGACCTCTTGAAGGTCCACGAGCTCCGCCATAAGTCTGCGGCGCGCGGCGAGCTTTTTGGGTCCGTCGTTGGTGAATTGCACCTGGGATTGGGTTTTTTCGCCCTTGGCGCTCACGTTGGTGACTGTCTTGACGACTTTTACATCGTCCTTGTATGTTCTAATAGCGAGAGTGATATATTTCTCGGCGAGGCTCCTCACTGACTTAGCGCGATCGACGGTCGTCTCGATCTGACCGTACCACAACAGCTCGGAAACCTGATTCTTGAGCAAGGCCATTCTTTGGTCTGTGCGTTTTCCTAATTTTTTTGGCATAACTTAGTCCTCCTGGGTCTTGAGGCTGAGACCGAGCTCCTCGAGCTTCTTTACAACCTCTTCGAGAGATTTTCTTCCGAGGTTTCTCACCTTGAGCATATCCTCTTCGGAACGCTTGGTGAGATCCTCGACGGTGTGGATGCCTGCGCGCTTCAAGCAGTTGTAGGAGCGCACCGACAGGTCGAGATCTTCAACGGACATTTCCAGCACCTTAGTCTTATTGTCGGGCTCGTTTTGGATGAGTATGGGCGTCTCGTCCATCTTGTCCACGAGTTCGACAAACAATTTCATATGGTCGTTCATTATCTTTGCGGCGAGGGATGTGATCTCCTTTGCGGAAGTCGTCCCGTCCGTCGTCACCTCGAGCGTGAGCTTGTCAAAGTCGATGCTCTGCTCGACGCGGGTACTCTCGACTGCGTAATTCGCCCTCGTAACGGGGGTATATATGGAGTCGATGGGGATATACCCTATTGGTTGGGAAATATCCTTGTTTTGAGACGCGGGCACATAGCCTCTGCCGCGATCGACATATATCGTCATGTCTATCTCCGCTCCCTCGTCGAGGGTGCAGATGACCTGCTCGGGGTTCATGACTTCGATACCCAAGGGGCACTCGATGTCGCCCGCAGTTGCGACGCCGATGGAGTTCATGTGCAGGTAGCACTGCTGCTTGCCCGCTCCGTCAAAAGATTCTGCCGCCTTGAAACGAACGTTTTTCAAGTTGAGGATGATCTCCGTCACCTCTTCCTTTACGCCCGGTATCGTGGAGAATTCGTGCTCCACGCCGACGATCTTGATACCGACCGCCGCAGCGCCCGGAAGTGCGGAGAGGAGAATACGACGCAAGCAATTGCCGATCGTTGTTCCGAAACCGCGCTCAAGCGGCTCGACGACAAATTTCGCATAATTTTTGCTCTCGTTCTCTTCGAAAGTAATGCGTGGGCTCTTTATCTGCATCATTTTGGTATCCTCCTACATTATTTGGAATACAACTCGACGATGAGGTGCTCCTGGATGTCGAGGTCGATATCCTCTCTCTCGGGGAGTGCGACGACCGTACCTGTGAGCGTAGTATTGTCAAATGTGAGCCACTTGACGACGCTGAGGTTCTTCGTCTGCTTGACATCTTCCCACATCACGGAATCCTGCTTGTTCTCCTTGACAGCGATGACGTCGCCGACTTTGACAAGGTAGGAGGGGATGTCCACTCTCTTGCCGTTGACGGTGATATGTCCGTGGCAGACGATCTGACGGGCTTGCGCTCTCGAAACGCCGAGACCGAGCCTGTAAACGACGTTGTCAAGACGTCTCTCGATGAGGGTGAGCATGTTCTCGCCTGTGATGCCGCGCATTTCGGACGCGGTGTCATAGTACATCTTGAACTGCTTTTCCGTCACGCCGTAGTAGCGCTTTGTTTTTTGCTTCTCGCGCAGCTGTACGGAATAACCGCTCGCCTTTTTCCTGCTCCTCGCCTTGGGATCGGAGCCGGGGACATTCTTTCTGTCATAGAAGGCGCACTTCTCCGAGTTGCACCTTGCTCCCTTCAGATAGAGCTTGCAACCCTCGCGTCTGCAAAGACGGCACACGGGTCCTGTATATTTTGCCATAAGTTCAACCTCCTATTACAGCCTTCTCGCCTTGGGCGGACGGCAACCGTTGTGGGGTATGGGAGACACGTCTTGAATGAGCGTGACCTCCAAGCCGACGTTGCCGAGTGCGCGGATAGCGGACTCTCTGCCTTGACCTGCGCCCTTGACATAGACCTCGACGGTCCTCATGCCTTGATCGTAGGCGACCTTCGCCGCGTCCTCGCTGACCATCTGAGCCGCGAACGGAGTAGCCTTACGGCTGCCGCGCAACTTCAGTTTGCCCGCGCTGGACCATGAGACTGCATTGCCGTTCATATCCGTAACGGTGACTATCGTGTTGTTGAAAGAGGCGTGGATGTGCACTTGCCCTTTCTCAACGCGCTTGATATCTTTTCTCTTTTTGATTGCTTTTCTTGCGATACCTGCCATAGTTCACTCCTTATTTCTTCTTGCGAGCCACAGCGCGCTTCGGCCCCTTTCTTGTACGGGCGTTTTGCTTTGTGTTCTGTCCTCTGACGGGCAGACCCTTTCTGTGACGGACGCCGCGATAGCAGCCGATCTCGCCAAGTCTCTTGATGTTGAGCTGGACTTCGCGCTTGAGATCGCCCTCTACGTGCAGATTCTTTTCGATGTAATCACGAATGAGACTCACTTGCTCCTCGGTGAGATCCTTGACGCGCACGTCGGGGCTTATGCCCGTTGCGCGGAGTATCTCTTGAGAGGTCGGCAAACCGATACCGTAGATGTAGGTAAGTCCATATTCGACTCTCTTGTCGCGCGGAAGATCCACGCCAGCAATTCTTGCCATTTTCTACCTCCGAAAATTGTGTACAGTTTGATTTATATATGACCGCACAGGGAGTTGCCCGTGAATTGGAATGGAGCAACCAGCCGCCCTATGCTTGTTTCCTATATAAGTCCCGCAAGACGCGCGGGAAAGCGACGGGCTCAGCCCTGACGTTGCTTGTGATTTGGATACTTCGAGCAGATGACCATTACTCTGCCGTTTCTTTTGATAACCTTGCACTTGTCGCACATCGGCTTTACACTCGGTCTGACCTTCATAGTTGATCCTCCAAAAAATGTTTTCGTTTTATACTTACTTATTGCGGTAGATTATCCTGCCCTTCGTAAGGTCGTAGGGCGACATTTCGATCTTGACTTTGTCTCCCTCGAGAATTCTGATGTTGTTGATGCGCAGCTTCCCGCCGAGATACGCGAGTATCTCATGGCCGTTTGACAGCATCACTCTGAATTGCGTCTTGGGCAGGACTTCGATGACCTTGCCCTCGGTTTCGATGACGTCTTCCTTTGACATTACACCCTTCCTTATTATTTTTTATCGTACAGCCTGAGCGCGCTGTACAGCTCCGCGTCAAACACCTGAGCTCCATCTTTGAGCTTTGCGGATATCTTTTCCAAGACCTCTCCGTCCGTGCCCAAATGCTTGATATTTTTGAGTTTTGCCCTCTTTATACGGCGCAGATCTCCGTCTGCAATCCTGACGCGCGTGTCATCAACAAGCTCGACCACGGCATAGTACCTGCCCGCGTCGCGTCCCGCTTTTGAATATACCACTTGTCCCAGTTCCATATTACAGCGTCAGTATCTCCGCACCTTTCTCCGTAAGGGCGACGGTGTTTTCATAGTGCGCGGCGGGTTTGCCGTCCTTAGTGACGCAAGTCCAGCCCGTGCCCGTCGTCTCCCACGTACCCATTGTTATCATAGGCTCTATCGCCAGCACAAGCCCTACTTTCAGCCTCGTGCCGTGCCCTGCCGCGCCGTAGTTGGGCACCGCGGGGTCCTCGTGCATCTCTCTGCCTATGCCGTGCCCGACCATGCTGCGCACGACGCCGTAGCCGCGCGATTCGCAATACACTTGCACCGCATTTGATATGTCGCCGAGATGCCCTCCGTCCTTGAAATGCTTTACGCCTTCGAAGAAACTCTCTCTCGTCACGTCGATGAGCGCCTGTTTTTCGGGGGATATCTGCCCCACAGCGACAGTCCTTGCCGCGTCCGCCTGCCAGCCCTTGAAGATGAGCCCGCAGTCTATGGAGAGTATCTCGCCCTCGCTAAGCCTCTTATCGGAGGGAAATCCGTGCACGACGACTTCATCAACAGAGGCGCATATCGTGCCGGGAAAGCCGCCATAGCCAAGGAAGGACGGTTTTGAGTCATGCCTTACGATATAATCATAGGCAAACTCGTCCAGCCTCTTCGTGCTCACGCCGGGCTTCACTCTCTCCTCGAGAAAGAGCAAGCAATCCCTCAAGATCGCGCCCGACCTGCGCATACATTCAATTTCCGATGGGCTCTTGATATGTATCATATGAGCGCCTTCTTTACGTCCTCGAATATCTTGTCTATCTCGCCGACCGCGTTCACGTCTTTAAGCTTGCCCTGCTTGCGATAATAGTCGATGAGGGGCGCGGTCTGCTTTTCGTACACTCTCAATCTGTTTTCCACGGTCTCGGGTCTGTCGTCATCGCGTATAAAGAGCTCCTTTCCGCACTTTTGGCAAGTCGTAGCGTCGCCCAAAGTAGACACGTGATACGTCTCTCCGCAAGCGCAAACGCGCCTTCCGCTCATCCGCTCCATTATGACGTCAAACGGGACGTCTATGTTGAGGGCGACGTCTATCCTTGCCACTTTGTCGAGGCTTTCGGCCTGCGGTATGGTGCGCGGAAATCCGTCGAGAATGTAACCGTCTTTGCAATCGTCCTCTTTGAGGCGGAGCTCCACCAGCCCTATGACCACGTCGTCGGGGACAAGCTCGCCCGCGTCGATGTACTTCTTCGCCGTCACGCCGAGGGGAGTGCCCTCCTTGATGTTTCTGCGGAGGATGTCGCCCGTGGAAATATGAGGAATGTGAAATTCCTCACGTATGAGAGCCGCTTGAGTGCCCTTTCCCGCGCCGGGTGCGCCTAAGAGTACGATATTTTTCATAATTGTTTATTATATCACTTTTTTCCGCGCCGCGCAACCGAGTTTGAGGGGTCCGCGGCGGGAAATGTGTGAATTTTTGTTATTTGAGGAAACCTTTATAGTGTTTCATCATGATCTGCGACTCGAGCTGCTTGTTTATCTCAAGCGCGACCGAGACGACGATGAGCAGTCCCGTTGCGGAGAAGGAGTTCGCAAGTCCGAGGTCGTAGCCGGAGTATTGTCCCGAAAGCGCGAGGAAGACGAACGTCGGTATGAGCGATATCAACATGAGGAAGATAGCTCCGAACAGCGTTATCCTGTTGTTTATCTTCTTGAGGAAGTCGCTCGTCGGTTTGCCCGCCCTAATGCCGGGGATAAATCCTCCGTACTGTTGCAAATTCTTTGACACGTCGTCGGGGTTGAACTGTATCTGCGCATAGAAGTAGGAGAATCCGAGAATGAGCAATGCAAGCAGCACATAGTAGACGGGAGTGCCCGTGCCCATATAGCGCGAATACCACACCGCCGCCTCTGTATCCGAGAAGAACAGCTGGATTATCATCTGTGGGAACATCAGAAGCGATGAGGCGAAGATGATGGGCATGACGCCACTGCCGTTGACGCGGATGGGGATGTAGGTGGTCTGTCCGCCGTACATTTTGTTGCCCTTGACCTGCTTTGCGTATTGCACCGAGATCCTGCGCTCCGCTCCGTCCACAAAGACGATGAAGGCAAGAATGGCCACGACCACAAGGATATATCCGATGATGTTCCAAATATATTGCCAATTCTCCGCGACTTGCTTGAAGGAGCCCGCGATCGAAGTTCCCGCGGTGGCGAGTATGCCGATGAAGATTATTATGGACGTGCCGTTGCCGATGCCGAACTCCGTGATGCGCTCGCTCAGCCACATGACCATCGTGCTGCCCGCGACGAGGATTATTATGGTGATCGCCATCGTGAGTATCGGCGCCGTATCCGACCCCAGCTCATACTCGAAGAGAGGCATGATGCCCGCATGATTGTCGCCAAAGTTGTACCACATGATGACAATGCCTATTGCCTGTATCACGGCAAGTCCTATCGCGACGATACGCGTTATCTGCGTGAGTTTGTTTCTGCCCTCTTCGCCCTCTTTGGACATTCTTTCGAGCGCCGGGATGACGAGGGTGAGCAGTTGCATGATAATGAATGAATTGATGAATGGCAATATGCCAAGCGCAAATAACGTCGCATTCTGCATTGATCCGCCCGTAATAGACGACAGCACTCCGAGGAAGTCGGTAGAGCTGAAAGCCCCCTGCACAACGGTGATGTTGAGCGAAGGGATAGGGATGTAGCAACCGATTCGGTAGACTAGCACAAGAAGGAGGGTCATCCAGATCTTCCTTCTTATGTCCTTAGTCTTGAATGCGTTTTTCAGCGTTTCAAACATTATAGCACCTCAGCCTTTCCGCCTGCCTGCTCTATTTTTTGTTTTGCAGACTCGGTGAATTTGTTTGCCTTGACGGTAAGGGCGACCTTGAGTTCGCCGTCGCCGAGGATCTTGAGCCCGTAGTTTTCGACTTTCTTTATAATGCCGCAAGCGACAAGCTCATCAATGCCGACGGTCGCGCCGTTGTCGAAGGCATTGAGCGCCTCGACGTTGACGATGTTGTAGACCTTGGCGAATCTCTTGTTGTTGAATCCTATTTTGGGCAAGCGCCTTGTCATAGGCATTTGTCCGCCTTCGAAGTTGGGACGGACGCCGCCGCCGCTTCTTGCCCATTGACCCTTATGTCCGCGCGTGGAGGTCTTGCCCATGCCTGAGCCGATGCCGCGACCGATCCTCTTTTCAGATGTCCTTGCGCCCTCAGCGGGTCTGAGTTCGTGAATTTTCATAAAGCAGTTCCTCCTCAAATCTCCTCTACCTTGACAAGGTGGACGACCTTTTTGATCTTGCCCTGTACGCAGGCGTCGTTGACAAAAATATTGCTGTCGCCTATTTTGTGCAAGCCCATAGCCTCAAGATTGACCTTGTGGCACTTGAGCACGCCGTTGGGGCTCTTAATGAGGGTAACCTTGATCTTGTTTTCGTTTGCCATAGTTTCCTCCTCAATCCGTAGCGATATCCACGCCGCGAAGTCTCGCGATCTCGTCCGCGTTTCTGAGGCTCATAAGCCCTTGCATAGTCGCCTTTGCGGAGTTGATGGGGTTGTTGGAGCCGAGGGACTTCGTCCTGATGTCCTTGACTCCCGCGACCTCGAGCACAATACGCACCGCGCCGCCCGCGATAACGCCCGTTCCTTGTTCGGCGGGGAGCAGAAGTACTTGACCTCTGCCGTACTTGCCCGTCGTCGCATGGGGGATGGTGTTTTCTTTCAAAGAGATGGAGACCATATTGCGCTTTGCAAGCTTGGACGCCTTCTCGATAGCCTCTGAGACTTCGGCCGCTTTGCCCATGCCGAGACCGACTTTACCCTGTCCGTCGCCGACTACGACAAGCGCCGAGAAACGCATATTCCTGCCGCCCTTGACCGTCTTGGAGACGCGGTTTACGGCGATGAGTTTCTTTTCGAGGCCGTCATTCTCCTCTCTTCTGTTGTCGTTTCTTCTGTCACGATTCTCTGCCATAACTCCCTCCCTTAGAACTTCAGTCCGGCTTCTCTTGCGCCGTCTGCCAAAGCTTGAACTCTGCCTGTGTACAGATAGCCGCCTCTGTCAAACACGACCTCGGTGATGCCGAGCTCGAGCGCCTTCTTTGCGACTGCCTCGCCCACTTTCTTTGCGGCGTCCGTTTTTGTGAGCTCGGCGACCTCGGCCGCTATGCTCTTTTCAACGGTGCTCGCGGCGCAGAGGGTGTGACCCTTCACGTCGTCGATGAGTTGAGCGTAGATGTGATTCGTACTTCTGTACACGCTGAGACGAGGACGCTCTGCCGTGCCGCTTATCTTTTTGCGCACTCTCGCGTGACGAATGACTCTGTCTTGATTTTTATCTATCTTCTTAATCATATTGCCACCTCTTACTTAGTCGCTCTCTTGCCGACCTTCTTGACAACGGTCTCGTTCTTATAGTGGAAACCGTAGTTGTGATAAGGCTCGACAGGCTTGATAGCCTTGATCGTTGCGGCGGTCTGACCGACGAGCTGGCGGTCTATGCCCTTGACGACGATCTCGAGCGGAGCGGGCTGCGCGAACGTAATGCCCTCGGGAGCGGTAAACTCGACGGGATGAGAAAAGCCTATGTTCATAGTGAGCTTGTTGTTTCCCGTGAGGGTGATCTTAAAGCCGACGCCCGCGACGATAAGCGACTTCTCAAATCCCTTCGTAACGCCGACCACCATATTGTGGATGAGCGCGCGGTAGAGGCCGTGAAGCGCGCGATGATCTTTATCGTCCGAATGACGTTTGCAGACGATGTGCCCGTCCTCGAGCACGACGTCTATGGACTTGTCCACCTTCTGAGTGAGGGTGCCCAAGGGTCCCTTCACCGTGATGAGGTTGTCCTGATTGTCAAAGGTGACGCCTGCAGGTATAGCAATTGGAGCTCTTCCGATTCTTGACATAACGCACCTCCTTACCAAATGTAGGCGAGCACTTCGCCGCCGACATGTTTTGCTCTCGCTTCCTTATCGGTGAGTATGCCCTGCGACGTGGAGAGGATGGCAATGCCCATCCCGCCCAAGACCTTCGGGATATCGTCGACGCCTGCGTAAACGCGCAAGCCGGGAGTTGAAACTCTCTTGAGGCCCGTAACGACCTTCTGGTTTTTGTTGGGAGCGTACTTGAGCGTTATGGAGATGGTGTTTTGCACCTCGCCCTCCACGATCTCATAGCTCTTGATGTAACCTTCTCTCAAAAGAATATCCGCGATAGCGACCTTGATCTTGCTTGCGGGGACATCTACCGTCTCGTGCTTTGCGGTCAAGGCATTTCTTATTCTTGTAAGCATATCTGCAATGGGATCTGTCATAATTTCCTCCTTACCAGCTTGCTTTCTTCACACCGGGAAGCTCGCCCTTATAGGCAAGATTGCGGAAACAGACTCTGCAGATACCGTACTTTCTGAGTACGGCGTGCGGACGTCCGCAAATACGGCAGCGAGTATACTCGCGCGTCGAATATTTTTGCGGTCTTTGTTGCTTGATCTTCATTGAAGTTTTGGCCATAGTTCACCTCACTTTGCAAAAGGCATGCCCATGAGCTTCAAAAGCTCGCGTGCCTCTTCGTCCGTCTTTGCGGTCGTCACGATGCAGATGTCGAATCCGCGCACTTTTTCCACCTTATCGAATTCGATCTCGGGGAAAATGAGTTGTTCCTTGACGCCTATCGCATAGTTGCCTCTGCCGTCGAATGACTTTGCGGAAATGCCACGGAAGTCTCTGACGCGCGGGAGCGCGATAGAAATGAATTTGTCGAGGAAGTCATACATTCTTGTGCCGCGGAGCGTCACCTTTGCGCCGACGTTCATGCCCTCTCTGACCTTGAAGTTCGCGACGGACTTTCTTGCCTTAGTGATGACGGGTTTTTGACCTGCGATCTGCTTCAGCTCCTCGACGGCGAGCTGCAACGACTTGCTGTTGTCCTTGCAATCGCCAAGACCCATATTGAGCACTATTTTCTCAAGACGGGGGACCTCGTTGATGTTCTTGTAGCCGAAGCGTTTGATGAGAGCCGGCACAACCTCTTCGGTGTACTGCTTTCTCAAGCGATATCTTTCGGCATTACCAGCACTGAGATCGGTTGCAGGTGCGTTTGCAACCTGATTTTCCTTTTTTGCCACGATATTACCTCCGATTTATCAGTCTTTCTTAGACTCTTTTTTTGACTTTTCGACCTTTGTATCAGCCTTATTGTCGGTATTCTTTTCCGCCTTCTTTTTGGCGACCTTTCTTGCCGCTCTCTTGGCGGATTGTTTCTTCTCGTCGAGGGCTATGCCGCACTTGGGGCAGACGCGTACGGACTTTTGCTTGCCGTTTACGTCTCTCAGTTCATGCTTGACCCTTATCGCCGCGCCGCAACCCGAGCAGATGTGCATGACGTTGGACACGTCGATGGTGCCCTCTTGCTCGATGATGCCGCCCTTCTCTTGAGCGTTTCTCGGCTTTCTGCTCTTATGCACGAGGTTGACGCCCTCTACATAGATCCTGCCATTCGCGGTGTTGACTTTGAGCACTTTGCCGACCTTGCCCTTGTCCTTTCCGGTGATGACGACAACGTTGTCGCCCTTCTTGACGCTGTAATTTGCCATTTTTCCGTCCTCCTTACAGAACTTCGGGCGCAAGAGAAATTATCTTTGTGTATTCCTTCTCGCGAAGCTCTCTTGCAATGGGCCCGAAAATACGGGTGCCCACGGGGTCCTTCTGTGCGTTGATGATGACAGCCGCATTGTCGTCAAACTTGATGTAGCTGCCGTCCTCGCGTTGCAGACCGAACTGCGTACGGACGATGACCGCCTTGACGACGTCGCCCTTCTTGACCTTGCCGCCGGGGATAGCAGATTTCACGGACGCGACTATGACGTCGCCGATGTTGCCGCTCCTTCTGAATGAACCGCCCAGAACTCTGATGCACATAATTTCCTTGGCTCCGCTGTTATCCGCAACTTTGAGCCAGCTTAACGGTTGAATCATACTGCCCTCCGATCACTTTGCCTTCTCGATTATCTCGACAAGTCTCCAGCACTTGTCCTTTGACAAAGGACGAGTCTCTGCGATGCGCACCTTGTCGCCAACGCCACACTCGTTTTTCTCGTCGTGTGCCTTGCACTTCTTGGTACGGCTGACTATTTTCTTGTAAAGGGGGTGCTTGACGCGCTCGCTTATGGCGACGACGATGGTCTTGTCCATCTTATCGCTGACGACGATCCCCACTCTTTCTTTTCTAAGATTTCTCTCTTCCATAATCTCCTCCGATTAGCCCTTCTGCTCTGCCTTAGCGCGGGCGAGCTCTCTTTGACGGATGACCGTCTTGACGCGGGCGATGTCACGCCTTGTAGTCACAAGCACCTGCGGATTGCTGAGCTGATTGGTGGCATGCTTGAAGCGAAGGAAGAAAAGCTCCGACTTCAATTCGTTGAGCTTTGTTTGAAGCTCTTGATCTGACATTTCCAAAACCTGCTTAGATTTCATTGTTCACCGCCTTCGGCACCGTTTACGTCCTCAGCCTTGACAAACTTGCACTTGACGGGAAGTTTGTTTGCGGCGAGACGAAGCGCCTCTCTTGCTATAGATTCGTCGATACCCGCGATCTCAAACATTACGCGGCCCGGCTTTACCACTGCGACCCAGTATTCGGGCGCGCCTTTACCGGAACCCATACGAGTGCCGGCAGGTCTCTGCGTAACGGGCTTATGGGGGAAGATATCCACCCACACCTGTCCGCCGCGGCGGATATATCTTGTCATTGCTACACGCGCTGCCTCTATCTGATTGGAGGTGATCCAACCCGGCTCCGTCGCCATGAGCCCAAACTCTCCGTATGCAACGGTGTTGCCTCTCATAGCTTTGCCTTTCATTCTGCCACGCATTTGACGGCGTCTCTTGACGCGTTTAGGCATTAACATTATTGATTTCCTCCTTCAAGTGGATTGTTGCCGAGCACTTCGCCCTTGTAGATCCACACCTTGACGCCGATAGCGCCGAAAGTCGTGTTTGCCGTCGCTACGCCGTAGTCGATGTCCGCTCTCAAGGTCTGAAGAGGAATGGAACCCTCTCTATATTGCTCGCTCCTTGCGATCTCTGCGCCGTCAAGGCGTCCGCTGACCATAGTCTTGATGCCCTTTGCGCCCGCTTTGATAGCCTTGCTCATAGCCTGTTTCATGCTGCGACGGAAACTGCCGCGCGCCTCGAGTTGCTTTGCGATGTTCTCCGCAACGAGTTGTGCGTCCGCGTCCGGATGTTGCACTTCCATGATGTTGATGGAGACTTGTCTCTTTGTCTCCTCGGCGCCAATGAGCTTGTCTACTTCCGCCTTGATCTCCGCGACGCCCGCGCCCGCCTTACCGATGAGCGTAGCGGGTCTGCCCGAATAGATACCGATGATGACCTTGTTCGCGGCTCTCTCGATGGTTATCTTGGAGATCGTGCTTTCATAATACTTCTTCTTGATGAACTTGCGGATCTTGTTGTCCTCAACGATATTGTCCGCAAAGTGCGCCTTGTCGGCATACCATTTTGAATTCCAGCCCTTAATGACGCCGGTTCTCAGTCCGTTTGGATCGACTTTCTGTCCCATTCAGTATACCTCCTTACGCCTGTTTGCTGTCGAGCACGACTGTGATGTGGCTCGTTCTCTTGTTGATGCGATACGCTCTGCCCTTCGAGACTGCCTGTATGCGCTTGAGGGTGGGACCCTCGTTCGCATAGCACTCTGCGATATAAAGATCGTCTCTCACCAGATTTTGGTTGTTCTCCGCGTTGGCTGCGGCGCTGTTGACAAGTTTGATGAGCACTTCGCTTGCCGCCTTGGGAGTATTCTCGAGGATGGCGATAGCTTCATTCACGGGCTTGCCCTTTATTATGTTCAGCACCACTCTGACCTTGAAGGGAGAAATTCTGATATACTTTGCGGTCGCATGCGGTCTCTTGTCCGCAAGGCTCTCGCGCAGTTGTGACTTTTGCTTACTTCTTGTAGCCATAATCTCCTCCTCTTATTTGCCCGAGGTCGTCTTTGACCCTGCGTGGCCTCTGAAGGTGCGGGTGGGTGCGAACTCGCCGAGCTTGCAACCGACCATGTCCTCAGTGATGTAAACGGGCACGTGCTGTTTGCCGTTGTGCACCGCTATCGTGTGACCGACCATCTCGGGGAAGATCGTCGAGCTCCTTGACCACGTCTTTATCGACTGTCTCTCGCCCGACTCGTTCATAGCGATTATTCTTTTCATAAGGCGCTCTTCAACATAGGGGCCTTTTTTAACACTTCTACTCATTTTACCCTCCGATTAGTTCACACGCTTGATGATGAACTTGCTTGAAGCATTCTTCTTCTTTCTTGTCTTATAGCCGAGAGCGGGCTTGCCCCACGGAGTGACGGGAGAAGGCATACCGACAGGGGACTTGCCTTCGCCGCCGCCGTGCGGGTGGTCGTTCGGGTTCATGACGACGCCGCGGACGGTAGGTCTTGTGCCCATATGGCGCGTCTTGCCCGCCTTGCCCACGCGGACGATCTCATGATCGAGGTTGCCCACCTGGCCTATCGTAGCCCTGCAGCCGATGAGGATGTATCTCATCTCGCCGCTCGGCATACGCACGATGGCGTATTTGCCCTCTTTCGCCATAAGTTGCGCCGCGTTGCCCGCAGCCCTCGCTATGACGCCGCCCTTGCCGGGTTGGAGCTCGATATTGTGTATCATAGTACCGACGGGGATAGCGCTGAGTGGCAAAGCGTTGCCGACCTTGATATCCGCATTGGGACCGCTTTCAAGCACGTCGCCCACATTGAGTCCGAGAGGAGCGAGGATATATGTCTTCTCGCCGTCTGCGTAGTGGAGCAGCGCGATGTTCGCGGAGCGGTTGGGATCGTACTCTATCGTAGCGACCTTTGCGGGGATACCGTCCTTGAGGCGCTTATAGTCGATGACGCGGTACTTCGTGCGGTTGCCGCCGCCGATGTGGCGCACGGTTATTTTGCCCTGCGCGTTTCTGCCGCCCGACTTCGCGAGAGGTTTGAGCAAGGAGCGCTCGGGAGTTGTGCATGTGATCTCTTCATACGCGGAGACCGTCATAAAACGGCGCGCGGGAGATGTTGGTTTATATTTCTTGATAGCCATAATCTGCCTCCCTTATGCCAAGCTCTCGAAGAACTCGATCGCCTTGCTGTCCTCGGTCAGAGTCACGACTGCTTTCTTGAAAGCCGCGCGTCTGCCCTCGTTTCTGCCCATTCTCTTGAGCTTACCGTCATAATTGCATGTATTGACCTTTGCGACCTTGACGCCGAAGATCTTCTCGACCGCGGCTTTGATTTGAGTCTTTGTCGCATCCTTCACGACCTTAAAAGCATATTTCTTGGCGGGGATGCCGTCATAGCTCTTCTCGGAAAGGATAGGTTCCAAAATGATGTCGTATGCTGTCATTGTGCGTCCTCCTCCAAAGTATGGATCGCGTCAACGGTGAGGACAAGATTCTTTGTGGCTACGATGTCATACACATTGAGTTGTCTCGACTCGCAAACGCCGACCGTCGGGATATTCTTGGATGCTTGCACAGCGGCGGGATAATAGTCGCCCAGCACAAACAGCACCCTTCCGTCAAGCGACAGTGCCTTGACGGCGCCTGCCACAAGCTTTGTCTTTGCCTCGGCAAGCTCGAACTTGTCGATGACAGTGACTTCGCCTTGACGCAGTTTCTCGGAAAGCGCGCTATATAGAGCGGCTCTCTTCATATTCTTATTGATTTTTTGAGAGAAGTCTCTCGGTTTCTTTGCGAACACCACGCCGCCGCCGACAAATTGAGGAGCGACGATGCTGCCTTGACGCGCGCGACCCGTGCCCTTCTGACGATAAGGCTTGCAGCCGCCTCCGCGCACTTCCGTACGAGTGAGCGCCGCGTGCGTGCCTTGACGCTTGTTTGCAAGCTGTGCCACAACGACCTGATGAATGAGGGGCTCGTTGTAGTCGCAAGCGAAAACGGAGTCATTCATTTCGATTGTGCCGACCTTTTTGCCGGCGAGATTCAAAACATCCTGTTTCATATCCTACCTCCGCTCAGCCCTTGACGGACTCCTTGACGACGACCACTCCGCCCTTGGGGCCGGGGACTGCGCCCTTGACGAGGAGCAGATTTCTGCTCTTGTCCACTCTGACGACGGTGAGGTTTTGCATTGTGACCTGCTCATGCCCCCACTGTCCAGCCATATGCTTGTTTTTGAACACTCTCGAGGGAGAGGAGCAAGCGCCCATAGAACCGGGATGACGGTGTATGGGACCCGTGCCGTGCGTCATGGAACCTATACGTTGAGAGTTCCATCTTTGGATGACGCCCGAAAATCCGTGGCCCTTGGAGGTGCCCGTGACGTCCACTTTGTCGCCTTCGCCGAAGATGTCGCAGGTCAGTTCCTGTCCAAGCGTATAGCTTGCGCAGTTTGCGAGTCTCAGTTCGCGCAGATACTTCTTGACTGTCACGCCCGCCTTCTTGAAGTGGCCGGCGACGGGTTTATTCACCCTTGTCTCCTTGACGGTGCCAAAGCCGACTTGTATCGCCTCATAACCGTCGTTCTCCTTGGTCTTGATCTGTACCACGGGGCAGGGACCTGCTTCGAGCACTGTGACGGGAATCACCTTGCCCTCCTTGGTAAAGACCTGGCTCATGCCTATTTTCTTTGCGATGATTGCTTTATCCATGTAAAGATCACCCTCCTAAATAAATTGTCGTGTCAGAGCTTGATCGAGATGTCCACACCCGCGGGCAGGTCGAGCTTCATGAGGGAGTCGAGCGTGCTCTTTGTGGGGTTGTAGATGTCGATCAAACGTTTGTGAGTTCTCAGTTCAAACTGTTCGCGGCTGTCCTTATACATGTGAGTCGCACGAAGTATGGTGATGATCTCCTTATCCGTGGGGAGAGGGATGGGACCCGAGACCTTTGTGCCTGTCTTTTTGACGGTCTCGACTATCCTTTCCGCAGAAAGGTCGATAAGGTTGTGATCGTAAGCCTTGAGCTTGATTCTGATTTTTTGTCCAGCCATTTTAGCCTCCTACTTATTCGTCGCGGATATCTTTGATTATTTAACACCTATCCGCGTGTGTCTTTATATTTTTCCTGCGCCCGAAGGCGCAAAACAAACCTCTGCCTAAGCAGATACTGTAATATAATAGCGGACCACCGCCCCTTTGTCAAACATTTTCAACTTAAATTTCAAAAAATTTTTACATATTTTCAAAAAAAATTTTCGCTTGTATTTTGCCTCTCCTCCCCACCGCAACATCTTGCGTTTTCCCTCTCTCCGCCCTATTTTTATTGTCCTCGCCGTCGCCCCATCGTCTGCCTTTGCCACTCACGCCCACCGGTTTCGCCCGTCTGCCATTACCCCCGCCCCAATCGCTTCGCCCGTTTCTTAATTTTTTAATGTACGTACGTATGCGCACACACTTATGTGCGCCCGCGCGCGTATTGCTCCCCCCTGCCATAGTTGTCATTCCGAGCGCAGTCGAGGAATCCCCTCTGTCCGAGCGCACTTATACACGCCGTCATGTTGAGCTTGTCGAAACATCCCCTAGTCAGAGCGAAATAACGCAACGTTTGTCCGAGCTTTCTCGGGGTCCCCACGAAATCACACAGTGATTTCGTGGGGTAAAAAACTTTGTAAGAAATTTGTAAGAAATTTGTCACGACCATGCAAGAATGATGTGCAAAAATGATATTGTAAAAAACTTTCGGGAGATAGTTTATGAAAGACAAAGTCGTAGTCGCAATGACGGGCGCGAGCGGCAATATGGGCATGGAGACGCTCTCGCAGCTCATGGAGCTTGACAGAGTTGTCAGGGTGAAGGCGCTTTTGCTCAACGAAAGGCGCGAGAGACGCTATGCGCGCGCCGTGCGCAAAAAGTATAAGGACAGAGTGCAAATAATTTTCGGCAATATCGCGGATATGGAAAAGTGCCGCGAGCTCGTGAAGGACGCGGACTACGTGCTTCATCTCGCGGCGGTCATCCCCCCTATGGCGGATCACTACCCCAAGGAGACGGACGACTGCAACCGCTTGGGCACCATAAATCTTGTCAATGCGGTGCAGGAGCTTGGCGACAAGCAACCCAAATTCGTACACATTTCCACCGTAGCGATATACGGCAACCGCAACTACAAGCACCCGTGGGGGCGCGTGGGCGATCCCCTCATATCGAGCGTATACGACGAGTACTCCGCAAGCAAGATAAAGGGCGAGAGATATGTGCTTGACAGTGACCTCGCCTGTTGGGCGGTACTTCGCCAGACGGGCATGCTGCACAGCCGTATGCTGACCAACAACATGAAGGACGGGCTGATGTTCCACACCTGTTTCAACGCGCCCATAGAGTGGGTGACCGCGCGCGACAGTGGCAGGCTTTTGAAAAACCTCGTGGAGAAGGACGCATCGGGACAGCTTGACGAAAAATTCTGGAAGAAGTGCTACAACATAGGCGGCGGAGCGCGCAACAGAGTCACGGGCTATGACACCTTCGATCAAGGCTTCGAGATAATAGGCGGCTCCACGGAGAAATTCATGAAACCGCAATGGAACTCGCTCCGAAACTTCCACTGCATGTGGTTTGAGGACAGCGACGTCTTAAACGACTATTTTGACTTCCAAAAGGAGGACATAAAGGACTATTGGACGGAGATACTCAAAAAGCACAGCTACTATAGAGTGGCAAAGCTCTTCCCCGCGGGGCTGATACGCAAGCTGGCGATAGAGAGGCTGCTCAAGGACGAGAATGCGCCGCGCAAGTGGATAGCGAGCGACGACGCGGGCAAGGTGCGCGCTTTCTTCGGCAGTCCCGAAAACGTGACGAACATGCCCGAGGATTGGAGCAAATTCCCCGTCCTCGCAAAGGGACAGCTTGCCGACGGCAGCATAGACTATGACGAAATGCGCAACCTCGAGCACGTCAAGGAGAACGGATATCATCTCAACCACGGCTATGACGAGACAAAGCCGGACAGCGAACTCGACATCGAGGATATGCGCGACGCGGCGGCGTTCAGAGGCGGCAGGTGCCTGTCCGAGAGCATGACGAAGGGGGACCTGTATACAAAACTCGAGTGGGAGTGCCACGACGGACACCGCTTCTTCGCCTCCCCCTACACCGTGCTCAAGGCGGGACATTGGTGCCCGACGTGTTGTCAGCCGCAACCTTGGGACTATGACAGGCTTTCAAAGTTTATGCCCTTCTACGCGCAGGTATGGTATGACACACACGCGAAGGGCGAAAATCGCACCTATTGGTACGACAGGGAGCACAAAGCGCGCTTCACGAAGTTCTGATGAACAAAATATATAGATAAACTATGAGTTGTGCAATTATCTACGTGTTTTCGGGCACGGGCAACACCAAAAAAATATGCGACCTCTACAAGGCGGAATTTGAGGTCCACGGCGTGGAGACGACGCTCTTCGAGCTGAAGGGAGACTTGACCTCCCTGCCCTCCCCCGCCGCCTATGACTTTGTGGGATTTGCGTATCCCATACACGGTTTCAACGCGCCTCACATAATGCTCGACCTCGCAAAAGCGCTGCCAAAATGCGCAAATGGGGGCAAAAAAAAGTATTTCGTACTCAAAAGTTCGGGCGAGCCGCTCAAGACGAACAACATCTCCTCCTACAAAATGCGCGCGATACTCAGGCGCAAGGGATATGAGCAGTTTGCGGAGTATCACTACGTCATGCCCTACAATATGATCTTCCGCCACACGGACAGCATGGCGGCAAAGATGTGGCGCACCGCCAAGGAGCTCGCTCCCGTCGAGGCGCGCGAGGTGCTTAGCGAGACGCCGCATATGCTCAAAGGCATACCCTTCGGGCACTTCATAGCGTGGCTTTTCCGCATAGAACAGCCCGCGATGCGCGTAAACGGAAGAATGTTCAAGGTGGACAAAAATAAGTGCATAGGATGCGGCAAGTGCGTAAAGGCGTGTCCCATGGGCAACATAACGCGGGGCGAGGACGGCAAATTCCGTTTCGGAGGAAATTGCATAATGTGCACGCGCTGCTCTTTCTCCTGCCCCACGGACGCTTTTAATATCGCGCTGCTCAACTCGTGGCGCATAAACGGCAAATATGACCTCGACTATGCGGGCGAGGAGCAGAAGAGCAAGCACGATTGGTACTGCAAGAAGGCTTACAAGCGATATTTCGAGGCGGCGACGCAAAAAATCAATTGTGCAAAACAAAATAATGATGTAGAATAAATATATTAAAACATTTTGAGGTAAAAATGAGAAAAATTCTTATTGCCGAGGACAACATCGAAATTTCGGACATGATGCGCAACTATCTGCTCAAGTCGGGCGACATGACCGTATATCAAGCCTTTGACGGCTCACAGGCGCTCGACATGGCGCTGCACATCGATCCCGACCTCGTGCTGCTCGACATAATGATGCCCGTGATCGACGGCTACGAGGTATGCCGCAGACTGCGCGAGAGCAAGACGATCCCCGTCATCGTCGTGTCCGCCAAGGTCGCCGAAGAGGACAAGGAGCGCATGTTCTCCCTCGGCGCGGACGACTATATGACAAAGCCCTTCTCTTTCAAGGAGATGGTGATGAGGGTACGCGCGCAACTGAGGCGCTATTATGACTTCAACGCTCAGCAGACGGGCAGCGACAGGCGCTATGGCAGACTCAGCATCTCATCCTCCCGTTTCGAGGCGAAGGTAGATGGCGTTGACATTCCCCTCTCGGCAAAGGAGTTCAAGATACTCGACTACCTCACATTGAACGCGAACCGGATAATCCCCAAACAAAAGCTCATCGACGAGGTATGGGGCATAGACGAATACATAGACGAAAACACAGTCGCCGTGACGATAGCGAGGCTGAGGGACAAGCTCGCAAAAGTGGACATCCACAACGTCGCCACCGTTTGGGGACTGGGCTACAAGTGGCAGGATTGAGAGGTCTGAAATGCGAAGATCGCGACTTGCAAAGATAGAGACGGAGCTTATGCGCCTTCAAGAGGGCGATCTGCTGACGCCCGTAAAGATAGAAGGCGCGGGGGTCTACCACGCCATTTTAAAGCGCCTCGACACGCTTAGAATAACAATGCTCAAATTGCAGGACGCGCAGGTAGACATCGCCAACCGCACAAACACGGCTATAGCCTCCGTCGCGCACGATATGAAGACGCCGCTGCAAGTCATTTCGGGCTATGCGGAGTGCTTGAGCGACGGCATGGACGACAAAAATTATGCGGACCTCATTTTGCAAAAGACAGAACAGATGAACGAGATGGTGCTCTCCCTTGTCGAAAAGTCGCACGCGGAGCTTGAAAGCAACAAAAATATCAAAAGCATTACAAACGCGCGCGAATACTTCACGGAGGCGGTAAACCGCATGCGTCCCGTCGCGGAGGCAAAAGGCATCACGATAAAGCACAAAAAAGTGCCCAACGTCCCCGTAAGGCTTGACTCCTATCAATTCGGGCGAGTGATACAAAACCTCATCTCCAACGCCGTCAAGTATTCCCCCTCGGGTACGACGATAAAAGTCTCATACAGGCTGTGGGCAAAATCGCTGTTTTTCATAGTCAAGGATGAGGGACAAGGCATAGCGAAGGCAAGCCTGCCCTACATCTTCGACCAATTTTACACCGAGGACAAGACGCGCACAAATCCCGGGAGCAACGGCCTCGGGCTGTACATCACAAAGGAGATAGTGCGCGACCACGGCGGCAACATCTCCGTGAAGAGCAAAAAAGACAAGGGCAGCACGTTTATCGTCGAGATCCCCGTTGAGCCTACTCTCGAGGACAAGCTCACGCTCACGAACAAATTCGACAAACTTCCGCTTTGGGGCAAGATACTCATAGAGATATTCTTCGGCTGGCTGATGTCCGCCGCCTATCGCATTACTCGCTTTTTCGAGACGCGCAACGCCTCCACCCTGCTCTTCGGCGCGCTCTGCCTCGCGCTTTTCCCCTTCATGTGGTTCATAGACTTTTTGAGCGTCTGCGTCTACGGCAAAATAACCTTCCTCGCCGACTAGTTTGCATTTGCTGAGCGCCCGCGCCCATTACGGAGTAAGGGCGATAGGTGGCGCACCGCAAATGCTGCGCCGCTCCGCGCTTAATTACCCCGAAAAAATATGAAATGTTTTTGTGGGGTGAATACACGGACTTTGCCCTGTCCTGTTGTCATACTTATGATTTACCGCGCATACCTCGCTTGACTTTGCTTCCCGTATTGTTATAATATATATTGAAAATATCGCTAGATGAGGTGCAATATGGAAGGATACTATCCCATTGACATATGCGGCTACAAGACGGAGCTGCCGATATTGCCATTGCCGTCGGGGGTGCGCATATGCTTTTTCAATCTGCACGGCGACCAAGAGTTGACGGAGCATTGCGGCAAGCAGTTGGCAAAACTGCTTGACGGCGAATGTGACGTCATTATCACGGCGGAGTCGAAGGGCTTGCAGCTTGCGCACGTGGTAGCGCGTGAGCTGGGACAGCGCTTTTACGCGGTATGCCGCAAGAGCAAAAAGCTGTACATGCAGGACGGCATAGAGGCGTCCGTACATTCGATAACGACGGGCGAGGAGCAGACGCTGTATCTCAGCAAGCACGATGCGGAGCTCATCAAGGGCAAGCGCGTGGCGATCGTGGACGACGTTGTATCCACGGGCGGCAGTCTGCTTGGCATAGAAAAAGTCGTTACGCTCGCGGGCGGCAACATCGTCAAAAAAGCGTTCGTACTTGCCGAGGGCGACGCGCGCGACAGGACGGACTTGATATATCTTGCGGGCATACCCCTCCTCAAATGATGATATGCTTGAACTTTTGATGCCTGCGGGCAATCTCAAAAAACTCAAATGCGCCATACATTTCGGCGCGGACGCGGTATACATCGGTGGCAAGGACTTTTCATTGCGCGCGTATGCGGACAATTTCAGCGGCGATGACATTATTGAGGGCATAGCTTATGCCCATACGCGCGGCAAAAAGGTGTATGTAGCGGTCAACATCTTCGCGCACGACGCCGACATAGCCCCCGCCGCCGACTATTTCCGCTTTTTGCAAGCCGCGGGCGCGGACGCCGCGATAATATCCGACCTCGGTCTCATATCGCTGTGCCGCGAAGTGGCGCCCTCACTTGCTATACACGTCTCCACGCAGGCGAACACGCTAAACACGCGCACTGTACAGTTGTACAAGTCTATGGGCGTAAAGCGCATAGTGCTTGCGCGCGAGCTCTCCCTCGCGGAGGTCAAAACCATGCGCGACGCCTGTCCCGATATGCAGTTCGAGGCGTTCTGCCACGGCGCTATGTGCGTGAGCTACAGCGGCAGATGTCTGCTCTCCTCCTACTTCACGGGGCGCAGCGCGAACAGGGGCGAGTGCGTACAGCCCTGCCGTTGGAGCTATAAACTTGTCGAACAGCAGCGCCCGGACGCGCCTTTGGATATAGAAGAGGACGCACGCGGCACCTATATCCTCAACAGCAAGGATATGCGCCTGCTCTCGCGCATACCGTCGCTCGCCGAGGCGGGCATATGCTCGCTCAAGGTTGAGGGGCGCATGAAGAGCGAATTTTACATCGCGACCGTCGCGTCCGCCTACCGCGCCGCCATAGACGAGTACCTGTCCACGGGGCATATTACCCATGAGGCGGAGCTGAATGCCAGACTAGAACGCGTCTCGCACCGCCCGTACACGGAGGGATTTTTGTTCGGCGCGCCGCTTGACAGCATAAGCTATGACAGCACGCGCACCCGCGAAAAGGAGATATATGTCGCGACAGTGCTCTCCTACGCGGACGGCGTAGCCACTGTGGAGATGCGCAACCGTTTTAGAACGGGCGACGCCCTCAACATCCTCTCCCCCTCCCCCGCGGACGGAAAGCGCTTTACGCTTGGCGTGATAATCGACCCCGCGGACGGCTCCGCCACGGACGACGCCAAACTCGTCCAGCACACCTATTCTTTCGCCTGTCCCTATCCCCTGCTCGAGGGCGACCTGCTGACTAGGGACGCGGAGTAACGGCACATTTTCCAAATTACATACAAAAACCCGCCTGCAACATTTGCAGACGGGCTTTTTACTACTTGCCGTAAAGCGTTTTGACCAAACTGTCGTTGTTCTCAAGCATCTCAGCTCTTTGCGGGTTCGGATTTCGTGACGGTCACATTGTCCGTGTCATATCCGCTGACAGTGTAGGTCGTCTCGCCGTCTGTGACGGTAAAGCTCTTGCCTTGCTCGCTCCAGGTGACTGTGCCGCAGAAGAAGTTGCTCATCCAGCTGTCGTCCTCATAAACGCCGACCTTAGTCTTATCATCATCGAGCCAGCTGAACACAAACTGTTTTTCGCTTCCGTCCAAAGTCCCCTTCTTATGATCCGAACTTGCGCACTTGAATGACATTTCCACTTCATAACCCGATTTGTCGTCCGTAGCCTCTTTCTTTGTCACCTTCACATCGATATTTGCCGTCCAGCCATCGGAGGAAGTGAATGTGTAAGTAAAGTTCTGTGCCTGCCCGCTAAGTTCGTACATGCTAATGGGTTTGCCGTATTCGCTTATAAACAAAACATTATTGCTCACATATGCGTTAAAGCTGGGACCTTCACTTTTAACAATGCCATCGCTTACGCCATACACGCGAACGGACTCATAGGATAGCAACTGCTCAAACGGCTGTTTGCTTATGGCAGCGACACTGTCGCCCCAACTGTAATAGACAAACATTCCGTATCCTTTTTCGGTGTTGAGCTTGCCCTTAAGCGTTGTTCCTTGATGACCATCGACCGTAAAAGTTTCAAATGTGCCGTCCGGACTGAGAGTATAAGTGAACATATCGTATTCATCACCTGAGAAATAAAGCGCATTTTTGCCATCGAGATACACCCTATAATTTTTAGACGTAGAGTGATAATACATACCAACTTCGGCAGCAGTTGCCTTTGTGAAAGTGCTTCCCTCTATAGTGTATATCGTCACATCGTCGCCGTCAAAGAGGAGTACTCCGCTCTCATAATAATAGTATGAGTAGTCCTTTCCGTCCAATGTCGCGCCGAAAAATCCGTCAAGCTCAAGTTTGCTCTTCCCATTGGTGAATGTATGCTTTGTGCTTACGGATATCTCATTGAATGTGAGATGTCCTTCGTAATTTTTCTCGTCATAATAGCCATCGCAAACATCGCTTGAAGTCTTGCTGAACTCCCATTCATGATCGACGCCGTTGAGTATGAACGTCAACTTCTTTCCGTTGATATAGTAAGGCATGGTCTCGGTCTCGCCTTTGTACAACAATGTCATCGTGCCCGAATAGCCTTCTTCCGTCGGCTTGCCGTCCAATTTGAGCATCGCCCTGCTGACCATGTCGTAATAAACGCCCGCTTCCTCTCCGATCAACGCAAGCGCCTCGCCGCCGAATGTGAGCGTCTTATTGTTTGCGTCAAACGTCAACTTTAAAATGCCTTCTATGCCCGTGACCGTCAGCTCTCCGTCCTTATTTTTATATGTGCCCGCATAGAATTGACCGTCCTGTTTGCGGCACTTTATGATGGAATAGCCGTCCAATACGAAGTAATCTTTGTCCACGTCTCCGTATGTGCCCGCCTCTGCTCCGCGCGGAACGAGTTGATCGTTGCCGAGTTTTCCATAAGTTACGCGGCTTTGCGCCCTTCCTTCCGAGAAGTAGAACATCTCGAATTTAAGCGGAACAGACACATCGTCATAATACGAGATCGCATAACCGGGTACTGCGTTAAAATAGACGTAGCCCGTGCCCTTAAAATCGCTCGCTTCGTTATACTCTATCAACGCATAGCCCGACATCGTGCCGAACATAGTGATCGTGCCATAGTCGCTTTCGTAAGTCTTATTTTTTGCCGCAAAATAATTGGATTTTAATTGTTCGAAGTCGCCCGTGTCATATGTCGCCGGTTTTTCCTCTGCGTCGGGAGAATCCTTGACTTTGCTCATGTCAAGTCCTTCGAGCGATCCCAACATAGCCTCATAGAACGGTTTCCCTGCCGACTCTCCCCAAACGGGATCAACTGTGTATATCTTAACGTTTGCGCCGTAGCTCGCAAGAGTATTGTCCGTCATAGGGACGAGCAATACACCGTCTATAAGGTCGCAGAATGCGCCCTGTCCCACTGTGGGAGCTGTCGTGCCCTCGAAGATGAGCTGCGAAAGATAGCTGTTGAGGAAAAATGCGTAGTCGCCGATCTCCGTCACGCTTGCGCCTATGGTGACGCCGAACAAATTGGCATTTGCGAATGCGGAACTGCCTATTTTTGTCACATTTTTGCCCGTATGCAAAAATTTCAATGAACTTGCGGTCATGCACGCGCCGCCCGCGATCTCCGTGACGGTGTCGGGCACGGTGTACACAGATTCGCTTCCGACATAGTCATACAGCACACCGTCCTTGATGACTTCGCCCTTTTCGTTTGCGGCAAGTTTTTGGAGCGTTTTTGCCTCTCTGTCAAGACAATATGTATCGGTCGGAGTGGCGGCGTAGTTGTAGAAATGGTCGCTCGCCGCTTTGCCGTCGTAGACGTCGGCAAGCGTGACGTGTCCGTTGATGATCACCGCGATATTCAGTCCGAGTCCGAGATACGCGTCGAATTCATCTCCCGTATAAAAACCGTGCGACGCTATGCCACTTTCCATCATCTCATCGCTCCAAGTGAAGAGACCGCCCTTCAAAAGCCCTGTCGCCTCTTGTACGCGCACATTGAATTCCTTTGTATCGTCCGTGCCTTCTATGAGCTTGTTCCACGCACTTTCGGACGCGATTATGGAAAGGTCGCTCGTGCCGTCGCCGAAAACTTTTTCGCCGAGCGTCGGAAAATCGCCCTCGAAGTCTATCTCAATAAGCGCCTCGTTTTCAAGCGCGCCCTTTGCGCAGCTCTTGACCGTCGCAGGCACATACAACATCTCAATATTGCTGCCCAAAAACGCGTATTCTCCAATAGCCGTCGTGCCGCCAAGCAACACAAACTCCACTGCGCTGACGTTGAATGCAAGATCGCCTATCGCGCCGCCGAAATTTGACATATCGACGATAGTTACGGACGCATTTCTTGCAAAAGCCTTCGCCGCAATGCTCTTCACGCTTGCAGGTACGGTGACTTTTGTAGCGGAAAGCTTGCTCATATCGCCAATTTCCGTGACAGCCTTGCCAGCTATCTCGGACGGGAAAGCGAGCTCTGCGGAGTACTCCTCTCCCCATGCGGAAATGGAGTAGGTGCCGTCAGACAAAGCGCTCACTTTGAAAACGTCCTTTGATCCCTTTGTCACCCAGACTGCGCTCGCCGTGACAAGCCCATTACTGCTCCAGCCCGCGGTGGACTTGCCGTCTGCGCCCGTGAGCATAGCTCCGTCCGCCTCCCAGCCCGCGAAGGTCAACGCCTCCGAAGGTGCCGTCGGGACGGGAAGCGTATAGTTCGCGTCGCTCTTTACATTAAACTCGGACTGTACGCCTTCGCCCAGCGTACCGCCATTTGCGTCAAGCACAAGATTTGCCTTGCCCCACGCGGCATGCAAAGTCAAATTTTCATTGACAGGCAAATCGAAATCCCAAATATTGCCTTCCGCGTCAGACCAGCCGCCAAACAACCAGCCGTCTCTTACGGGCGTCTCGGGCTCGGCGACTGTGTCGCCTTTTTTCACATTCATCTTAAATGTGTCTATGCCCTCTCCCTCGAAAGTGACCGTGGCAGTCGTCTTTTTGTCGCATGCGGCAAGTATACATCCCGCGATCGCCAACACCAAGATGACGGAGAGCAAAGCGCATAAAATTTTTCTGCGTTTCATAAAAATACTCCTTTATATAAAAAATTTTTTGTCGATATTGAACAATTGTAACTATTAATATCAGTATGTATTTCTATAATACCCCCCCCCGGCAATATGTCAACTAAATATTCATAAATTTTTTATAAATTTGCAAAATTTGCCATATTTTTAATCAAAATACTTGCAAGATTGAATAATTATGCGATATTTTTGCAAATTTTATATCGAAAAACCCATCCGAGTATGCTTAAACGCAGTCCCGCTTTTTAAACTATCTATTGCCTTTTCGGTTTGTCCACATCCGCCTTGTACGCGAGGGTATATTTGTATTATATAAATTAAATCGCGCATATATCGTGAGTTTGCAAAAATATCCGTCCTCTCGGTTCGTCTGCAACAATAAAAAACAGACCCTTGTCGGGTCTGCCTTTATCAAATTGATTTTTTGGTTATTTTGCCGCTTTTACGCCTTCAGCATCGCCCCAAATGACGATCTTGCCGGATCTGTAAACTTCGCCGACCTTGATAATGGCATTCTTATGATCATCTTCTGCCTTTTTGGCGTCGTCGGAGCTCTTGTATTTGACGACTGTGACCATACTGCCGACCTTTGTACCGACCACGCCCCATTCGATCTTGCCTTCTTCATCTTTCTCGGCTTTATAGCTGCTCACATTGTAGCCCGCCTTCTCCAACTTCTTTGTGTAGCTGTCCGCGTTGCAAGCGACGAGGCACACACCAAGTACTGCGACAAGCGCAATGATAGCGACGACCGCTACGATCTTTTTGTTTGCTCTCATGATGATATCCTCCCATTGAGTTGTTACCCAGATTATATGCCTTTTACAAAAATTTGTCAATACTCAAACAAATCGGCATCATCCCGCCCCAGCAGGTGGGGCGCTGCCCCACACGCCCCTATGTGGGCTACGCGCCCACACTGCGGCAAGGGGTTTCACCCCCTGCACCCCAAGCTAAAAACGCGAGCTAGGCAAATTCTTGCCGTCGCTCGCGTTTTTGATTTGTATGCAAGTGCCAAAACTCCCGCGTTAGAGCTTGATATTGATGGACGCTTTGTCTGAGATTTTTATTATAAAGCTCGGGGATGTTTCGACTTCGCTCAACATGACAGCGAGAATAAACCTGTCATTCCGAGCAATAAGGGGTCCCCCCCAAAAAATAATTACGCAGTGATTTTTTGGGGTAAATCGTCGTGGAATCCCCCTGTCCGAGCGAATTAACACACCCTCTGTCCGAGCGACATCGGGGTCCCCGCGAAAAGTATTTTTCGTGGGGTGAATACACGCCGTCCGCCTTGTCCGCGCGACTCCGCGGAGCAAGCGGTTTTATGCTAAGTACGCAGTGAGGGCGTGTCTGCACCCCACA